>CAYGFS010000001.1:0-112329 GCA_964349305.1 uncultured Pseudomonadales bacterium
GAAGGTGGCTGAACCCGCAGGTGTGAACGGCTGAGAATCAAAAACTCCCGTCAGCGCACTCCCTCCCCCACCCCCACCAGGACCACCCTGGATCATTTGGAATTCGTTGCTGGCATCGTCTGTCAAGATATATGAGTAGGCATCACCATCTGACTCGGTCACAGAGGAGATCGCGTGGAGGGTGCTCACGCCAGGAAATGTGAGGGCAGCTCCACAGCGCGTGGGCGAGCTCGGGTTATCGATCCGAAGCACCTGATAGAGGTCGCTCCCAGATCCCACTATAATTGCGATGTGATCCTGAGGGATGACAGTAACTCCTTTAGGATCCATGTTGAGAGCAGTTGTATAGCTACCAACCACGGAGTTGGTAGAGAGATCTATCACAAAAAAGTCAGGAGAAGCGTAGCTGGTCACGAGATAGGCGTAATCACCCGTTGATTTGACAAATATATCAACACCTCCTTGACCGTTGAGGACGTTTAAAGTTTTTACGAGGGATAAATCACTAGTGCGAAATATTTGTAGTTGGCTAGTAGAACTGTCTGTGACCACATAGACATATTCACCTACTACCATGACTCGCTTGCCCTTGCCGGCGAGCGTAGTGCTCAGGAGTAAAGGTGCGGGGTCGATGGTGAGGGCTAAATTAAAGGTGTAGAGAGTCGTGCCACTTGTGACATAGCCGATAGTTCCAAACACATATACACTATCACCCGTTTTGTTTCCAGGTGGATCAAAATACCCAGCCCGAGTCATGTTGCTGGGATTGACGATATCAACCATTTTCTTACTGGTGGCAAGATATACGTAGTTAGGAGTGGCATAGAGACCATACGCTTTGGGCTGAGGATTGGGATTGTAGCTCCCTCCCTCTGTAGGAGTTGGTAAGGTGGGTGGAGTGGGATTTGTAATATTGATACTGGTCAAGGGATCTCCAGAAGCATTCTCACCCGTCGTCGCATAGGCATGACCCTCAATCGCTGAGATGGAGGTTGGTACCGAGGAATGATTGAGGTCGAGTGATTGCAGGGTCAGACTAGGATCGCACCAGTTCCCTATTCCGCTCCCCGAACCACTCAGCACGACCTCACCTCCAGAAGTATTGGCTGCCACCGTAGAGCGATGGACGACTCCCGCGGCCGTAAAGTCGGTCAAGAGCGTCTCGAGATAAGTCAAATTCTCCAGCCGCATAATGTAATAATCACTCATCACCGAAGAAGCAATGGGCGAGGTCCAGGTGACCGTAATGTTGACGTGTTTGACGGAAGGATCGAGAGTATTGCCGGAAGCCACTGTCGTGAGCTGGTTGGTGAGGGTGCGATAGGCCGGACCCAGGACAATTTGGCGGGTAAAGAGTCCATCGAGATTACTCTCTGAACCAGACGCTAGACTCCAGACATTAGAATTTAGTGTGGGATGGTAGGTACCATCGGCGACAGCTGCCCAGCTGGAGTTTTTTATTAAACGAACGACTTCGCGTGCTTCGCGCAAGCGGCCACTGGCCATCATGCGTACTTCTTCTTGGGCACTGCCGCCGCGGGCAGCAAAAAAAGAGGTAACGACGGCGGGCATAATAGCAGCGGCAATACCCAGACCCACCATCATCTCTACGAGAGCTTGTCCTTTTTTAAGCCATTGCAATGTCATCTAGTCTCCTATAATAGTCCCGTACCTATTAAGCAAAATAGTCTTGGTACCTGAATTCCCGCTGAGGATGAGGGAATCAGACCCTGCACTATAGCTACTGATTTCGCCGGTTCCACCGACAAAAGTGATCGTGTCGCCGGGGAAGGTGGTAGCTAGGGTGACACCATTTGGTAGCGGAGTCATGTCCCCCGTGTCCCAGGTCGTGTCGACCCTACCCGACATGGCATTGGCCTGCTTGGTTTTGATATCGGCAACAAGCACATCTTCGGCGGATCCCAAGTCAGTTTGGGCCACGGTAGAGAAAAATGACATACTGGTAATGGTGGCGATAAGGCCAAAAATACCGATCACGAGTAATAGTTCGACTAGGGTAAAGCCCTTTTTCATGTTTAGTGTCCGCCGATCTGACTAATGAGACCATAGACGGGAGCAATAATGGCCAACATCATGCCACCCACGGCCACACCAACCAACACCAACATAATTGGCTCCAACAAAGCCGTGAGTGATTTGAGGGTGTAGGTCACTTTGTAATCAAAATACTCGGCAATCTCCTGGAGTGAACGATCGAGAGTGCCGGTTTTTTCTCCGGCTTCGATCAGCTTGATAACAATACTAGGCACGGCGCCCTTGGCTGAGCGGAAACCCTCAGACAGCGGACGACCAGCCAGGACCATATTTTTGGTATTGATGAGTAATTCATTCATACTGCGACGCACGACAACCTCGGAGACGAGCTCGAGGGCTTGCGTAATGGGAAGACCCGATGACAAGAGCACCGAGAGATTACGAGCAAAATTGGTCACGTCTATCTGCATAACCAGGACTGAGACCAAGGGGAGGCGGAAGAATAATTCTAAAACTTGCCTGCGTTTGTAGGTCAAGAAATAATAGAAAAAGGAGCCAACGAGGAGGAGTCCTCCCCCAAACCACAGAGTGTGCTTGACTACGATGTCTGACAGGAACATCATGGCCCGAGTCGCAAACGGCAATGGGACATTGAGCTGCAAAAAGACGGTAGAAATCTTGGGGATCACAAAGGTCAAAATCATTCCTAAGATACCCACAAAGACCACCATAATAAACGCAGGGTACATGAGGGCAGAGCGGATTTTGTCCGAAAACTCCATGTCTTTTTGCAGCGCGGTGCGGAGATCTTTGAGCGCCAAGTCCAGGGTGCCGGCCTCTTCGGATGCCCGAATCACGTTGACGCTGACTCGATCAAACACCCGAGGGAATTTGGCGAAGGTCACATAAATCCGCTTGCCTTGAGTCAAATCTTCCCGCATTTCGTCCAGAATGAGTTTTTGACCCCCTTTGGTATCTTCGGCTAGGGACTTGACCATCTCGAGGATGGAGATCCCTGAGCCAAGCATGGTGGCAAAACTACCAACCAGCTCGAGCTTTTCCGTGCCTTTGAGTGTCACCCGCGCAAATTGCTTGGAAACGTCTTTCATAGGGCCTCCGATTTGGTTACGCGAATAACTTCTTCGATCGTGGTCTGGCCTTTTTGAACTTTAATCATCGCATCTTCCAACATGCTGCGCATACCCTCTTTGAGGGCTTGCTGATTGATAATCTCGGCATCCGACTTTTTGGCAATCAGACTGCGGATTTCTTTGCTAACCTCAAGCACTTCGAACACTCCGAGCCGACCTTTGTAGCCGGTTTGGTGACATAATTTGCACCCAGTTCCTTTGTAGGTGGTGACTTTGGAGGAGGCGGCAAAATATTTTTTGACAGTCTCAACCGCAAAATGTTTGGAGAGATCCTCAAGGGTAAAATCGACACTTGTTTTGCAGCCTTCACAAATTTTACGCAGCAGTCTCTGGGCAATAATGACCCGAACGGTTGAGGCCACGAGGAAGGGCTCGACTCCCATATCAGAGAGTCGTGGAATGGCTGTCGCGGCGTCGTTGGTGTGCAAGGTCGAGAGCACCAAGTGACCAGTGAGGGCCGCATTGACCGCAATCCCAGCTGTTTCGTTGTCGCGGATTTCACCCACAAAAATAATATTGGGGTCTTGGCGCAAAATAGAGCGCAGGCCATCGGCAAACGTGAGGTTGGTTTTGACGTTGACCTGTACCTGATTGGCTCCTTTGATCCAATACTCGACAGGATCTTCGATGGTAGTAATATTTTTCTCGCGTGTGTTGAGAATTTTGAGGATCGCATAAATTGACGTTGTTTTACCGCTGCCCGTGGGACCGGTGGACAAGATCATGCCGTAGGTCTGGGCATAGGCTCTCTCGAGCTTGACAAGGTCGGCGGGATCCATCCCCAGAGAGGCCAGCGAATATTCGCGGGATTTTGATGACAACAGCCGCATCACGACTTTTTCGCCGCCAGTCACTGGGAGGATAGAAACACGAATATCGAGCTGCTCCTCGGGAATGCTGATACGCATTTTGCCATCCTGGGCGCTCATGTGCTCGTCGGTGCGGAGATTGGAAAGCACTTTGATACGCGTGATGAGACGATCGTGGATAGCCTTGGGCATAAGCAAAACATCTTGCAAGACACCGTCGATGCGGAAACGGATCAAGCTCTCGGATTCTGTGGGTTCGATATGGACGTCGGAGGCGCGGTCTTCGTAGGCCGAGTTGATCAAAATATCAATAATTTTGGCAATGGGTAGGGTATCGCTTTGGGTGCGAGTGGCGGCGGCAATTTCGCTTTTTAAGAGCTCGTCGATTGTAAGTTGGAGGGCTTTTTTGTTCAAATTGACGAGGCTGGCGATATCGGATTCTGTCGCATAAGCAACTTCGATTTTTAATCCGGTTTTTTTGCCCAACATTTCCACGACATTGGTGTTGCGAGGATCAGACATGGCGACCTTGAGATTACCCCCGGATTTTTCGTACGCGACAATTTTGTTTTTGAGCATGAGACGAGGTGGTACGAGTAAAAACACCTCTGGGGTAATGGTGAGTTTGGATAAACTAATAAAAGGAACTTTGATGGCCTTGGCAAGGATTTGACCTAACTGATCTTCGGTCAGGACATGACTCCCGATAAGCTGAGCGCTGAGCGTGCCGTGCTCGGCCCCGGATGACTCGGCGAGAACTTTGAGTAGGTCAGGGGAGACGGCGCCACTTTTTTCCAGTATCGCCTTTAGCTGATCATCGGGCAGTATCATGATTTTCAGTATAACTTATTTTGAAAATTCGAGCCAAAAAGTAGTCCCCTCACCCGCTACCGATTTGAAACTTACCTTGCCACCCATTTTTTGGGTGAGCATGCGCACGACAAAGAGGCCCAGGCCGGTACCAGGACTAGAGCGAATGACGGCTGCTTCGGAGCGGAAAAACTTGGTAAAGACTTTGTCTTGCTCATCTGCAGCAATACCTAGTCCGGTATCCTTGAACTCGATCACAAGGCTCTTGTCTTTTGACGTCGTGGTAATAGTCAAACTCCCGCCGGATTTGTTGTATTTGATGCCGTTAGAAATAATATTTTCGAAGATTTCGGTGAGTTTTTGGGGATCTGCCTGGACATTGTTGTCAGGGGAAAGGTTTGCTGTAAGAGCAATATTTTTGTCTTTGGCTAAAGGCGTAGCTTGCTGGAGTGCATCGGTTATCAGCTTTCCTGCATCGACTGTAACTAAATCAACTTTGATGGTTCCTGAGTCAGAACGGGCAACTTCGAGGAGATCTTTGGCCAAAGCGGTGAGCCTGCTGCTGGCCTCGTCAATTGCAGCTAGATAAGTGGTTAGTTCTGGAGAGAGTTGATCGCCTTTTTTTTTGATAAGCGAGAGAAAACCAGCAATAGATGTCACTGGGGCAGCAAGATCGTGGGTCGCTATAAACACAAATTCGTCTAACTGATGAGTACGTTCGATGATTTTGCTCTCAAGCGTCCTGTTAAAATCCTGAACTTTGCGGTAACTATTGGCGTTTTTGAGAAGATTGGCTGACCGGGAAGAAAATTCTAGGAGAAACTTGATGTCGCTCTGTGTGTAGCGAGACCCTAAACCGATTTTAGGACCCAAAACGAGTAAACCTACATCTTCAACTCCGACAATAAGGGGGATAATGAGGGCAATTTTGAGTTCCGTAAGTAACTGCTGATCAGCGGGGTTTTTGAGGTCAGAAAGTACCATGGGAAACTTGATATGGTGTATCATTTGACGGAGTCTATCTAGCTTGGGATCGATAGCCTTTTCTGGGACGAGAGGTGCTAGACGTGGATTTTCGTAATCCGGCGAGAGGACAATGTCCGCACTGGAGATTTTCATTTCGCGTAGGAGAAGCTCGGTGATCCTCTGGCACAAAATCGTTAGATTCATTTCGTCGGCTGAGAGAGCGGTCAGTTGTTTGAGGATGATGGCTGAGTTATATAAACTTCCAAAGAATGGCAGTGTTACATTTGTCATTGCATTACTTTTTTGATCATATTTTGGAAGTCAGCCATATTGACTTCACTTTTGAGCCAAAAATCTTTGGCTCCAGCCGCGAGTGCTTTCTGTTTGTCGCTGTCGCTACCTAGCGAGCTCATCACGATAGTGGAAATATTGCGAAGCTTGGGATCTCCCTTCATTTTATCCAGGATCTCCAGTCCACTAAGCTTGGGTAGCATAATGTCGAGGATGACCAAACTGGGATTCCAGGTTTGGATTGCCTTCCAGCCAGACTCTCCGTCTTTTTCTAGTTTGACTTCAAACTTGGCCCCGGCCAGACTGGCTAGGTACATTTGGCTAATCAAATCGTCGTCTTCGACTATGAGGATTTTTTTTACTAGGTCTGGCATAGATCAATCTTACCACACCTTATTTTACGGAAACAAAGGCTTTGCCCAGGCGAGTGAAGTATTTGACGATGCCGTCGCGCATGGCGAATAGTGTGTAATCTCGGCCAGTACCAACGCCAACACCGGCACGAGTCCGGGTACCAACCTGGCGGATGATGATTTGACCGACCTTAACTGCTTCGCCGCCAAACTTTTTCAGGCCGCGGCGTTTGCCGGGTCTGGGACTAGCTTGACGTGTGGCACCACCTGCTTTGACGTGTGACATAAAATTCTCAAATCATAAATTCTCAAATTCTCAAATTTGGGAACCTATTTCTTCTCCAAAATGGTTATATTACGAATTACGGCAGCACCAGGTTTAGAGTATGGAACAGCCAGGATGTAATTGTAGCCGAGGGCGGTCAAAGTGTCAATTGAAATCGTCTCGATACTTCGACCGTAAACCTGGAAAGTAGGGATAGACATGACTACCCTCCCTCCGACTGGCAGGACGGCGAGGAACGATTTGAAGGCGCCGCGATAGAGCTTGTCTAGTCCTTTGGCAATATTTTTGATCTTGCCTAAACTGGAAGGATTGCGCTCATCGAGTAATGGGCCCATGTAAGGCTCCGTGGCAATGCAGTCCACTTTCTCGACTTGCTCACTAAAGTGAGTCGCGTCGAGTGCGTATAGATGATAGGAGAGAGATTTTAGGAGAGAGTTGGGAGCAGATTTGAGCCATTCTAGGTTTGATTTTGTTCCAGTAATGGCATCTGGGTTGGTATCACTGCCAACCGCGTGGCACCCCACCATGATGGCTTCGGACAACACCGTACCGGTTCCACAAAATGGATCTGCCAAAGTCAGACCAGATTGCCCTCGGGTGGCGAGGTTGACCATGATGCGAGCGACTTTGGGGGGGAGCATGCCGCGCTTGATATCACGGTAGGGTTTGTTGCGGTCGCGGCTGACCCAATCCTCTGCATCGTAGATCCAGACAGTTTTGGCGATAATGAGATCGTCGCCGGATGGGATGATATTAAACTCAGAGACGTGTTGGTGAGAAAGCATTAAAAGCTCGTGTTCCTCGGTATCCATACTGACCAAGCGAACAGGCCTAGTTTCAGACACGGCTTTTTTGATGGTACTGAGGCTAATGGGTTGCGCCTCTTTGGGTAGGTAACTGGTGACTGCAATATTCTTGCCCCCCTCGTCGGTTTTGATGATTTCGATTAACTGCGATTCGAGTTTGCGCTCAGTTGATACGGACAGTTGAACGGCAACTTTGCGGGTACCACCGAGTCGAGGCAAGGAGGAAACGTCAACATCCCCTGCGTAGGCAGCAATATTTTTGGCAAGCAAGTTAAACTCACCGGGATAGACGGTTTTGAGTTCCAAAAGTGAGAGATCTGGGGTATTGCCGAGGAAGAAATAAAAGGGAGACATAATAAACCATTATACCAATGAATCATTAAACCATTTAGGGGGAATTACTTGGCAGTTTTTTTCGCGGCGACTTTTTTCACACTTCGCCCTTTGGGCTTCGCAGTGACAGGTTTGGCTACTTTCGGCTCAGCTTTTTTAGTGCCTGCCTGTGCAGGCAGGCCGATACCACTAATTTTCACCTGGGTATATTTCTGGCGATGACCGGTGTGTTTGCGGTAACGTGATTTGGATTTGTATTTGAAAACTTCGATTTTTTCGCCTTTGACTTCGGAGACGACGTTGGCGTAGACCTTCATCCCTGCGACGGTGGGCATACCAACTTCTACTTTGTCCCCATCTACCACCAACAGAACATCGTTAAAAACGTAAGAGGATCCGTCTGAGTCGAGTTTTTCGACCTGGATCACTTGGCCTTCCTCAACTTTGTACTGATGACCACCATTTTTAATGACTGCGTATTTCATAAGCTGTTATTATAGCCGACTACTTGATTTCTATCAAGGTACGGTGACGATCTCCCCTGGCGCAGGAAGCCGCGATCCCAAGAGTGATGGCAGTTGCGATGATGGAACTGCCACCATATGAAATGAGTGGGAGCGTAACTCCGGTCACCGGGGCGATACCAATGTTCATGCCAATATTAATAAATGTCTGGAAAAATAAATAACCAAAAGTACCTAGATAGATCAGTCTGGAGCTCTGGTTACTGGCATGGGTGGCAAGCGTGAGCAGTCGATAAAGTAACCCGCCGAGGCATATGATGACCAAGAGACTACCAAAAAGCCCTAATTCTTCGGCGAGCGAAGCAAAGATAAAATCGGTATGGCGCTCAGGGAGAAAGCGAAGGTGCGACTGGGTACCATGACCGAGACCTCTGCCTAGAATGCCACCGGACCCAACCGCGATAATGGATTGGATTACATTGTAGCCAGCCCCGAGTGGATCGCGGAAGGGATCGATAAAAGTCTCGAGTCGTCTGAGCTGGTAGTCATGAAGGATGCTGGGTAAGAATTTAGCAAAAACAAGCGCCAGACCGCCCGCGAGGGCTATCAGCCAATAAGATATCCCCGAGACAAAAATTTGAGCTACCCAGATAGAGCTGACAGCCAAGGCCGTGCCTAAATCGGGTTGTTTGAAAATGAGAAGGACGGGAATGGCGAAGAATAGCAGGTTGAGTAAAATATTTTTGAAGTTTTTGGGCGGATACCTGACTAAAAAAAAGCCAAATGCCAAAACTAACAGCGGCTTGGCAAATTCGCCGGTCTGCAGCTGGAAGCCACCAATCCTAAACCATCTAGTTGACCCGCGGACAGTTTCTCCAAATATCAGAGTCAGGGTAAGTAATAAAACCGTGACTGCATAGGCGACAGGTGCGAAAGTTTTGTAGACTGCCATCTCCTGGCTGGCGAGATAAAGGTAAATGGCGAAGCCAAGCACAAACATAAGCGCTTGTTGGCCGACCCGATCTGGACTAATGCTCGTGAGGACGACTAAACTCAGAGCTCCTGCGAGAACGTAACAAATTGTGAGCCAGGCGTCGGGAAGCCAATTTTTCATAGTTTGGTAACTTTAAGTTCTGAACCAACAGTGAGGCTCGTCGCACCGACTTTCTTTTTGATTTCTTCAGTCCATGATTCTGGCCATGATGGCAGCTCGACTGTAACAACGTCGGATGGTGAGAGACTGAGTTTCTTGCGTGCACCCTGGATGTCGCGCATGAGATCGCGAGCGATACCTTCTGCTTGGAGCTCGGGGGTCAGAGCAGTATCGAGAGTTACCGTTAATTCAACTGATTTGGCAAATCGGAGTGATTTGAGATTAAGTTCTTCTAGAATAATTTGCTGCAAATCCAGGGATAGTTCGACAGAGATAGTGGCGGTAGAGAGTGGCTGACGGAGGCGGATCCCAGCAGTTTTGCGAGCGGCGTGGCCTTTTTCGACGATTTGCATGACAGTTTCCATGGAAGTCTCGAGCTCTGCGTCGACAAGTGAAGTATTGGCTTCGGGCCAGAGTTCGAGGTGGATGGAATCCAGGGCACCAGGCAGGTTTTGGTAGATTCGCTCGGCCATAAAAGGTGCAAAGGGAGCCATGAGCAAGCAGTAGCGCTTGAGCGCGTAAGCCAGGACTGCTTGGCTCTCAGCTGATGTGCGCAAACGGTCGCGGGACAGACGGAGATACCAAGTGGAGAACTCTTTGGCAAACGCCATGAGCGAGCGAGAGGCAGAGACCACGTCGTAGGCATCCATGTGTTTGGTGACGGTTTGAGTAAGACCTTCGATTTTGGACAAGAGCCAGCGGTCCAAGGAATTGGAGATGTTAGAAGATAGAAGAGAGATGCTAGTAGATGCCGGGACAGCGGATTTATAGAAAGCGAAGATGTTCCACCAAATATTCATCACGTTTTTGCGGATATCGTCCACCGCAGACTCGGAAAAACTAAGATTGTCGGCTTTCATGACGACTGAGCTCATGAGGTAGAGGCGGAGCGAGTCGACCCCGTACTTGTCGATCAGGAGGGTGGGGTCGGGATAGTTCTTTTTACTTTTACTCATTTTGGTACCATCCTCGGCTAAAATCGTGCCGGTCGTGACGGCATTTTCAAACGCTGGTTTGCCAAAGAGCGCAACAGACATGACGTGCAAAGTGTAGAACCAAGCGCGAGTTTGGGCGATATACTCCACAATGTACTGAGCTGGATAGCGAGACTCGAAGACGTCTTTACCCTCAAATGGGTAGTGCTCAGCGGCAAAAGGCATACTGCCAGACTCGATCCAGCAATCAAATACATCAGGGACGCGGTGGCCGACCTCAGATTTCTCGTCGTCCACATAGACCTTGATATCGTCGATGAATTCGCGGTGGATATCTGTTAAGGGCGCAGGTAACGGAGTAACGGAGTAATGGAGTAACTCATCAACAGAGCCAATTACCCGGATTTTGCCGGTTTTTTCTCCGATCCAGATGGGCATGGGGGTACCCCAGTAGCGAGATCTAGAGATGTTCCAGTCAGGAGCAGTCTCTAAGCCCTTGCCAAAGCGCCCCTGTTTAAGATATCCAGGGTACCAGTTGATATCTTGGTTCTGCACGGTCAAATCCTGCTTTATTTTTTGGATATTGATAAACCAAGCGGGGATGGCGTTATAGTAAAGCGCGGTGCCGCAGCGATAGCAGAAAGGATAAGAGTGAGTAGTCATCTCCGATTTATACATCAAGTTGCGCGACGTTAGATCGTCGATAATCCATGATTGAGTTTTGGCATAAAACTGGCCGGCGAGAGGCGTGACAAAATCCAAGAACTTTCCTTGGTCGTCCAGCATGGGCACGGTCGGAAGACCTTCATAGAGCGCTAGCTGGTAGTCGTCTTCGCCGTAGATAGCAGCCGTGTGGACGATACCGGTACCGTCTTCCAAGGTGACAAAGTCGGCGCTGCAGACAACATACGATTTCGCAAAGTCTGTAACGGGTAAAAAATCAAAGAGCGGCTCGTAGGACATACCAACCAACTCGGCACCTTTGACCGTTTTTAACACTTTGAGATCGCTTGGGGATAAATCTTTGGCAAACCAGAGTTTGTCACTGCCTGACTGAACTTGGACATAATCCGCAGTGGGATTGACAGCGAGACCGACGTTACCGGGAAGCGTCCACGGGGTGGTAGTCCAGGCCACAAAGTATTCGTTTTCCACATTTTGGACACGGAATTTAACAAAGACCGAGTGGGACTCGACGTCTTTGTAGGAGTTGTCCATGGCGATCTCAAAGTTGGAAAGCGGCGTGGAACAGCGGGGACAGTACAAGACTACTTTGCGCCCCTGATAAACCAAATCTTTGTCGTAGATTGTTTTAAACGCCCACCAGACAGACTCCATAAAAGTTTTGTCCATGGTTTTGTACCCATGCTCAAAGTCGACCCAGCGGCCGAGGCGACGGATAATTTTTTGCCACTCCTTGTCATAGCGGAGAATACTGGCACGGCAAGCCGCGTTGAATTTGTCGATACCCAATTCCTCGATCCCCTTTTTACCCCCTTTTAATCCGAGCTCTCCTTCGATCATATTTTCGATCGGGATCCCGTGGCAGTCCCAACCCCAGGTGCGCTCCACCCGATATCCTTTCATTGTCCAGTACCGAGGGACGACGTCTTTGGCGGTGCTAGCTAGGAGATGGCCATAGTGGGGGAGACCGGTGGCGAAGGGGGGACCATCGTAGAAAACATAGGGCTTGGACTCTGGGCGCTCACTGATTGAGCGTTTGAAAGCATCCGTTTCGTCCCAGTATTTGAGCACTTCTTCTTCGTGACTGGCATGATTGAGCGCTCCCTCGAATTTGTCTACTTTTAAGGTTGTTTTTGTCATAAAAAATCCACGTACATAATCCCTGAGGGACGTCTGTGACGTGGTTCCACCCTACTTACTTCTCTACTGCAATGACGGGCTTACCCGGGGAGGTCTACTGGCTTTTCTTCTCCCAGCTTGTGTAGTGATAGCTACACTCGTAACGCTTTTGTTAGTGTGAGTATACAACATGCGCAGGTTCGATTCCACTATTCCTTCAGTGGTACCTGCAACATACTAATCAATTTGATAAATTTGCTTTAGAAAGTATATAATTTCCGGTAATTCTTTTGAGAGATTGTCGATAACTACATGATGGTTATATAAATCAGAACCTATCCCAAAAGCCTGCATGAAAAGTTCTTTTGTCACGTCTCTACCACCCATACTGGCTATTTGATTAAGTTTTAATTCAGGAAAAGAGTCGTCTTTCCAGGTTAAGTTCTTAGACCATGCGTGTACTCGATCAGTTAGATAAGCGTGAGGACCTTTAGGAGTGTTGACATACAAAATCTTGCACTCTAGCCCAATATATGTTGCCAAGGCAGTGTTATGAGCACCATTATCGAGACAGCTGTAATTATCCCTTACCCCTGCCAAACGACCGAATTCTTTTTGCAACAGTTTAAGCATAATTATAAACCTATAATGATTGATTATATCATTGTGGAGTTTTGACTGTTTTTTTAAATATATCAAAGTAATACATGTTATGATACGTACATGGCGAAAAGAGCAGTAGTGCGACACATGAAGCAACCTGATCCAGTCCCCTTTACCCAGGCTGGCTACGATAGTTTAAAAATTAGACAGGCTGATTTATTGGCTAAGCGTGAGATCGTACTCGTGTCACTGCAGCGTGCTCGCGAGATGGGTGATTTATCCGAGAACGGTGCCTATACCGCCGCTAGATTTGAGCTAGGGAATGTGGATCGTGAGCTTCGAAGACTGGAGTTTAACCTGAAGTATGGCAAGGTGACGGCAATAAATAATAACGGACTGGTCGGGTTTGGCAACCGCGTGAGCGTAGAGCTAAATGGCAAGGAATATACCTATACCCTGGTAGGGTCCCAAGAATCAGACCCAAAAAAAGCTATGATCTCGCTCGAATCCCCTATCGGGATCGCGCTACTGGGTAAATCCGTGGGTGAGAAAGCTCTGGTCGTGATGCCAGATCGGCAGATTGAGTATTTGGTGAAAAAGATCGATTAACACTGCAAAAATTACGTTTAACTTAACTCGTACAGCTTTGCCATTACAGATAATAACTCTGCCTTTTCATATTTGAGTCGTTGCCCATCATTCAATAGCTCAAGAAAGGATATGAGATATGCCTGTTCAGGAAATGACTTTAGCGTAGCTTGTTCAGCAATTTCAATTTCTCGCACGCCTAACAATCCTTTTCCCACGATTAATTGCTGCACTCTTTCGTCTCGACTCGAAAACCTAGCTTTAATTGGGTGTAGCAATTGATTCCAAGCACCAGCTATCCCTGTAGACTGATCTATTTCAAGTCTGGCGATAATAGGTGCGTAGCGCTCAGCAATACCAGAAAAAGGTCCAAAATATCCAGAGTGGGAATCTTTAATGTAAAAAGAAAAGTCTAATTCTGGCAATATACTCAATTCTACTGGTGTTTCCCTATTTATATTATTCATACTCTCCTTACAGTAAGGTGATCAATTTTGTCTCAAGAAAGCCGGAATGTCGAAGGGGTCGGTGTCGTCTTTGGTGGTGGGTTTGGGGGGGATGAAGGTATCGTCATCATCGTCATCGGACTTATCGTCGTTTTTGGGAGTAAAGGCGGAAGCAGAGTTTTGGCCGATGCCCTGGAGATTGCTAAACCCACCCCGAGTACTGTCGAACCCGGTCGCGATAACTGAGATTTTGATTTGATCGCCCATAGCTTCGTCGATCGTGGCACCAAAGATGATATTGGCGTCTGGGTCGGCATGAGTACTTATCATCTCGGCAGCTTCGGAGACTTCGTTCATGGTGAGGCTTGGACCACCGGTAATATTGAAGAGGATTCCGCGAGCACCATCGATCTTGACCTCGAGCAGCGGACTAGAGATGGCGGTACGGGCAGCCATTTGGGCTCTATTCTCCCCTGTCCCCATACCTACACCCATCAGGGCAGTCCCGGCATCGGTCATGATGGCGCGGACGTCGGCAAAATCGACGTTGATCAGCCCAGAGACGGTAATGAGATCAGAAATACCCTGGACTCCCTGCCCGAGCACTGAATCGGCGACGCGGAAAGCCTCCTGGAGAGTCATTTTTTTGTCCACCACATCCATGAGCTTTTGGTTGGGGATCACAATGAGAGTATCGACCTTGCCTTTGAGCTCTTCGATCCCATCTTCGGCCACACTCATGCGCCGTATTCCTTCGAAAGCAAAAGGTTTAGTGACGACAGCCACGGTCAGTGCCCCGGCTTCTTTGGCGAGCTCGGCGATAATGGGGGCGCCTCCTGTACCGGTTCCCCCTCCCATACCAGCGGTGATAAAGACCATATCGGTATCCATGAGGAGTTCTTTGATTTTTTCCCGCGACTCTTGGGCAGCCTGACTACCGACATCTGGATCAGCGCCACTCCCTAGCCCTTTGGTGAGGTTTTCGCCGATCTGGACTTTGGTAGTGGCTGGATTGTTGAGCAGGGCTTGGCTGTCGGTGTTGATGGCGACAAACTCGACTCCCTTGATTTTGCCGGTCGTAACCATGCTGGCCACGGCATTGTTGCCGCCGCCGCCGATCCCGATCACTTTGATTTTGGCAACTGCATTTAAATCTGGTTTTACTAGACCCATATATTTTTTATTCTAACATGGTTTGGGCCCCACTTCGCTCTTTGAGCTCCGTTAGGGGCACGGCAGGTTATTGTATCCAGGGCAGGAATAAAAATAGTATACACTACGGTAAGAACGACTTGATAAAGTCTACCACTTTTTTCACGGAGTTTGAAGCAGGGAATTTGCCGCCGAGTTTGGGGAGTTTAAAACCAGATCTAGCGGGAGCGCTGTCGGCTTTGTCTGACAGCATGAGGAGACCCGCGACAGTGGCATACTCTGGAGTGTTAATTTCGTCGACTAGACCAGTCAGGCCAGATGGAGCAGCTACGCGAGCCTGCATATTCAAAATTTTTCTGGCGGTATCACCCAAGCCATAGGTCAGCGCACCGCCACCCGTGAGGACAAGGCCAGCGGGAGTTTTGCCACCCATCCCGGCTTTGATCAGTTCAGATTTGATGAGCTCAAAAATCTCGTTTAAACGGGGTCGCACGATTCCTTCCACAACTGCCTTGCGCGAGATTTTGCGCGGGGCGTCCTTGAGTCCGAGTTTGTGCAGATCTATTTCATCGGCTTGCTTTTTACTATTGACGTTTTTGGGGTCGAGTACTTTGGCGATCCGCTCATCCGGGGCCAAATTGCGTTTGATAAGCTCGGCAGAGTCGAGTGAGACGCGCAGACCAATGGCGATATCATTGCTGATATTTTTGGCACCCACCGGAATCACGGCCGAGTGGGAGAGAGCCCCGTCAACGTAGACACACAAACTTGTAGTCCCCCCTCCAATATCGACCATGACCACCCCTAGTTCTTTTTCGGTGTCGTTTAAGGTAGCGACAGACGACGCCAGTCCGGCAAAAGTCACCGCGCGGGTGTCGACTCCGATTTCGCTCATGACTTTGCTCAAATTTTTGAGATTGACGGAAGAACCAGTGATGAGGTGAGCCTCGGCCTCGAGCCGGACTCCAGACATACCCACGGGGTCCTTGATCCCCTCTTGGTTGTCTACCAGGAAGAAGCGGGGGATGACATGGAGGATCTCTCTCTGGGGAGGGAGCGGGACGGCTTTGGCGGCTTCGACCACGCGAGCGACGTCTTCACTCGAGATCTCGCCACCTTGATCTTGCACAGCAACTAGTCCTTTGGAGTTTTGTGATTCGATATGGAGGCCAGAGACTGAGACAGAGACGTCTTTGATAGAGAGTCCAGCCATGCGCTCGGCACTCTCGACGGCTTCGGTGACTGCTTCAATTGTGTCTTCGATATCGACGATTTGGCTTTTGCGGATACCTCGACTGGCCACACTGGCGACACCCACAACCCGGAGGGTACTATCTTCTTCACCTTTGACCGCAATTACGCAAGAAATTTTTGTCGAACCCAAATCGACCACAGAAAATTGGTTGGTTTTTTTCATAATTTATCTTAGCACAGGACGGCTAAAGCGCACATCAATAATCCGTGCACTCTCGCTAATTGTATCGTCGCTCAGGACCATCTGCAACAGGCGGAGCTGTTCGAGCTCGTCTTTTTTGGGAGTAAAAATGGCATTTTTACCGCCTTCGAGCGTGAGTTCGATGGTATTTTCGTCCATGAGAGTTAGCGATCTGATGGTAAAGAGCTCATCTGCCAGGCGCAACGCTAGTTTGAGTGAGGAGATCACCAGCGGATTGTCTGGAGTTTGGCCGATAATGACAGTCAGTGGACCAGGGACGATAACAGTCGGGACGTTGGGATCGGCAGACCTCGTAGCAATCACGCGGAAGCGATCGTCCATGACCACCCAGTTGGAGTCCCCCACAATTTGGAGAGCGACTACAGGATAAATGGACTGGAGGTTGACTGTGAGTGTGCCAGGCAAGGCGCGCTCGATCTTGACGTTTCTGATCGTAAAGTCGCCAGAAGTTAGGCGGGTAGTAATACTTTTAGTATCCAACGAGAAGATATTTTGCCCTTTGAGTTTGTCGAGCTCGGCCAACAAGACTGGGCTCTGACAATCCTGAAAGTCGAGTTTGCAGGTGATGGTATTGACTGCAAAAACAGGTGAGTAAAGCGTGAAGTAACCCAGAAATAATACTCCCAGACAAATAAGCGCTGGCAAAATAAAGTCGGCAGTAATCACGAGATATTTGGATCTGGTAGGACGGAAAACTGGGGCTGTATCCATATATTATTTTAAATCGTCTAAAAGATCGTCAACGAGGATTTTGGCGGCATTACTGGGGAGCTTCAAGGGCTTGGGTTTGAGTCCACGGACTACTTTTACTGCTGAGATAAATTGGGCATGACTAAGCTCGCTTTGGGGCAAAATTACTCCCTGTTTGGCTTTGACTAAGATCTCGGCATTTTTATGTTGTTCGTGATCGTGAGTAGACATAAGTGGGACTAGAATGCTTGGCAGCATAGTGACCGTCAGCTCGTAGGTGATATGGGCACCGGAGCGGCCAAAGTAGAGGTCGGTACTATGGATATAAGTACCTATTTCACTTTCGCTGATATAGCCCACGGGGAGATATGAGTCGGCGAGGCTACCGAGGCTATTTTGGAGGGAGAGGGCGAGCTCGTAGTCGTGAGTAACTGAGCTCGTACCAGTCTGGTGGAGAATGTTAAACTCGGATATAAGCGCGCCTAGATGATTAAAAACAAATTGATTGATCACGTGAGCTCCCTGCTTCCCACCCATGATGAGTAAAGTGGGGCGGCGGCGGGTGAAAAATGATTTGGGCTTGGCACTCAGGATACCCTCCCGCAGCGGTAAGCCGACTGCTTTCACTTTGACTCTGTCAAAATATTTGGCTGACTGAGCCCAAGTTAGGTACACCCTTCGCGCTAAGGCGCCAATCATTTTATTAGCGCGCCCGGCGGTAACGGTTTGCTCGTGGAGATAAATAGGGATACCCAGGGTTTTACCCGCGAGTGAAACTGTCCCGCCGAGATAGCCGCCAAAACTGAGGATGGCGGTAGGGCGGATTTTTTGCAATAAAGTAATCGTTTGGGCGAGGCCGCGCGGGAAGCGGATAAACTCGCGAATATCGAGCACTAGTCTGGCTGCAATCAGATCGTGAAAGGGGATTCCCGCCGCTTTGACTTCGATATATTCGGCACTATCGATGGTGTCTCCCCGACTGCTTTGGCGATGACCCAACCAAACAACCTGGTGTCCGCGGCTCATGAGTTCTTTGGCTACTACGAGGGCAGAGTTGTGGTGTCCGCCGGTAATGACAATTGTGTGCATAGCTTAATTCTAACCTTTTTGGTGGCGGGCGACGGAGAGGATGAGACCGACGCCGCCAAGCATAGTAATGAGAGCACTCCCGCCATAGGAAACGAGTGGGAGCGGGACGCCGGTCAAGGGAGTCAGGGCTACCATGGCTGCCAAATTGAGACAGACTTGAATACCGATCCAAGCTCCAATACCCGCAACCATAGTGGCGGCAAATTTATCTTTTTCGGCTGTCGCCACTTTAAAAATAAGCGATAAGTAATACAAAAAAGAGAGTATCAGGAGGGTCCCCCCGATAAAACCCAACTCCTCCCCTACGACTGCAAAAATAGAGTCGGTGGTAGCCTCTGGTAAGTAGGCATATTTTTGGCGGGAGCGGCCGATACCAAGACCAGAGACACCGCCAGAACCAAGCGATAACAGGACTTGGCGGATATGGTAAGAACTACCTTGGGTATCATGCAGGGGATCGAGAAAAGTTTTGACGCGCTCGAGGCGATAAGGGGCAGAGATTATGAGAATCGACCCAATGGTAAGTCCGATCCCTCCGATAACCAGTAAATGCTTGACCGGATAGCCGGAAAGAAAGTAGAGGGTGACTGCCAAAATGGTGACTACGAGCGTCGTACCCATGTCGGGCTGGAGCATGATGAGCCCAGCTGTCAAAGCGATAAAGAACCCAAACTGGGGCAAACTAATTTTGCGTGCGTGCAACCAGGAGGAGAGATAGACTACTTCGATTGCCTTGATTAGCTCAGATGGCTGGAGGGTCAGGCCGGGCAGGACGAGCCAGCGTCTAGCACCCTGAACCTTGGTACCAATCCCGGGGATCACGACTAAAAAAAGGAGGAGAAGTCCAACAATCATCATTAGAGGAGCAAGTTTTTCCCACGCTTTGGGGGGTATGAAGCTGGTCGCAATCATACCCAGAATTCCGACCCCTGCCCACTTGAGCTGAAGCTGCACAAAATACCATTTGTTGCCAAAATCGCGGGCACCTTCGGCGACACTCGCACTGTAAATCATAATCAGCCCAAATCCCAGCAAAATAATGGTCATAATAATAATGCGAGAAATAAGGGAAACGTGAATTTTGCGCATAATTTTAGACGTAAGACGCTAGATGCTAGACGCTAGTTTACGAACAATATTGTTAAATTGGTCACCGCGATCAAATTCGTTTTTGAACAAATCAAATGAGGCAAAGCCGGGGGAAAGTAATACCGAGTCACCGGTGGTGGCTGACTGACTCGCTAGTTTGACTGCTTCCTGCATACTCGTAGCCGTGCCAATGATTTTGTCGCCGGCCACTTCCTGGATTTTGGCAATGTAGTCAGGAATATTTTGCGAGCCAAGAATAATTATTTTCTTTAAATTTGGATTAATTTTGACTTCAGCGATTAGCTCTTCGTAGGGTAGATTTTTGGTGTCACCGCCAGTAATCCAGACGGTAGGGGCAGCCGCGGCCTGCAGTGCTTTGATCGCGGCAACCGGGGTGGTCGAGGTGGTGTCATTGATGTAGGTGACTCCGCCAACTACCGCTATCGTCTCCTGACGTGAGGGAACTCCTTTAAAATCCGCGATGACCTGCTTGACCAAAGTAGAATCCAGCTGCAGGACTTGGGCCAAAGCGGCGGCGGCGGCGATATTTTCTCGGTTGTGTAAACCCGGAAGTGGTGTAGTAAAAGTAGTCACATCCGATGCCGAGTAGGCAATTTTTTGGCCGGAAGAACCCCCTGAGATGGCGAGTGATCCTGGGTTGTCGCGGTTGAACACGGTCACATCGGTCGAGTGCTGGTATGCGACGATTGCCTCTTTGTCGTGCTGGTACGCCAGCATATCTGGATAGCGATTGAGATGATCGGGATAGAGATTGGTAATAACCGCAATACCGGGACTGACCTGGAGGTCGTGAAAATTGTGCAGCTGGAACGAAGAAAGTTCAAGGACTGCGTACTTTTTGTTTTCGAGTTGATCAAACAGAGACAGACAAGAAGTGCCCGCGATGTTGCCACCACTGATAATCTTGCCTGGATAAGCGGTTTCGAGGATGGCAGTAATTAGAGCAACTGTCGTAGATTTACCCCGAGTACCGGTTACGCCAATGGTTTTAATACCGCAATATTTAACAAAGACGGCGATACTAGTCAGGACTGTTTTCCCCAGTGACATTGCATAGACAATTAGTTCATGACCATCGGGAACCCCGGGGTTTTTGATAAGAATATCTGCCCAATCTACTTGCTCTTTGGTCTGTCCCTCCTGGACAAGCATGGTGTCTTTGTCAGAAAGTCGGACTATGGCCCCGTGCTTCTCGAGCCACAAGGCGTCCCCTGTCCCCCCTCCCTGCCTACCCAGGCCAAAAACAAGAACTCTTTTATCTTTGATCTCCTCTATAAATCTGTTCATAACTACTTTAATCTTAACACTCTCATGACTTCTCTGACGACCGCGGCTGATGGGTCGATAAAGATGACCTTTGGCATGGCAGCGCGGAGAGCATTCAGAATGAGTGGGTAGTGAGTGCACGAAAGTCCAATGGCTTCGATTTTTTGCTTTTGCACAATGTTTTTGATCTCGTGAATATTCTTTTTCACTTGATCATAATCATTGAACTCTATGGCAAGAGCTAATCCTTTGGGTGTATAAACCTGAATATGTTTCCCGTATTGAGTAAGCAGTTTGGCGGTGGTAGTTGAGTCGGCGGTCGACTGAGTCATGAGGGCCAAAGCTGATTTGTAGATAGCTAAGGGTTTGATGACCGGTTCTACCCCGACCACAGGACAGCTGAGGTCGCTCCGGAGCTGGGTAATAATATTGGTGGTGGCGGTATTACAAGCTAGAACTAGCAACTTGGGATCCAAGGTTTTAAAGTCTGCTGCCAGCTGGGTGAAGCGCTGAGACAACCAGGCTGAGCTTTTGTCACCATAGGGGAAGTGAGCCGGATCGGAATAATAAACGATATTCTCTTTAGGTAAAACTTGTTTCAGTGGACGATAAATGCTCAGTCCGCCGATACCGGAGTCAAAGACAATAATTGGCCGGAGAGTACTCATTACAAAAATGCTAGCCAGAGTCCAAGTAATGCCAGGATGATGGCGGCCAGCCATGCTCGGGTCACAATTTTGGGTTCCTCCCAGCCGATAGATTGCAGCCAGAGATGAACGGGCGAGAGTGGTAAGAGACGTCTACCGAGGTAGCGTTTACCAAACATTTGCAGCAAGCTAGAACAAATTTCGAGTACAAACAAACCCCCAATAATGGTGACCGCAATAATTTTGCCTAGCAAGAGCCCAATGACAGCGAGGGTGGCACCAAACGACAAGGCTCCCACATCCCCCATCGTGATACGAGCAGGGTAAGTATTAAAGTAAAGAAAAGCTAAAATACCGCCCAACCACAGGGAGATAAAGAGCGTAATGGGAGTATCTAAAATAGAGGTGGCGAGGATAATCAGGGCAAACAAGGTAATCATGAGCAGTCCGCCCGCAAGACCGTCGAGTCCGTCAGTAATATTGACGGCGTTGCTAAAGGCAACAATGATAAATGAGGAGAATGGGACAAAAAACCACCCTAGATTGATGACCCCAAAATAAGGCAAGTTGATAATACTGATCCCAAGTACGCGATAAAGATACCAACCAATCCCAAGCCCAATCAAGGTCTGCACAATGAGTTTGAACCGCCAGGAAACCCCGACCAGGTGGGAGCTTTTGCCGAAAAACTTGATGATGTCGTCGTATAAACCGAGTAGTCCAAATAAAATAAAAGTGGCAAATATAACATTGATTTCACCCCGATAATTGTAAACACTTTGGATATCGGCTCCGACTAATCTGAGCATGGCCATGACGAGCGCAAACAAGACAACGGTCGTCACAATGATGAGCAGGCCGCCGCCTACGGGCACCCCAGCTTTCTTTTTGTGGAGCTTGTTAAAGATTGAGTTGACCGTCCCCATAAAATCGGCGGTTCCCCTGCCCGGCCGCTGGAATTTGAGGCTATAAAGCAAGTTGATAAAGGGAACAATCAGCGCGGCGTTGATGGTGAATGAAAAGAGGAGGAAGCCCAATAAATTGTTCATATTAGCTTGGGAATAAAAACTACTAAACCAATGAGAGCAGCAAATATCGCTGAAATAAGTACAGCCCCAGCCGATACATCCTTCGCTCTTTTAATATTCTCGCTGTGTTCGAGCGTGACGGCGTCACATAAAAATTCGATAGAAGTATTGATCATCTCAGCCAACATGACGATTGAGATGGCGACCAGGAGATCTAAAATATGATCAAGGTCTATTTTGAGGTAGACAGCGGCAAAAATGACTAGCGAGGCGACGGCAAAGTGAATGCGGATATTGGCTTGGGTGGCAATAGCAGTCCAGATACCCCGAAAGGCATTTTGAAAGGAGATGGTGTGCTTTGACATATGACTATAATATCACGCTTGTTGCCTGCAAGGACTGTCCTTGAAGCTGCCGCTTCGCCCTTCTCGGCTTGCAGCCGGGAATTCCTTTTAAGGACAGTCCTTAAATACGACGAATATTTGCTGATAAATTCTGTAATCGCTCGTCGAAGCGTTCGTAGCCGCGATCGATTAGCTCAACGTTGTCGATCACAGACTCTCCCGTGGCCAAGATCGCAGCCATCACTAAAGTAGCACCGCCGCGAAGGTCTGGCACAGTCATGTGGGATCCGCGCAGAGGTGTGGGGCCCGTGACTTTGACGGCGTGGGGATAACTGGTAATTTCGGGATAGTTAAAATCGTAGAACTTTTCTGGGTTAACAGGTGAGGGATCGTAATACTCGATTTTGGCTCCCATCGCATTTAAATCTTTGGCAAATGCCAGGCGATGCTGGGTGACTGTTTCGACGATCTTGGATATACCTTGAGCTTGGGTCATCATAGTAGTCCAGAGTGGCTGCCAATCGGTCATGAAACCGGGTTCAGGCGCAGTGGTGAGGTCGGCCGCAACCAAAGGTTTTTCATAATAAAAACGAATACCATAATCGGCAATGTCGTATTTACCGCCGATCTCGTCTAGCTTGGAGAGAAATGCCGTCAGATGGGCAGGGTTGGCACCCTCAACAATAATATCTCCGCGGGTAGCAATAGCCATCGTAGCGTAGGAAACGGCTTCATTACGATCTGGCATGACAAAGTGGGTCGCGCCGTGGAGTTGGTTTACGCCGACGATCTCGACGTTGTCCCCTACTCTTTTGACTGATCCACCCATTTTGTTAAAGAATTCGATGAGATCATCAATTTCTGGTTCGTGGGCAGCATTCTCAATCACCGTTTTACCTTTGGCCAAGACAGCCGCGATAATGAGCGCTTCTGTTCCAGTGTGAGATTTTTTTTCAAAGCGATAGGTGGCGCCACGCAAACCATTCTCGGCGATCATTTGGATACCCTGGTCATCGCAAATAACGGTAGCTCCCATAGCACGGAATCCGTCCAAGTGGCGGTCAATGGGGCGCTCTCCCAGAGCGCACCCGCCAGGGAGCGGGATAATGGCACGGCCTTTTTTGTTGAGGAGTAAACCGGCAAAGAGGGTGGCAGCCCGCGTCTTTTGCCCGGTGAAACTAGGGATTGTGTCGGTGGATAAACCATTACCCACAATATAGACCGTGTTATCTCCTGGCCGAGAGCATTTTACGCCGATGGCGTTTAGGGTTTGATAAGTTACGTCCACATCGCCGATTTGACTCATGTTGAGGAGACGCGATTCCCCGACCCCACAGGCAGCCGCGATCATTAGCTTGAAACTAGCATTTTTGGCTCCTCCCAGACGAACTGCGCCTTTGAGGGGGGTACCGCCAATGATCTTAAAACTTGTCATGCGAACTAATTCTAACTGAGAAAACTACTTTTGGCCAATAACAATGACTTCTTCCGTCAAGTCCACTCCGTATTTTGCTTTGATTTTGGTTTTAATTTCCTGAATTAATGTGAGGACGTCGGCTGAAGTGGCAGTACCATCGTTAACGATAAAATTGGCGTGGACCTCAGAGACTGAGGCGCCTCCGACCCGGAGCCCTTTGAGACCGGCTTTGTCCAGCAAATATCCAACGGATTGAATCGTATCGGGAGTGCCCAGACGCATGGCGTCGGCGAGCGGGATATTTTTGAACATACACCCAGAACTGGGAACCCCCAGCGGCTGGGTGGTGGCACGGCGTTTCACCGCGGCATTGGCGATTTCCCACAATTCACCTTTATTCCCTCTCTTCAATTGAAATGAAGCTGAAAGAATAGTTTCTTTGGTCTTGTGAAAAATGCTGTAATCATAATCAAATTTGAGATCTTGTTGTGTATATTTTTTGATCTTTCCCTCTTGATCAATCGCAGCTACTTCGATGATGTGGTCGCCAAAGAGCTTATCTAAATGATGGGAGTTGTTGTAGACGGCGCCCCCCACGGTACCGGGTAGCCCCAACATATCCTCGAGTCCCTGTAAACCCTGATCTAGAGTGTAGCGGATGAGGAGATTGGCTGGGACACCTGAATCGGCTTGGACAATCGCTTCTTTAAGGTCGAGCTTGCCGTTTTCGACCCCACCAGCGAAACCTTTGAGTTGGATACCCGAAGTTTTGTTTTTGATAACTAATCCGCGAAAACCAGCGTCGGTGACCAAGATATTGCTGCCACCACCAATGACTAGGTAGGGGACTTTGTACATAATGGCGGATTGGACCGATGCGGCAAGCTCGTCTGATGTTTTGGCTTCGTAGAGGAGGTCGGCAGGGCCGCCGAGTTTGAAATAGGTATGTTTGGCGAGCGGTTCGTCCATTTTGAGCCGATCGGAACCGAGGGATTGGATAATAAATGAGTAATTCATAATTTACTTTAAGGTCAGACCTTCCCTCCTGATTGATTATGGTCGGGTTGGGCACTTCCTTCAAGGTCTGACCTTGTAGCGTCGCCTATTTTCACCCATTTTTCATGGAGTTTGTAGACAAATCCCGCACCCATGGTGAGGATGAGATCGCCAGGTTTGGAGGCGGCCCAGACAATATCGGCGGCATTGTCCCACGTGAGCGCCATGGCCGCCGAGTTATGTTTAGCCACTTCGGCGGCGAAGGACTCCGGGGTAATTTGGTGAGCTACCCCTTTTTCCCTGGCTGATTCGAAAATAGGCATGATGAAGGGAAGATCGGACAGGGCGATCGATTTAGCAAATTCGTCCAGCAATGCTTCGGTACGGCTATAGGTATGGGACTCGAACACGAGTAGAATGCGGGAGTCAGGAAAATGTGCTTTAAATGATTGAACTGTGAGCTCAATCTCGCGTGGATGATGGCCGTAATCGTCGTAAAGTAGGCGTCCAGCAACCTCTCCATGGCTTTCCTGGCGTCTCCCTGCTCCATGGTAGGCCTTGATCGCTGCGAGTGCTTGCGATTCGCTTAAACCGGCCTCTATGGCGGCCAAGACGGCGGCCAGTGCATCCAACTTGTTTTGATCGCCAAACACGGAGAGCTGGAGTTGGGCATAGAGCGAGTGGTTTGATCCGTATGGTATCACTTTGATATCCTGCAGGGCCTGGCCCTGAAGGTCGAGAATTTGAGCGGTCAAAGGGTCGGAGGGATTACAGATCCAAGTACCACCTACAGGAATGGAGGCCACGAGGTCGGCAAACGCCTGACGGGTAGCGGAGGCGTCCGGATAAATATCGGGATGATCGTGGATGATATTGGTGGTAATCAGGATTTGGGGAGTAAGGAGCGCAAACTTTGGCCTGGAATCAGTCTTGCTAATGGCATACTCGTCTGATTCCACCACAAAGTAGGAATCATCCCCTGCATGACCGGGGGCACTGAGCCCAGCGATAGATCCAGTACCGACATAATACCCGACATCACGCCCAGCTGCGTGAAAAAGTGCGGCCAGCATGGCGGATGTGGTGGTCTTACCCCCAACCCCAGCCACTGAGATGACTTTTTTATCACTGACAAACTCGGCCAGAGCTTCGGCGAGTGAGAGAGGGTCAGACACTCCCGGAGTGTGGGAGCCCTTCACTCCGGGAGTGATGGATGCAGTGGCTACATAAGCCCCAGAATAAATAATTTCATCAACGTCAGGGATCGGATCGGAAAAAGATTGAATTTTGATACCTCGCTTATTCAAAATATCGTCCGTGATAAATGACTCATTTGTGTCTGACCCAGATATAGTCCAACCGGTATCTTGCATGGCGAGAGCCAGCGAACACATCCCTACACCCTTGATCCCGATATAATACGCTGATTTGGTCATATCATGGTTTTATTTTGGTTTGTGCTTTGGCAAAATCACTGCGATTGTTGACACCATGCCAGATAGAGTCATCTTTGACGAAGAAAGCCTCGACTTTCTTGCCATTTTTGAGCGCGATTTCGATCATGTCGGTCAAATAATATTCGCCTGAAAGCGGATTTTGTTGAATTTGGTCGATGTAGCTCTCTAGAAACTTTTTGTCAAAACAGTAAAACCCAGTATTAATTTCTTGGATCTGTTTCTCTCCGTCGGTCGCGTTTTTTTCTTCTACGATACGGAGGACTTTACCGTTTGCGTCCCGAATGATGCGACCTAAACCGGTGGGGTCTTCTTTGTGGATGGTGAGAAACAGGAGGTCGCAGCCGAGATCATTTTTCTTGGCGGCCATTTCGGAAAACAAGGCGGGGGGATAGAAAGCAGAGTCGTCGCCGTAGACTGTCAGGACTGTGGTGATATCTGAACCAAGATGTGGGATAGCGGTTTTGATGGCGTCACCGGTGCCAAGCTGCTGATCCTGGACTGCGTAAGTTACTTTGTTGCCTAGTGCCGATCGAACTGAATCAGATTGGTAGCCGACCACGGCAATCACCGTGGATATACCCGCCTGGTAGAGGTGGTCCACGGTACGGACAATCATTGGTTCGCCGCCGAGTTTGAAAACTACTTTGTTTTTGGTTTTGGCTTTCATCCGACTCCCACGGCCGGCGGCAAGGATGATAGCGGCGGTATTTGTTAAATCATAAATCATAAATTCTTCAATTCTCAAATTATTTCTTGTTGAGTGCTGCTTGTAATGCTTCGTGTTCGGACCAAGGTGTTTCAGTATATCCATCGAGGTTCATCGATTCTTCGTGTCCCTTGCCACAGGTTACTACCCAATCCCCTGGTTTGGCCAGTACATTGATAGCATAACTGATCGCTTTTTGCCGGTCGAGCTCGATCGTGACGCTCCCGCGCTTTTTCTTAGGGATACCGACCATAATTGCTTGGGCAATCTCGCCGGCATCTTCGACTCGCGGATCTTCGGAGGTCAAGACAATTTTATCCGCCAGTTCGGCGGCAGCTGCCCCCATCAAGGGGCGCTTGGAGGCATCTCTGAGTCCGGCGGAGCCAAAGACGACTATGAGCGACTCGCCCTCTCCTAGTTTGGAGCGCAAGTTGGTGAGAACCGAGCGCAAGGCATTGGGAGTGTGGGCAAAATCGACGAAGGCGTGAATACCTCTGGTATTATTAATCTCTTCGAGCCGACCGCGGACTCCGCGAAAACTAGAGAGAGCATGTTTGATATCGATCGGACTAATCCCCAGCAGTAGTGCGGTAGAGATGGCAGCCAGAGTATTGTAGAGGTTGTACTCACCAGTGAGGGCGATCGTGTAGGTGGTAGAACCCAGGGTAAAGACGGTCTTGTCGGCTAAGTATTCGATGTGGTCTGGCTTGATTTGTGAATCCGTCTGAATAGAATAAGTCGAGAACATTACCTTGGGGAGACGCGCATTGATGTCACCAAAAATCTCCAAATCTTTGTTGACGACGGCGTGGCGCGCATGCTTGAAAAGCTTGAGTTTAGCGTCGCGATAGGCGGCAAAGTTCGGGTGATAATCGAGATGTTCGTGAGTAATGTTGGTGAGGACAGCAATCTTCGGTCTGAGAGGGTAAACGCGGAATTGATCGAGGCCGTGGCTCGTGACTTCGAGGACTACGTAGCGGATTTTTTGTGAGCGCATGCGCCGCAGGAGCGCCTGGAGGGCAAAAGGATTGGGCGAAGTCACGTGGAATCCAGTTTTCAGGTTTTTGCGGCCTACTTTGGCATCGACGGTCGAGATGAGCGCGACCTTCTTTTTGGCAGTCTTTAAAATATGGTAAATGAGAGTAGAAGTGGTAGTTTTGCCGTCGGTCCCAGTAACCCCAATGATCTCCAAATCTCTCCCTGGATCACCGTACAGCCTCGCGGCCAAAAATGCCTTGGGAAGATGATAGGCATAATTGACGACAAACTGAGGAAAAAGCGGGCGAAGTTTTCGCGCTAAACTGAGGATAAGTCGCTTAATTTTCATAGACTTTGATATTGTAACACTCTGATCTAATTTGACGGAGCGATGTTGTAACGGAGTAGCAGTTTTTTGGAGATGCCAAACCAAAGGGGGGCGGCGGTTTCGGCGGCCCACTGGCTGGTTTGGGGCTCTGACAGTTTGACGATCATGACAAAACGCGGATTACCAGCGGGGGCAAAACCTACAAACGATGCCGTGGTCTTTTCGGAGTCGTAATGCCCTTCGACCGCGATTTGGGCGGTACCGGTCTTGCCGGCCACTTTGTACCCTTTGGGAGCGGCCCATTTGGCTTCACCCTGTTGAACGGCTTGGACCATAAGGTTGGTAATGCGCAAAGCGGACTCCTCTGAGACTACTTGTCCCCGGCTTTTGGGCGGGATCACGACCTCGGTATCGCCAATTACACTAGCGACGAGGTGTGGCTCCATGAGCTCTCCTTTGTTGGCGAGTGCCCCCACGGCCGAAAGCATTTGAATCGAGGTGACGGCGATACCCTGGCCAAAGGATGAGGTAGCGTAATCGATATCTCCCCATTTACTGCGCAGCTTGGGGGTAATCTCCTCCTGGAGGTCGATACCCGTTTTTTGTCCGAAGCCAAACTTGTTGATATACTCGAGCATTTTCTCACCCCCAAGACGCTGCTCTGTCCACACCATCCCTACATTGTCGGAATGAACAATAATTTCTTCTGGAGTGGCATTGGGCCGATAAGTTTCGTCCCAGGTTTTGATGTTGTACTTGCCTATAGGGTAGGCCGCACTGCAAATATCGCAATGATCGTCTTCTTTGATTACCCCCTCATTAAAAGCTGCCGCCATGACCAAAACTTTAAATGTACTGCCGGGCTCGTAAGAATTGGCGACGGCTGGATTTTTGTATAACCCGGTATCATAAAGATGAAATTTCTCTGGATCGTAGGAAGGCAAGCTGGCCATAGCCAAGATACCACCAGTTTTAGGATCCATCACAATCACCTCTCCAGAACTGGCACCGTAGCGCTCCAAGCCCTTTTTGAGCTCCTCTTCGACGATATATTGGGTACCACGCTCCAAGTGGAGCCGGAGTGAGCGGCCATTGCGTCCGGGCAGCAATTGAAAGTCACCGACCAGCAGCGGGTTGCCACCGGCATCTTTTTCTTGTTTTTCGATGCGGCTGCGGCCGGAGAGCTCGCGGTCATAAAAACCTTCGATTCCAAAGTAGCCAGTGGGTTTGCCCACGTCGTCCCTACCCACAAAACCAGTAAGCTGAGCTGACATGGAAGCCTCGGGATACTCCCGGACAAATGTTTGGTCAAAAGTCAGCCCTTTGATACCCTGCTGCTCGATACTGTCTTTTTCTTCCACGGAGAGGGATCTGGCCAGGACAGCGTAACCAGATCCCGTGAGCTTGTCGAGAATGGTGGATTTGGTGCTCTGTTTGAGCTCGTCGAGGGCGACCTTGAGCTTGGCTTCATCGGTCGCGATAGCGGGATCATCGATGGTAAAACTGAGCCTGGACATGAGCTGATCGACGATCGAATTGGGCTTGTCGACCACGGCCGGCAAGTAGACTCCGAGCGTGTAGACTGCTTGGTTGACGACGAGGGGGAAACCGTCGGATGTGATGATAGAACCACGCGTCCCCTCAACGACATCGCGGGAGGCATATTGATCATGAGCCTGGGCACTGAGCTCGTCGGTCCGGACAATCTGCCAATAGCTCAAGCGAATAATAATAAGGGCGAGGACGAATAGGAAACCGATATACAGTGTCTGAATTCGTGTATGCATACGTTAAATGTACACTAGCGGGAAGCAACAGAGGCGGTGGTGGGAAGCGCGACCACTTTGGGACTCTCGACAAAGCCTAAATCGGCGAGTCTGGCACTCAAGCTGCCGAGTGACCCCGCACCGGCGACAGTGGCACGCATAATGGTGTTTTCATTTTGGATCTGGGCTATTTCGCTACTTAGCCGCGAAACCACGACTCCTTCATCAACCGCGGCATTGGTCAGGGTTACATTGCCGATCACGAGGGCAATTATGATGGCAAATAAGAATTTGATTAGTTTCATGCGAGTCTCCTAGCAGCACGTAATTTAGCCGAGCGTGAGCGTGGGTTTTGACTTACCTCTTGCGAGGATGGTTCGACTGGCTTGTTGGTCAAAATTTCGATTTGGCCGGCTGACTCGGAGTCATTCATCCAGGTTTTGACAATGCGGTCTTCGAGGGAATGGAAAGCGATCGTGACTACTACCCCACCCTCCTTTAAGCGGCTCAAAGCCGAGGGCAGTGCAGCTTTGAGCTCGCCTCTTTCGCCGTTGACGGCCATGCGAAGTGCTTGAAAAACCTTGGTAGCTGGGTGGATGCCGCGAGGTCGACCAACGACAGAGATAATGAGGTTGGCGAGTTGTTCGGTTGTTGAAATGGGGTTGATCAAGCGAACCCGACAGATTTCGTTCACAATGCGTTTGGCATTGCCATCTTCACCGAGGGTGGTGAAAAGCTCGACCAGTTCATTTTTACCTAGTCCATTGACCAGGTCGGCGGCGGTCACCCCCAATTTGAGATCCATGCGCATATCGAGGGGAGCGTCGTAGCGGAAAGAGAAGCCGCGCTCTGGAGTATCGAGCTGATAGGAGCTAACCCCAAGGTCAAAAAGGATCCCGTCAAACTTGCCTTCTAAAGCTGGATTGTCTTTTTCCAGTGCTTCCGAAAATGCCAAGTTGATGGGCGTAAACTGCTCAATAAACCCTTCTTTAGTGATGCGCTCTATGGCAATATTTAACATGTCATTGTCGCGGTCGATGCCCACGACTTCGCTGCCGAGCTTGAGCAGCTCTAGCGTATGTCCGCCATAGCCGAGGGTGGCGTCAACATAGCGTTTACCCGGCTGGGGATCCAGGTAATGTACTACTTCGCTGAGCATGACTGGGGTGTGAATCGGATATGCCATAGTTATATTCCTAGCTCCGACAAGGATGACTCGAGCTCACTTTCAGATGATGTTAGGCCGTCGACGTAGACGTGGTAGGCTGCTTTGCTCCAGATTTCGACCCTACTGAGAGCCCCGGCAAAAACGACTTCTTTGGTAATACCTGCGAGGTTTATCAGATTTTCTGGTAGGTGGGTGCGGCCAAGTTTGTCGGTCTCTAGGGGCGCGGCATTGTAGGTAAGGAGACGGAGGAAATCTCGGGCAGGTTTGCTGGTGAGTGGCAAGGTTTGGAGCTTGTCGACAAGTTTGTTCCAGGACTCTGCCGTAAAGATAAAAAGACAGCCGTCTAGTCCTTTCGTGATGACTGAACCAGATGTAAGACTCTCACGGAATGATTTGGGTACAGAAACACGATTCTTTTCGTCGAGCTGATGATAATATGTACCAATAAACATATAAGACTATCTCCCACATTTTCCCACTCACTTCATTTAAGACCAAAGTGATACAGTTGTCAACGGTTTTGTACTAGGAAAATATGGTTTGTGCTATTTACCGAATGATACCCGAAATGTGAGTTATGGGACTATAAAATTATACCTTTAATTAAGCGCCTGCAAACCATGTTCTAAAGATACGGAGATATTCAGGTGCCGGAAGTGGTCTTCGGTGCAGAAGGTGTCTCCTACCACAACTGAGAAACCCATCCTTGTTAATGACTCGAATAGTTCTCTACCGAACGCTGCTGTACTAGGGTTTCCCCCTTCAATCGTGACTGGCGGTCTTGCCCTGCCCCAAAATTCGGCTAGTTCCACTACATATTCCGTGGCGCTTAGTGCCTGACTGGGCTCAAGATGTGTATATGTAGCTAATTTTTTTGATCTATCTAACGCAGATATGGCAAAACAACCTAAAAGATCGTTGTCAGTAATTCCCGTCCTGGGTCCCGAAAAGTCGAGTGATAGTATGTGATTTCTCCGAGTGTCGAATGAGTTATCGCTTAAAGCGCTGGCAGATATTTCCTTTACTGGATATTGTGCATGTTCACGGTGGACCATATTTATTCCGCAGTGACAAGGAAGACATTGGCGGTGGCAGCAGCGGTGACAGTATCATCCTTGAGTTTGGAGATCAGTTTTTTCCAGGTCTTGCCGTCCCACTCGTAAATCGTGGGGTTGACATACTCGCCGGCGGGGAGCTTGAGCTCGACTGAGGCGCTACCTTTGATTGCTGTCTGGGTGAAGTAGCCGTAGGGACCCGCGACTACCTTGGCACCGTCTGACAAGCCTTCTTTAGGGTAGCCAAAAGTTTTCATGGTAATGATGACGGAGTCCTTTTTTAGGGCGGTCTTGGTCAGGGTCATGCTAAAACGTACATCGGTTGAACTAAAAATTGGGTCTTCGGGGTTGAAGTGGAGATAATTCCAGCTTTCTTTAAGGCGAGTCTCGCCGTAGGTGACGGTCATACTCCCACCCGTGACGCCCTCATGATAAGTGATCTTGCCACCACCCGATTTACTGCCCAGAAGAATAGCTTTGAGAATGGGCTGCTGTTCGCTGCCCAAGAAAATGCTGCCCAGAGCCCCCTCTTGCTTGCCGCTAGCGTTGTAGATCATCTCGTATTCGAGCTCACCCTCTGTGGGCGCACCAGAAAGCGAGATATCGAGGCTGCGGCCGGTTGAGTCAGGTGACAAAGTGATGAATGGTCGCTCCGCTAGAGGGAGAGTATTGATGGGGAGATCGAGTGGCGTATCGTCGACTACATCAGGACCTTTGTTGGATGATTTTTTGAAATAAAGCACGAGACCAACGATGATTACCAGTACGACAGCGATCGTCGCGATAAGGGCAGGTTTTTTCATTGTTTTAGTTTAGCAGAAATATAACTTTGGAGTTTGTCGATAGATACGCGCTCTTGTTTGGTGGTGTCACGGTCACGGACAGTGACGGTTTGATCCTCGAGCGTTTGGTGGTCGATAGTCACACAAAATGGAGTCCCCATCTCGTCCTGGTAGAAGTAGCGCTTGCCGATGTTGCCGCGGTCATCCCAGGTCGTGTGATAGATAGATTTGAGAGCGTCAAAGACAGATTTAGCCTTGCCCACTAACTCCTCGTTGTTGCGTAGTAGGGGGAAAACGGCCACGGTGTAGGGAGCAAGATGTGGGGCGAGCTTGAGGACTATGCGGTGGTTCTCCTCGTCGTTCCAGTAAGCGTCGCAGAGCACCATAAGGACTAGACGATCTATTCCTACGGCCGGCTCGATGACGTGAGGAACAAACTTTTTCAATGTGAATGGATCGGTGTAGCTCAAATCTTTGCCGCTGTGTTTGATGTGCTGACCAAGATCATAATCTGTGCGGTAGGCTAGCCCCCAAAGTTCTTTAAAGCCAAACGGAAAGTTGTATTCTAGGTCGACGGTTTTCTTGCTATAGAAGCTACGTTCCTGATCGTCGTGCTCGCGGACACGAAGATTTTTTGCTTGGATACCGAGTTTGTAGGTGACAAATCCCATCATTGCATTGAGCCACTGGTCAAATAGCTTTTCCCAGTTTTCAGTCTCGGGATTGAAGAAATATTCGATCTCTCCCTGTTCGAACTCCACGGTGCGGAAAGTTGCCTGACCTTTGGTGATCTCATTGCGGAAACTTTTGCCCAATTGGCCTACCCCAAAGGGGAGTTTGAGGCGGGTAGAGTCCAAAATATTTTTAAAGTTGATGAAAATGCCCTGCGCAGTCTCACCGCGCAAATATGCTAGGTCAGCGGTGGCCGCCAATATGCCCAGGTGGATAGGGAACAATTGGTTAAATGAGCGGGCTTCAGTTAAATCCTTATTGCCGCAAGTGGGACAAGGGATTTGGTTATCCTGGATAATTTGATTGAGTTCTGCCAAAGGTTTACCTTCAACCTTGGCTGGTTTACCCACTTTTTCTAGATAATCTTCAATTAAATGATCGGCACGGGTACGAGCATGGCACGTTTTACACTCGACCATGGCGTCGGCAAAGCTAGCCACGTGACCGGAAGCCTCCCAGACTTTGGAGCTAGATATGACTGAGGAGTCAAGACCAATCATGTCATCCCGACCATTCACAAACATATCCCACCAGAGATCTTTGATTTTTTTCTTGAGCTCGGCACCGAGGGGACCGTAATCCCACGTATTGGCAAGGCCACCATAGATGTCGCTGCCGGGGAAAAGGAAGCCGCGACGTTTGGCGAGACTGGTAATATCGGCAAGGGTAACTGTCATGGACTTATTTTAGCACGGAGCGGACGCGCGACGAGGGTACCGATGTAGTCGTCGATTTCGTCAGTACTGAGCGGGCGATCGCCGTAACCCAAGATCTCCAACAGTTTCTTTTTGAAACGGTAGAGATATTCTGGTGTTTCAAAGCGGGAGAGATTGGCGAGAGCCGTCACCAGGAGCTCGTAGACTTCGGCGTGGGGATCGTGCTCGGGAGTCAGGGCGTCCACGAGCTCACCGATCTCAAATAGTCGCGAGATGTTGGCAAGCGTGGTTTTGCTCACATGGTGGCCATCGAGAAGCTCCACACTGGTCAACGTACGCCGGTCATTTTTTTCGAAAAGCTCAAACTTGATGTGGGAGAACAGATCGAGCTGGCTCCCCCGCTTGGATTTGACTGAACGCACACCGCGAGCGTAGACGGAAATTTTGCCTTCTTCCAGAGTATAGATCGTGAGGAAACGATCGGTTTCTTTGACTACGTGTCGATTGATGATAATCCCAGAGAGTTTTTGGTACTTCACTTGGCTATTATAATCTCTTGGTCGGAGTTGAGATTGTAGACCTTGGGTTTACCAGAGCCGACTGTGATCGTGGTTTTGATTTCCTTGGTGCCGGGTTGTTTTTGAATCAACAGTTTGTAGTCGCTACCGGTAACCGTACCCGCGGGGGTGGTGTATTCAACCTCGAGTTTTTTGACTGACTGGGGAGAGAGGGTAAAGAAGCCCTCAATGACTGTCTTGCCCAGATCTTCGGTTGTGGTCACGTCGAGCTCGTATCCCTTGGCACTCTTGAGCACTGATCCTTTGGGGACATAAATGCGCTGCCAGTCACGCAGGATCCCGTTTAGACACAGCAGGCCAGCTTCGAGATTACAATTGTCGCCCTTGCGCGGGTTTTTGTAGGTCAAAGTCAGTTTGGTGGTGGTAGAACCATCATCCCCGATACTCACGACAGCCTCTACCTCTTGGGTGACAAACATGTTGGATTTGGCACCGGCAAAGTTGGTGTCGTTGATGTGGAGGTAATCGCCCACATAATCGTGGATGCGGCCGGCAGCACCCAGGACTTCTACGGCATTTTGTTTATTTTCATCCCGGAAATACATCATTAGATGTTTTTCTTTGATCGTGTCGGTGAAGATATTGAAAAACTCAGCCCACTTGGCTTTGGGGGAACCCATCATATTGGCTAGCATGGAGTTCATGAGTGGCCCGAGGATACTTTTGCGGCCTTCGCGAATCTCATAGGTCGGCCGGGTGATGATATTCTCTAGCTCATAGATGACTTGGGGACAGTCGCAGCGGGGATCGTTTTCGGCGGAGAATTTGCCACCATACCCAGGCACGCCAATAGGGCCTAAGACCTGGAGAATGCGGACAGGGACCTCGGTATCGATCGCAATAAGCGCATCAAACTCGGGAGCTCCCGATACTTCGCTCATATATCCCGTGAAGGTGTCCATGGAGTCTTTAAAGTCGGGGGAGAGGTTCATGTCGCGCAAGTTCCAGTTGTAGACGAGAGGGAGATATTTTTTGATGGGATCTGGGGCGGGAACTTTCTTTTTGAAGCCGGCGTCGAGCGTGTAGATATCCTCTGACACACCGGGCTCGATTTTGCCTTTGGTGATCTTCATGGTGGCATAGGCAGTCAGGAAACCGCCGGTAGGACGCAGCTCGGCATCGTTTTGGAACATGATCAAGTATTTTTTGGAGTCTGGATTGCCCAGGAGGTCGGGGAGTAATTTGACGATCGGTTGGAATTGACCGAGCGACTCGGCGGCACCGGCGACAGTAGTTTTGAGCGTAGTAATAGTTTCTCTGACTGGTTTGCCCAGAATCGATTTGGGGTAGCGCTTTTCATTGATAGCTTGGAACTCGGAACTCACTTCCTTTAATTTGGCGGACATTTGATCCATTTGGGGGGCTAATTTTTCTACCGTCTCGGCCACAAAGATAATCCTGTCTTCGGCAGTTGCCAACTGGAGATCGCCGGTTGTCGTACCAGTGAACCCCATAATGTCGGCGTAAGGTTCGATGGCCGCAATGATCATGTCGCCGATCTCCGTGCCCTTTTGTCCGGCGACAAAAACGTGATCGATATCTTTGAGGTAGAGTCCAAGCAGTGGGACGTAGCGCAGAGGCGCGGTGGATCCCCATGACTGTTTGGCGTCGGCGAGTGAGGTTTTGGTACTTTGCAGCTCCGATTTGGCGGCTTGCAGATCCCTGCTCTCAAAGGCGTTCATCATCGCCGTGGCGTGTGACTGGGTTTGCTGGATCTTGGAGTACGTCGCACTGGCGGCAAGGCCAAGCCAAATGAGAATAGACGTAAGTAATAAGACGATAGACACCAGGATAATGAACCAGGGGCGCTTGTAAAATCTCTTTTTGGCGGGAGTTTCAAGAGATTCTGCTACGGCTTCGATTTGGGGTTCGCTACTTACCATTTCGAGATCATTGCCTGAGGTGTTTTCCATAAGATTTTGAGATCATTCCAAAGTGAGCGAGTACTCACATATTGTGCGTCAAGGCCGACCCTTTTGTCAAACGTAACTTCGTTGCGACCAGAGACTTGCCAGAGGCCGGTCAAACCTGGTTTGGCGGTCAGAACAATTTTCATGAGCCTTGCGGTACCAGGGTAGCGCTTGACCTGCTCAGTCAATTCTTTTTCCAGGTAGGCACGGGGGCCGACCATGCTCATATCACCTCTTAACACGTTGTATAGCTGAGGGAATTCGTCGATCGTGAGGGCGCGCAGGATTCTACCAAGGGGTGTAATGCGAGGATCATCCTTGGCTTCGAGTTTCCAATCCATGGCTTTGAATTTTTTGAGTAATTTCTTGTCGTGCTTGTGCAAAATATCGTCAGCGCCGATGACCATAGAGCGGAATTTGTACATATCAAAACTCCGTCCGTTCTTGCCGACTCGCTTGTGCCGATAGACAATCGGGCCCGGAGAGCTCAAAACAATTAAAAATGGCACCGTAATCCAAATGGGCAAGAAAATAATGATCAAGAAACTGGCGACCAGAAGGTCTAGAATCCGCTTACCAGTGTCGTATGAGTACATCATAAATTTACTGTTGAGACTCAATCATGACATAAAGATCTTTGACGAGAGGTGCTTGGCCAAGAGGAGCTACCAACATGTCGTCGTCCGTCTGGACTACGATCATCCCATCTAGTCCGATCAGTCCCATGATGCCCGTTTTTTTGGAGACTATTAAAGAGTTTTTGACGTTAACCAGACTGGCTTGCCCAATTACGACGTTGCCGTTTTCGTCTTTGGCGAGGCCGTGATACAAAAGCTCCCAGGTACCAACATCGACCCAGCCAAACTCGGCGGGCATTTCCCACTGTGTGCTAGAAGGTAGTTTTTCATACAGTCCGTAATCGACAGATAATTTTTCAAATTTGGGATATTCGGCCTCTAAGACACTTTGGAATTTGGGGGTGTCGACATGGTTCGCAATTTTTTCGATAATTGCGTAAGTTTCTGGGGCGTACTCCCGGTAGAACTTGAGGAGGAGACTAGTTTTGGTCGCCATATAACCGGTGTGGATCAAATAATTATCCGAACTATAAAATTCTTGGGCCTTGGTTATATCAGGCTTTTCTACCTGACGGATAAATTCGTAGACATCTGATCCTGCATGGGTAGCGATTTTTTTACCTATTTCAATCCAACCATTGTGGACACTGGGGTAAGTTGCGACCGCGTCTATTAATATCATTTTTTCATTGCTGCTGGCGAGACTGGCTGCTTTATTCAGCGCATCTAAAAAGACATCGACTTTTTTTACCAGGTGATCGGCACCCCAAAGCAAGACCATCACTGCTCCGGGATGTCGTTTTTCTATGATGGCAGTAGCAAGCCCTAGTGCGCCAAGATTGTCTCTCATGGCCGGTTCAAATATAAAATTTTCGGCTGGCACTTCTTTGGCTTGATTTTTGATCTGATCAGCAAATAAACCTGAAGTGGCAATATAGATATCTTTGGCGGCAAAAGTCTTTAATACCCGGTCAACTGTTTCACGGAACATTGAAGTATCACCCAAAATACTTTCAAACTGTTTGGGGTGAGCCATGTTGGAAATTGGCCACATCCGAGTGCCTTTACCACCACACATAATGAGTACTTTTACTTCTGGTTTGTCTGACATAGACTGTTGATCCTCTCCTTCATTTGTGTCGCCCAAATATTTTGATCAAACTGCTTCGCGCTGGCTACACAAACTGAGGGCACGAAAGTCATTGTATCAAACTGCTTGAGCGCTTTGGCAAATGAATCCACCGTCGCTTCCTCGAGTAAAATCCCCGCCTTGCCTGGAATAACAATATCGAGCGCACCACCCCGAGCATAAGCGATGACTGGCTTGCCGGCAGCTAACGCTTCACACATGGAGATCCCAAAATCCTCCTCATTGGCCTGGAGGTAGGCCAAACAATGCCGGTAGTAATTGGGTAATTCTGCGTCATTGACGTGGCCGAGCAATTCGACAGTCGGACCAGCTATTTGCAGGAGACGCCCGTATTCGCTCCCCTGCCCAATAATTTTGAGCTTTACTTTCGCTTGGTTGGCAGCGCGGATCAACACGTCGATTTTTTTGTAGGGGACGAGGCGTGAGACCACGAGGAAGTAATTAGAATCTAGACTCCAGACTTTAGACTTTAGTGGGACTGCAGAGAATTTTGTGGTATCGACAGGGGGGAATATTATTGCAGCATCACGATTGTAGATATTTTTTATACGTTTTTTCACTTGAGTACTTATTGCAATCATTTCTTCTGGTCTACTAGCAGCGACCAAATCCCATTGACGCAAGTAATTGCCGACAAAGCGGTAGAGAGGATTTGAGAGGTATTCGCGAGCGTGTGAGTAGAGATAGCGAGTAGGAGTCAAGCAATAATATAGATGTTTGGTCCCAGGGCGAGTAATGACCCCCTTGGATTCGGCGCTGCCGATCGAGATAACTAAATCGTAACTACGCAAATCGAAGGATTCAAAAATAAAAGGCATGAGAAACGGGATCCACTCGTGGTGCGTACGCAAGAATGGAACTCGATTAAGCCAAGAGGTATGGACGTGCCAATCTTTGGAAAAGGCCGCACGGATGGGATCCCAAACGCTGGTATACCAGTCTGCCTCAGGATACATCTTGTGAAAGGCGATCAAAACCTGCTCGGCACCCCCTATTTTGTTTAGGCGATCATAAACTATGGCTACGCGCATTGATCACCTCCGCAATATCTTTGGCTACATCGTCCCAGGTGCGGGGGAATTTCAGCGGGCGACTGCGTGAGACCGCTACAACGGATTTAATTTTGCTCACTAAATCGTCGACAGAATATGGATCAAAATAAGTGACTTTGTCGCCGTACACCTCGCGATATACGGGAATATTGCTGGCAATCACCGGTGTGCCGACCATGAGAGACTCTAGCCCCACGAGGCCGTATCCCTCCATCAGAGAAGGCGTGACAAGCAGCTGGGCGTGGCAATAGACTGAGACCAATTCTTCGTCGGAAAGCCCAGATAGAATGTGGATGCGGGTGCGGTCGTACGGCGCCAGGACTCTGGCTAAAAAAGGAGATTGTTGGGATACCATAACTAGCTCGTAGTCGGGAAACTGCTTGAGAGCTTCCAGTAATACCGGGAGGTTTTTGTGGGGATAAACATTACCGACGAATAAAATATATTTGTTGGGAATCACAAATCTTAAATTCTCAAATTTCAAATTTTTGCGGAAAATCTCGTCCGGAGCCTCGGGGATAGAGTGGATATGTTCTGGTTTGAGACCCCCGAAACTGGCTAAAATGTCGTTCTTGACGGAGTTGGTCGGGACGATGATCTCTTGCGCGCTTGCTAGGGTGCGCTGGATAACCTGGTTGTAGCCAAAACGTTTGAGGGCATATAACCAAGGCGAGCGGGTAGTCGTGTCGCTGCCCGTAAAGTGGGTTTTGATCAAATCGTGAACAGTCACTATCTTGGGGATGCCCGACAAAATGGGAGTATTGAAGTGAAAAGTGTAGAGCAGATCACTCCCCAGAGATTTGAGCAATCTCGGCAGCTTGAGCTGTTCTGCCAGAGAATAATGGGGGATATCCGCATAGACCTTCTCTACGTTGTTCCCGCCCTCGAAGTGATCATATTCGGCAGTGCGAAGTAAGACCTGCAAGGTGTAACCTTGCAGGTGTTTGGGGAGGTATTTGAGGACATTGGTGGTGTAGCGGCCGAGACCCGTGTGACCGGAACCATAAAACCTGGCATCGATGGCGATCTTCATAGTTTGATTATAGACTAAGTCTAGCGATCTTGAGGAGTTTGATCCCAAGATAAACGAACCAGCTCACAAAAAATGGATACTTGTTGGCGTAGTGTTTGCGATAGAAAATCTCCATCGCTTCGATTGACCAGAGTTTGACCTGGCGGGTGGTACTCCGCTCTGCTGTGGAAACCGTCCTGCTCTGCCTCGACATGCCAGTCGTGATCCCCTTGTAGTGGAGCACAGACACAGCTGGATAGTACCAATTGCGATATCCTGCCTGTTTAAGTCGGTAACAGAGATCGAGATCTTCACCGTAAAGGGGATAATCTTCATCCCACCAGCCAAGCTGGTTCCCGACCTCTTTGCGCACGAGCATAAACATGCCCCCAACGGCATCTATTTCATGCTCGGTCGCGTAGCCGAGATATCTTTTGGTGTAGCGATTAAATAGTGGTGTCGTGGGGAATAGCTTGGCTAATCCACTGAAATGGGTAAAGCTTGCCCAGGGGGTGGGGAAACCGCGATGGCTGGTCTCGTCGATACTGCCAGTGAGCGCCAAGTTGACCCTGGCGGTGAGGGCTCCAATCCGCTTGTCACTCCACAACTTGTCGTAACATTGTTTGAGATCATGATCCGCTTGGAAAGTCACGTCGGGATTGAGGAACAAAATAGTGTCGGCACCGGCGCGAGTAACCCCCAGATTGTTGGCAGCCGAGAAGCCGGTTGCGGTATCACGACTTACCCATATGACGGATTTAAATTCTTGTGCCACCATCAACTTGGAATCGTCAGAAGACGCGTTGTCGACGACGATGATCTCGGTGCTAATCCCCTCTTGAGCTAAAACCGATTTAAGGGTTTCACGCAAAAAATCTTTGGCGTTGTGATTGACGATAATAACGGAGATATCGGGTTTACTCATAATTCTCCAATCTCAAATTATCAAATTCTCAAATTAATTATTGAACTCGTTATAAACCGAGTCCAGCTCTTTGGCGATTATATCCCAGCTATAGCCGCGACGAACAATCTTTTGCCCGGCAGCCCCGAGCCTATTTTGAAGCGCGGTATCTTTGAGGAGTTTGACGGTGGCTCGCGACAATCCGTCGGGTGTATCGGCAATCAGTACGTCAATGCCGTTTTTGAGGTCGAGTCCCTCGGCAGCCAAAGTGGTTGCTACTACCGGGGTCCCGGTGATCATGGCTTCTAATACTTTGTACCGCGTCCCCTTTCCGCTGCGGATGGGGGCCAGGAGGACGTGAGCGGTAGAGAAAGCCTTGCGGATGTCGTCGATACCACCGAGGACTTCGATCGACGGTTCCTTAGCATACGCCTTGATTCTGTCGGTAGGGGAAAAACCCACAATTTTGAGCTTGGCATTTGGCAGCTCCCGCAAAATGAGCGGCCAGATCTTTTTGACGATTTCTTCGACGGCTTCAATGTTGGGCAGCCACTTGAAAGTCCCAACAAACAAGACTGTGGGGTCTTTGGGTAAGTTCTTTTTGACCGCAGAGAAAAAGTCGAGATCGACCCCGTTGGCGACGACACTGGTATTGGTACGGGATCCCAGCTCGTGCTCAATAAAAACCTTGTCTTCGGCAGACATGGTGATGAGCTTGTCGGCCTTTTTCCAAAAATAGCGCTCCCAATACTTGATTTTGGCGATGTCGATGGCGAGGATGGGACGCAAGAAGATGTTGGCTTTTTTCATATAATCTTGATAGCCAAGATACTCGATGGTTTGCTCGGCCAGAATAATTGGGATGTTGGTGCTGGGGATATTGGGCATCATGTAGAAGGTCTCGGCGTGAATGAGGTCGTACTTGGCGTGCTGGAGTTCGCTCTCGACTGCTTTTTTCATTTCGAGCGGTAAATTGCGCGTGACGACGAAAGGATAAGAAGAAAAACCCGCCAAGAGGATATTGCGGAGCACAAAAGGATTTTTGGTGCGTTTGAACAGCTCGATTTTCTTACAATACTTTTGCAGCTCGGAGAGATGTTCCCGCTCGCGCTCGTCTTTGATGAGAGCAAACAAGGTAATATCGTGATTTTTGGATAAGTGCTTGAGGAGGTTGTAGGTGCGGATTTGACCGCCTGATACTAGGGGGTACGGGAGATAGGGCGTGAGCATTAACACTTTCATGGATTCGTATCCCCGTTTGGAACAAGATGGACGATGGCATATAGATCGGTTTCATAAACTAGAGTGTATTCTTTTTTGAGTCTGGCAAATTCGTCTTCCTTGCTGGTGGTGACGTAATAAGTCGCTCCGTGTTTCATGCGCATTTCGGCATCACCCCCGACCGGCCAGCCTCGACGATTAGTCTGATACAAGAAGCTGGGATCACCCTGATACGGAGCAATCACCAGGGCATCCTGGGGAGTAATTTCGTCGACTTTTTTACCTGCCTCGACGATGGCGGGATTGTTGATATTAAAGAAACCACGGACCTCGAACCAGCCAAGTGCCAAAGATAGAATTAAGAGTCCAGACACCAGAAGTAAGTTAATAAAATATTGCAATTTGCTTTTTGCAATACCAAGCAGAGAAAAAGAGCCGATGGCAACTAGGACTACACCTGGGGCGACGATGGGTAGCTGATAATAATCGTGGTTGACGTTGCCTTTGGCGAAGATGGTCATGTAAAGCAAAATGGCGAGAGTCCAGACGAAAAAAAGCGAAGTATTTTTTTTGAGATGAGAAGTGAATAACCCGGCAACAAAAAGTGCAAACCCGCCGGTGGCAAAAATGAGCCGGTTGAGACGATCAAAAATCAGCCAGCGGAAGAATGCACCTTTGAAACGGATGCCATCACCATTGAGGAGCCAGGTCGAGGCAAAAGACCCCTCGGGATGCAAGGAGAAGTGATATCGCCACAGCGCGAGGGGGATAAAAGATCCAAGCGCCACGATATAGACGAGTGGTTTGCGAAAGGCTTTGGTACCCCAGTTAATCATCACCCAATAAAACATAGGGATACTCATAAAGATGGCGTAGGGTTTGACGAGCATGGCGAGAGCAAAAGTGAACATGAGTGCGATACCGTAGCTATTTTTTTCGGTTTTGACCCACAGGACACACCAATAAAGCGAGATGATCGACAGGGCCACGAATGAAGGATCGGGCATGAATACCCGGCTGTAGTAAATATTATATGGCAGCAATAAATAGTAGACCAGTGAAAGGAGGGCGGTGCCTCTGCCGATCAGCAGACGAACTATCCCGTAGAGCGCAAGTGCTCCCAGGATAGACATGGTAATACTGACTAGACGCCCGATGGACTCGTGAACCCCAAACTGGCGATAAAACGAGGCGACCACGGCGTTGTAGAGCGGGAATTCGTTGATAAAGTAGCGGTTGGGGTTCGCAAGATTGTGCTCGTTGAGCGCCAGCAAACTATCGGACTGAGGATAGAGGAGGCTAAAGCCATCTTTGACAAAATTGCGCGCGACCGCAGCGGTGTCGGCTTGGCGCCAACTATGCCAATCGGCGAGGGGGGCATTGAGGCGGTATAAACGTACCAATATACCAATGGCCAACAAACTAATGACAAGGAGGATTTCAAGCTTTTTCCACATGGGTATCCTCGATCTGTGTGGCTCGCACCACTAAAGCGGCCAAAATCCAGAGTGTGTAGGCGACTTTACTGGATTCAAAGACGTCAATATACGTGGCGTTGACGAGGAGACCGACGATCGCGCCGATGGCGCCAAGGTAGATGATTTGATACAGCGGCGAGGAGGTCCGCTTGAGTTGGCCATAAACCAAGTACAGCAGGACGGCAAGAATGGAGAGGAATGAGAGGGTACCAAGTAATCCCGTCTCGCCAAGCATGCGCAAATAATCATTGTCGGTCGACTCTGCCTGGGTAAACTCGTCGTTGAAAGTTTTGGTGAGAGTGGAATACCCTGTGCCCAAGAGCGGATTGCGTTTGAACCCTGCGATGGCGCGAGGCCAGAGGGCGTCCAAACGGATGGCCACTGAGAGACCGTATTTGAGCGCGTTTTCGCTATAGCCACCGCCGGTAGTTTTGGTGGTCGTACCGCTGGCGGTAGAGACTGTCACGCGGTTGGCATCTTCCTCAGCAGTGACATCGGGGGGTAAAGGTTTGACGGGAGAAGGCGGGATATCTGAGGGTACGGCAACAATGGCAAGCTCGTCGGTAGAAATTGCGTTTTGGGGAGGCTTGGGTTTAGCGGGGTTGAACCAATTTCTTTGCCATGCTTGGAGAGCATACCAGCGATCTTTGACCTCAAAGATTTTTTCTTCAATTTTCCCTGTTTCCATCCAGGGAATAAACTGGTGGATCCTTTGCGCGGAATTGATAAATTGATAAAAGCGTGCGGATAAATCGCCAAAGAAAATCATAATAACCATGGAAACAGCCATGGTCAAAAACCACTGTTTGAGACTCCACTTGAACCCGCGGAACTTGACCAAGATTAAAGCGATGGCTGTGATCCCAACTAGATAGCCAATAAAGGAAGTACGGGAAGCTGTCAAAATAAATGACCAGTAGGCCATAAGGGCTACGACAGCCAAGCCGATTTTGACAGCCTGGCGTTTGACCAACCAAATTGAAGAAACCAGGAAAGACAGCAGCATCATGAGGTAGGCACCATAGTCGTAGTGTCCGCCAAAGGTACTCATTACGCGAGAGGTCGGAGAAAGATAGAGCCGAATCCCTTTGCTAAACTCCCGATTCATGGTCGAGAATGCTGGCCAGTAGAGGTATTTTTGACCAAAGCCATAGAGCACGACAAGAACCAGGGTAATAAAACCAGTTTTGAGTAAATTGATCAGATCGCGACGATTACGGACACCGCTATAAGCAATAAAGAATAGCGAGAAATACTCGAACCGGCGGAAAAGATGGAGAGCCAGTTTAAATAAATGCTCAGGAAAAAGCGGCACTGTTTTGGTCAGGAAAATGGCACTCAGTGAGGATAAAACCGCCACGCCCAAGTAGATCATGATCAACTTCGCTACCAAAGTACTGGGAAACTTGATTTTGCGCCGCATGAGCTGGACTCCCCAGACTAAACAAGTGAATAGGATGAGGATGTCTTCGAGACGGAGGCGCACAATGTACCCCTCGATCAAGTCGGACAAAGGAATCTTGGGGTAGAGCGGGATCACGACGATTAAAATGCCGGTGAGGAGCGTCAGGATGTTTTGGTCTAGCCACTTGAGTATTTTTTTCATGATCTAGCTATAAAATATTTTTTGTATTCTAACACTGCCTGCCTGCGGCTAGGGATCAGGCTAAAGATCGCTATCCGCATTGTTACTCCAGTATAGATGATGATGCGGATAATCCATAATAGAGCTGGCGAGTGCTTGCGATAGATATATTCTATCCCCTTGAGTTCGTTTAAGAGACGAGTGGCGGAAGATTTTTTGGTGCTGGCGCTGCCGAGATGAACAATTGATGAGGCAGAGACAAAATAGGCTGACCGACCGGTTGTCTCGGCCAGTCTTTGGAAGAGCTCGATCTCTTCGGCGTACATGAAAATACTTTCGTCAAAGCCGCCAACCCGAAGGAAATCGGCACGCTTGAGCAATACGCAGGCTCCCATGAGCCAATCGACTGGACGGGAATGGGTATACCAACGTGCGTCGTACAAGTGGTAGGGAGAAGCAAAGAGATACTTGATAAGGGGCAGTTTGTCAAAGCCCCACATCCATCCCACAACGGCCCAGGGGGTAGGGAAATAGCCGGCCGATTGCTGGAAACTGCCGTCCTCGTAGTGAAACCCTGGCCCAACAGCCGAGATTTGATCGTTTGACTGGATAGTTTTAACTAAGCTCGAGAGAGTAGTGGCCGATAAATAAGCATCGGTATTGAGTAAGAGCAGATACTCCCCCTGGGCTTGTTTAGCCCCGAGATTGTTGCCGGCACCAAACCCGAGATTGGCACGACTAGCGACTATTTTGACCTGCGGATACTTTGACTTGATGGCAGCCACGGTGCCGTCGCTGGAGTGATTGTCCACCACAATGACCTCTAATTCTTCTGATTTGAATCCGGTGGTGGCAAAAACGTGTTTGAGACAAGTTAAAGTTAGATCACGAGTATTGTAGGAAACGATTATGACAGAGACGAAGGGTTTATGCATAATCTCAAATCATAAATTCTCAAATTCTCAAATAACTATTGAAATAATTTGAAGCGGCCAAGACGATATTTTGGATTTTTGAGTCCACGCTCACCGATGAGTTTAGCTGGGACGCCACCCACAATGGAGTTTGGTGCCACGTCTTTGGTCACCACTGCCCCGGCCGCCACGACGGCACCGTCTCCAATTGTTACTCCAGGCAGGATAATGGCGCGCGGACCAATAAAGACGTAATCCCCGATGGTAACTGGCGCGCCTTGGGCGACAAAATCTGGCGAAGACAAGTCGTGTTCTTGGCTGTAAATCATGACCTGCGAGGCAATGTCGGTGTGATTCCCGATTGTGACCGGCTCCCGCCCATCGATGAAGGTGGCGTAGCCGACAATAGTTCCTTCGCCGATTTTGATCTGGCGTGGATCAAAAACTCTCACCCCGGTGTGGAGGGTGCTGTGCTGGCCGAGGTGCAGTCCGAAGGCGCGCCAAATACCGTTGCGGATAGTGTGCGAGGGAATATAGGTTGTCAGGTGTAACAACATGAGTCCAAAATCGAGAGCATAACTCTCCAGCCTGGGTAAAAACTTCTGGGTGAAGGCTTGACTCCAGGTGTATGATTTGCCGTGTTTATCGCGTAGGGGAAAGTCCATACGCACATTGTACTAGTCAGAGAGCTTATTTGACAATGATGGTGCCGGTTTGGGTAGAGTTTAGGTGATTGTGATATTTATAAGTTCCAGCCTTGTCAAAAGTGAGGGTCTGACTCTCCCCCGGTTTGAACATACCCAAGTTGAGGGGGGCATAGTCGGTGTGACTGGGATGAGGGTCGGAACTGACGTTGCTGGGTTTGGCAGCGCTACTGGTCCAGGTGATCGTATCGCCAACCTTGATGCTCAGGAGTGAGGGGGAATAGCCGGTGTCGGTGATGGCAATTTTGAACTCAGTGGCACCCTCAGCGGTCATGGCGGCTGGCGCGGCACTCCCAGTTACGGAGGTGGATGAGTCCGCGGGGGCTGGGCTAGCATACATCATGGTATCTGGAGTTTTTTGGTATCCGGCGTAGTAATAGTAGCCTGCATATACTGCCCCGCCAACTACTAGATAAACGAGGAGCCAAAACCAGGGTGGTTTTTTGCTATATCCACTACTTTCATAATTCATACTGGTATCCATATAGGTATAAGTTAATCCATTGGCAAAACCTTGTCAACTGTACGGTTTACGACAGATTTTTCCATTTGAGGATGTAAAACCCGTAGAGAAGGAAGGTGTTCCAACCCACAAATAATCCAGTCATGAGGTGCCGCTCTGCTGGTGTAAGACGGTCGTAGAGATAGGCAATGCCGATCCCAAAATAGGGTACTGCCGCAAAGGCGAGCCGCTGGCCAAACCCCGCCGTCATGGACGAGTGAGCGGACCAAAAAGACCCCAGCAGCCAGAGGGCTAGGATGGTGGCGAGGATGAGATATTTTTTCATTTTGAGGAGGCCAGACACGCCCAGTAAATAGAGCGGAGACCAGATAAACAGACCTTTTTGATAAGAAAAAAGATATTCAAACAGATGAACTAAGCGAAAGGACCATTGGTTGGAGCTCTCCGTGACATAGAAATTGCGGGTCACCGATTCATAATAGTAGGCTTGAGCCGCCATTTGGGGCGCAACCCCGACAATGATGCCCAGTCCCAGCAGCCACAATTTGGGCACATCCCACTTCAGCAGCAGAAAAATGGGGAGGAGCAGCAAAGTGTCGGAGATCCGCGTGATATGCAGGAGCCCAAACAAGATGCCGAGCGCAACAAGACGGAGGGGTGAATACCGAAAGTTGTAGGTCCAGGAGAGCAAAAAGGCAATGAGAAAAAATGCCAGCTGGTGAGAGAGCGCTGGCTCGAGCGCAGTGTAATAAAATACATTAGAGCCAAAAAACAACGCGAGAGTGGTGGCTGAGACAGATTTAGCGCTAAAGAAATGTCGGAGGTATTGCTCTAAAAAGTAAAGGCCTGCGAGCATGAGGATGATGCCAGTCAAACCCGGGGCGAGCTCGTGCCAGAGATCAAAGGGATTGCCACTGAAGACCGATGTGAGTGCCAGGGCAGGAAGCCAGGCCAAGCTCGTACCGACGGAGTAAGGATTGTGGGCAGGATCCCAGAATACCCGAGAAAAAACATAGTCCCGACCCGGGAAATTTTGGAGATAATTGATGACTGGATCGGCTTTGAAGGTCCCCTCAGTCAAGAGACTGAGGCTGGTCACATAGTAACCATTGCCGTCGCCGTAGAGGGCGTGACGTGTGTAGATGGCGTGAACGAGAAAAAGAGAGAGGGAGAGGGCGAAAAAGAAGAGATATTTTTTCATTCGGTTAACCCAGAATCGGCAACGGGCGGGGCGATCTGAGGTGATCGATATAGAGTGCTAAATCCTCACCGTGATCAAAGGCAATTTGGTCCATGGGCGGTAAATCGTCGAGCGGGAACCATTGAAGTCGTGAGATCTCGGCGTCATTTGTCCCGATTTGCTTGACTGCATCGGCAATAAAAATCATATCTACATTTTGCCGATCCTCCTTGGGACGATCTGGATTGTCATTAATGCGGAATAGACGCAGATTGGTTATTTCCCAGCCGCTCTCTTCCATAACTTCGCGTTTAACTGCGGTCTCGAGTTTTTCTCCAAACCCAAAGAACCCGCCAAGCAGCGCCCATTTGCCGGATTCCAGCATGGTCAAACCTTTGACTGGAGCACGTAATCCCATGAGCACTAGGCCATCTTTGATGACAATGGCGTTGACCGTAACGTGACGTAATCCTGGACTGGCTAGATTACCATTTTCAAAGGTACAGGAGATCATTTTTGGTGTCCTCTAGCGGCAGTCATTTTGAGAATCTTGAGTGTTTCGGCGGCACATTTGTCCCAGGAGAAATGTTTGGCGCGCGCGAGGGATTTTTTGACCCATTGCTCCCGATCCCCCCTGATCTCGGTGATGGCCCGGGCAATGTCGGCCGGATCACTGGCGTTGAAGAGCACGCCAGCGTCGCCGACCACTTCGGGCAGCGAGGAGTTGCTCGCGACGGCTACCGGGGCGCCACACCCCATGGCCTCAATGGCTGGGACACCAAAACCTTCGTAAAGTGAAGGCAAAACGTAGACATCGGCGTAAGTGTAGAGAGTTTTGCGGGCTTCGTCGCTGACATACCCAGTGAGCACAATATCTTTGAATTCCGGTGAATTTTTGATTACATCGAGCGTATCGTCGGCGAGCCAGCCTATTTTGCCGGCAATGACGAGCTTGCCTTTGTAGCCCGATTGCTTGAGGAGGTGAAACGCCTGAACCAGCTTGATCGCGTTTTTGCGGGGCTGGATGGTACCTAGAAATAGAAGATAGTTTTTAGACTCCAGACGATAGTTGGAAAGTAGTTGCGAGGATATTTTTGGACTCACGTTGAAAATATCGGAGTCGTAACCATTGTGGACGACAGAGATTTTATTTTCTGGGACTTCATAAATAGTCATTAAATCTTTTTTGGTCGCCTCCGAAACGGCAATAACCGAGGTGGCATGATTCACGGCTGCGCGCGTCCAGTGCTTGAGTTTGTAGAGATCGCTTGGTAGAAAAAGGTCGGGGAAATATTCGTAAGCTAAATCATGAATCGTCACTACGCTCGGGCTGCCAACATATGTAGGCATATAGTGAGCGGGAGACCAAAATACGTCGTTTTTGGCATGAGTCATGAGATAGATCGGTAGGCCAAAACGAATCCAAGCTTTGGTAGGACCTACCTGCTGATATTGCCAATGATCAGATTCGGCGGGGAGATCGCCCTGCAAGGGATCACGGTGATAAAGGGTAAAGTCGATCTCGGTACCCTTGTACAAATGTTTGAGAATATGGAAACAATACTGCCCAGTCCCGACCCTATTACTGGCGTTGGCTTCGTTGATGTCAATGCCGATTTGCAATCTTTTCATAGACCTCCAAGATATTTTTTGCGGTTGATTCCCAGGTAAATTGACTGGCTTGCTTGAGCCCACGAACTTTGAGAGTGGCATGGCTGGCAAGGGCGGTGGTGATGCCTAGTCTGATAGAGTCGATGTCGAGTGGATTGACGAGAATAGCGGCTTCGCCCGCAATTTCGGGGAGAGATGAGAGACTCGAGGTGACGACCGGCGTACCACAGGCCATGGCTTCGAGCACGGGGAAACCAAAGCCTTCATAAAGTGAGGGGAAAGCAAAGACACTGGCGCCGCTATAGAGCCCGGGTAAGTCAGACTCGGGGACAAAACCTAACGCAATCACACCCGGTGTGTGGGAGCCCTTCACACCGGGTGTGTCGGGTACACCCCAGCCGTGCTTGCCCACAATGACAAGCGGCAGCTCCTGACCTTTGGCGGCTTCGGCTAAACGGTCAATATTTTTGCGAGGTTCTTGAGTACCTAATGAGAGAATATATTTTTCTGGTAACTTATATTTAGTTTTCACTCGATCTATTTCTTCCTTCGATTGAGACAAATATTGTGGAGATACACCTGGATAAACTACGTCAATGCGCAGCGGTGAGAGATTGTATATTTCCACTAGATCATTTTTTGTACTCATTGAATCTGCGATAATATGAGTGTCGGAACTGACAATCTTTTTGAGCCGTCTAGTTTGGGTTCCCAGGATGAGCGAGTCAACGGTCTCGGGATATTTGACAAATACTAGGTCGTGAACGGTCGTGACAATTTTGGCTTTGGCACTGGGCTGGCTCCAATCCGATGCGTGTACCAAATCGACCGCGCCGGTTAAGAGCTCAAACGGAATCGAGGTATCGTTTAAGGCATAACCGGCTAGTTTAGGCGGAAGCGGGAAAATCTTCCAGGTAGCTTTGTCCCAGGGTGAGGTCTGACTGAGCCGCGTAAAAAATGCACGCTGGCGGAGCGTGCCGGCATAGAGCACAAATTCGTGAGGTGAATTTGAGTTTAATAATGCTTCGGTTAAACCCTTCACATATCTGGCTACCCCAGTCCCTTCGTAACACATCTGAGAAACGTCGATCGCGATTTTCATGACTTATTGCTCATATATATCTACCTGGATGCCCGAGTAAACCTGCTGCTTGCTAATAGTATACCCAGAACGCTCAAAGTTTGCCCGACCGAGCCTGTGCACATCAAAGAGATCCTCGGCGTAGCGGATATAGTATACCCGCGCACCACTTAAATCCTCGTGACTGGGCTCGATGATTGGTCGAGTAATTGAGTAATAGAGTAACGGGGCAGATTGTGCACGAGAGGGCATCGCCAATGATGCCCCAACTGGTAAATCTTGAACCAGGGCCCGCCAATCTTCCCGGTGATAGCGGGGAGAAAACCAGAAGATTACCAAACATACTAACTGAATAACGACTAACATACTAGCGAATTTGGTAGATGCATGCTCAGAGCCGATTGCGAGGAGCAATAGGTAGGCGGGCAAAACAAAGAGGACGCGGAAATAGGAGTATACCGGTATTACTCCGGCTGTGATCAACCCCAAAATAACGGGGAAGACTGCCCACATGAGCAATATAAGATATTTTTTATAGTTGAGTCGGCGCAAAATATGGAGATGTAAAACCGCCATAACGGCGACGAGCGCAGCGTAGAGCCATTTGTTGTCAAAACCAATCCGACCGATATTGAATTTGACCCAAGTGAGTGGCAGTGATTTCCAGGTCAGACCGCCGACCACTTGGCTCCACTCAGGACTACTGGTCATAGTCGAGCGGCCGATGTCCAAAGAAGCGATAAATGAAGGGAGCCAAAATAGCAGTGTAAGGGCAGAGCCTATTTGGATGGTGAGTAGATCAGAGCGCTTTTGCCAAATGACATAAATCCCTTGCGCGAGGAGAGCGAACCAAGAGAGATACGACGTCCAGAGAAATGCGGTAGTAAATAGAAGATAGGAGATAGATGCTAGTTTAGATGCATTTTTGTCTTTAACTAATTGAATAAAGTAGTAGAAGCTGGCCGTGACCAGGAAAGCCGTCAGAGCATAGGTGCGTCCCTCTTGGGAGTAGTAAATAAGGAGAGGATTGGTGGCGGCAAGGAGCCCAGCGATGAGGCCTACTTTGCGGCTGCCAACCAACTCCCCGATTTTGGCCACAAAATAAACGGTTAATACTCCGGCAAGCAGCGAGGGTAAGCGGAGGACAAGCTCGCTATAACCAAACAGCTGAGTGGTGGCGTAGCCAAGGAAATGGTAGAGCGGCGGCTGATAATCGGCCAGGGCGTACGAGAGGAGCGGGCCCATCCGACCCATGAGTGCTAGAGCCTGGATAGCCTCGTCCAACCACAATGACTGGTTGATGAGCACTAGGCGAAGAAATAAGGCTAAAGCCAGGATATAACCCATACCACAATTGTACCAGGCCAGTGTAGTATTGAGTTATGAAACATATCGTGAGATCGTTTGTGGCTCTGGCTATCCTCCTTATTTTGAGTTTCTTTATGCGGGACCTGGCGAGACCTGGACTCCCAATGCTGCACGATAGCAACCCGCATATTTCGCGCATGATTGCCTTTCACACTGCCCTAGAAGACGGACAGTTCCCGCCGATGTGGGCAAAGGAAATGCTGGGTGGGATCGGCTCGCCAGTGATGATGCTCAACTACCAGCTCCCCTATTTTATGACAGAAGGCTTGGTCAGGATGGGACTGTCAGTTTTTGACAGTTACAAAGCAGTCCTTGGACTATCTTTTGTTGTGTCCGGGATACTGATGTATCTGGCGCTCGTGGGTAAGTATGGCCACCTGGCGGCCTGGGTTGGAGCCATGATCTATACGCTCGCACCCTACCGGTTTGTAGATATCTTTGTGCGGGGAGCACTGGGTGAATCCATCTCTTTTATTTTTCCTCCCCTTTTGATCTACGGTTTTTTGCACAAATCGACACCTATCATGGTTTTGGGTTGGGCCGGGTTGTTTTTGACTCACCCCGTGGCGGCTGCTACTTTTTCGGCGTTTTTCTTGGGCTATACTTTGATGTTTGGGGGCAGTCATAGTTTGACGGCTAAACTGAAATATTTCTTTGGTCCATATTTTGTGGCTTTGGCTATCGCCATGTTCAATTTGCTGCCTACGATCGCGCTGACTAAATATACGTATTACGATCCGAGTCTGTCAGATACTCTGCTGATGTTTCCGACACTCAATCAGTTGATATCCTCACCGTGGGGATACGGAGTCTCACTGCCGGGTACAAATGACGGAATGTCGTTTTCCCTAGGATTCGTAGCCTGGATAATACTGATAGGTGGGAGTATTTGGGCGATAGTTAGGAAAGATAAATTGATCGGATATTTGAGCACAGCATCCTGGCTGAGCCTGTTGCTAATCCTCCCGATCAGTCTACCGATCTATAAATTGTTCCTGGGACAGATTATTGATTTCCCTTGGAGACTTTTGCTGTGTTTGGTATTTGCCGCAGCATGGATGGGGGCGATGCTAAGTAGCAAGATTCTAGATGCTAGATTCCAGTGGGGACTAGCTGCATTAATCACACTGATTCTCTTGGGGTCGTCACTGCCGATGGCACATACCAATACTTATTGGAGCAGCGATAAAGATACAACTTTTTTTGCGCGAGAGACAGGAGACAGCTACGGTGAGTATGCACCGCTCACGCGCGTGACCCGAGATAGTGCGCCATTTTGGCTGAGAGCGGAGTTTGTAGAAGGGAGTGGTGAGATCGCCACAATCAATAACCAATCCAATAGGCAGAAATATCAAGTACTGACTGAGACCGGCGGCAAGGTGCGGATTAATACAGCGTATTTCCCGGGCTGGAATATACCGGACAACTGCCAAGTTTCGAAGAGAACTTTGAGTCACATCGATGATTCGGGTCTAATAATCTGTGAAGTACCGCGCGGCGACTCCACTTTGGAAATTAAGTTTACGACCCCCCCTGTGCAGCGAGTCTCTAATCTGATAACATTGCTGGGAATAGGAGCATTTATATGGATTTTGTTTCGGTCATTTTACCCACCTTTAACGAGCGCGAAGCGATAGTTCCCCACGCCCAGCACGTATCCAAAGTGCTGAGCAAAGCTGGATACAAACATGAAGTGCTGGTGGTAGATGATGACTCTCCCGATGGTACTGCCGAAGTGGTGAGAGCAGCGGGTAAAAAAAATCCCAATATCAAAGTGCTCGTGCGCAAATCCAACCACGGTTTGGGCCTATCGATTGGGGACGGAGTAAGGAAAGCTAAAGGCAATATCATAATTGGGATGGATGCCGATGGCAACCATGATCCCGAGGATATGCCCAATATGCTCAAGCATTTGACTGGAGAACGACGACTAGTGATCGCCTCGAGGTTTAAGGGTAATGGTGGTATGTCTGGGTGGCGGATGCTGCCGACTTTCCTGTTTAACGGCATGTTTAGATTGTTTGGGCTGCCTATCTGGGACAACACCAGTGGTTATTACGCTGTCCGTAAAACTGACTTAGAACAGCTTGGGTTAGCGCGAATTTACTACGGCTATGGTGATTACCATTTGAGACTTGTATTTTATGCCGCCCAGGCCGGATGGAAAATGATCGAGGTGCCAACTACCTACCAGGCCAGGCTGGGAGGACAGTCAAAATCGAAACTGCTCAAGATGGCGGTAGAGTACACCAAGGAGGCTGCGAGATTGAGATTTGGTCAGTGAATGATATAATATAGGACATGAGTTTAGATCTTAGGGAAGCGAAAGCACAATTAAAACAGTCTTTGCATAATGAAGAGTTGGTTGCTGGATTATCAAATTCTTGCGAAGATCTCGACCCATTATTGTTCTGGATTATGGGGGATGCAATCGGAATGGCGATGCTAAAGTCAGATTCAAAAGAAATATATAATTTTGTGGTAGGTTTGCAAGGTACTTTATTTAGTGGTAGCTGGGATTCACCAAAGAATATACATGAAGAGCAAATTGAACTTTTTTCAGATCAGGCAAAACAACGAATCGGTGCGGATAGGATCACTAGAGAAAATGTAGAAATTCGCTTATCTGAGATGAACTTAACTGATCTGTTGGTAATATTATATGAGCTAAGAACTTTTTCTATAGAAGATAGTACAAGAAAAAGAGTGGTTAGAAATATCGGTAAAACTATTAGAAATGAAAAAGGGCTTGAAAAATTAAGTGTACCCATTAAATACCTCAAGAAGATTATAGGTGACGAAACTTATAACTAGTGCGCCACTAATTATTTTGATAGTTTTCCAGTTAACAACATCTCGGTAATCCCAACAAAGCGACCGAAATCGTAGATTATTTTATAAATTAAGAAGAGAGGCTCATTGGGAGATTTGATCATTCCTAGGACTAGCGAAATGGGCATGGACGTGCGGGTGAGGGCGTAGAAGCTACCAAGGAGTCCGTATTTGTATGGCCGCTTGGCAGACCAGCGAGCCTGGCGGAAGACGGCTCCGAGCGTACCGGGATTGTGGTGGTAACAGATAGCGCGGGTGGCCAGTGGGCGCACGCCGAGCTTATTAAACAAGCTCCAGGTATCGGTATAGCCGATGTTATCGAACCCCCCTACCCTGTCAAATTCGGATTTGAGGATGGCGCGAAAATCGGTGCCGTACGTGGGAGGGCCTGCCTGCGCAGGCAGGTTCGGTGGAAACCTTTTTTTGTCTTCCCACCCCTCTTCAATATTGAGACAGCGCGCCCAGACGTTGTCCCAATTGGCTACTCGCTCTTCCATGGTATATGTCCCGATCGCTTTCTTTGACTGAATTGGCTGGATTAAATCTTTAACATAATCTTTATCAAAAACCATGTCGGCATCGACAAATAATAGGATGTCTGATTGCGCATGACTAGCACCCAAGTTGCGGGCGAGGGCCGGACCGCCATGGTTTTGTTTAATTAAAGTATATTTGCGATCACCCATTACTTCGATAATTCGAATTATCGTAGTATCGGTACTACCATCGTCGACGACGATGACTTCGATTGGGACGGACTGCATAAGTAAAGACTCTAGACAGGCTTGAATCGTTGACTCTGAGTTGTAAGCCGCGAGGATAGCAGAAGCAACTAATTTATTTGATGAGGTCATGAAACTCCTGACTAATTTGTTTGACCACTGATTTTAACGCGTATGGTTTGAGCTGTGCGCCATAGTCGATTTTGCTGAGTGAGTGAGCTTGCTTGATCCCCTCGACGATGGCTGTGATATTGTGCGGATCGACATAGATACCCTGGTTGCCGATGATGTCACGACGGATGGGGTCGTCTGAGGCCACGATGGGGAGACCGGCAGCCATCGCTTCAAGGTACACCATCCCAAATGCTTCTTGAGGATCTGGTACAAAACAAAAGATATCACTGCCGCGATAGTAATCAGCTATCTCGCTATGTTCGACTTGTTTGATCCATTTGAACTCACCGGGATAGTGACTGAGTTGCCTGGCAATATGACCCTGCTCTTCCCCGTCCCCCACTAAACAGAGTGATACTGACAGCTGGGAAGTGGCGGCAATCACCGAATCCACATTTTTGTATTTGGAAAGGGCGGAAACAGTGAGAACGACGGGGGACGGGAGTCCAGTAAGGGGTTTATGCTTGCCTCGGAAAGGTGTTGGATCGAACGGATTGGGGATATAGACGACTTTGGTGGATGAGGGAGCGATCCCACGAGCCCACACCTCTGCATCTGGTGTCAGAGCAACGAATAAATCTGGTATGGCGCGCAGGCTAGATTTGTCGTGATGACCAATACCGGCATGGCCAAAAGTGATTATCTTGGCCTGCAGGGCCTGGCCCTGCAGGATACGAACTTGGAGTGGACCGTTAATGGCTACGATAATGTCGGGCTTAAATAGAGCCAGCTGGGGAATGGAGGACTGGGTAAACTGGGCGACCAACCCACTCTCCTGGTCGACGTGGAGACGAAAAAGTAATTTCTCCCACATATTGCGGGGGGCAGAGGGCGGGATTTGACTAAGTGGGTTAACTCGTTTGACTAAGTAGGGCTTGGGCGATACAGGGCCTGATTGGATCATGAGGACGTCGTGATGTTTGGATAGTTCACTGGCGAGTTGATCGACCACGACCTCGCTACCTCTTTCGATAAGTCCCATGGTCATGTGCAAAAAAATTATTCTCATAATTTTTTAGAATTAAGATTCAAGATTTTAGACGAAAGAAATCTTTTTGTTTGTTTGATTGGTGTAATAATATAGGCTAAAGCTTCATATAGCATACTGCGATGAACCAGAGGATCTGGAACCAAATCAGGTCGAGGAAGTTTAAAAACTTCGGGCAGTGAACCCTCAATATTTATCCCCCGCTCAATTTTGTATTTACTGCGATTGAACATGGGCAGATTACCACCCATACTCGAGCGTTTTAAATACATGGCGTGATAGAGATAGGTCTGAGTGATATACCATTCTTTTGGATCATGGCTCAAAATAGAATAACCCTGTCCATCGTAAAATCCTTCGTTTGGGTAATCTCCCTGGTAAGCCAGTCCTTTGATTTTAGTTTTGTTGACTAGTCTGACGAGTAGGTGACCGTGATGACCAAACAAATTGTAACTCCCAACTGATTCGATTTGGCGGTGATAAACATCACCCAGGAGATCAAACCGACGAACCACAATACCTTCATAGCGATCGGATTTGATGGCGGCAAGACATTCCTTGGCAGTATTATCGGGATAAACTTCGTCACCGTCGACAATCCAAATCCATGATGTAGTCGTGAGGTCGAGCTGCTGTGATCTGATCGCTGTGACCTCTGCTGGTGTATTGGCAGTTGTTTGAGTGAGTTGGATTTTAGAAGACTTGATAGATTTAATCACTGCCACGGTATGGTCGGTAGAACCAGTATCGGTAATGAGAAACTTATCTACGTACGGAAGGATCGATTGGATCGCAAACCATACCCATTGATCTTCGTTTTTGACGATCATGTGAGCCGTGATTTGGGTAGCTGTCATAGCCTTTTATGACCCAGAAACTCTAGGTAAGTTTGGCGCACGTATAAAAGAGTAAAGGTGGTAACTGTGAGGCGGACGACAATCCTTACCATAGCAGCCCCGACCAGTCCATACTGCGGAATAAATAAGAGATCTCCCACAATTAACACAACGGTTTGGATAATCCCTGTAATGGCATAGTACTGAGGTTTATCGAATAAATAGAAAAGCGCGATATAGGGTGAGGTCGCTCCGCTGATACCGGTGGCGAGCAACAATAATTGGAGCGGGAATGTACCAGAGAGATAAGCCGGCCCAATGGTCAAGTTAATGGCGAGACCCGCAAAGGGAATGGTACAAATGAGCACAAACAAAACTAAGAGTGACAGCCGCCAAGCTTTGGACATATATTCTCTGAGATGTTTGGGATCACTGTACCGCGCCACCCGGACACTGAGAACCGAGCCGATCGACCAACCAATCACGCTGGCAAAAGTGGCAATGCGAGCGGCTCCAGACCAAATCCCGGTATCGTAGCTGCGCATAAAAGACTGGACTATGAGCGTATCAACGTTGTCGGCGAGAGTAGCAGCGATGGCCGCAATGCTAGTCCATTTGGCAACACTCAGAATAATCCGCAGGTCTTTTTTCCAGGTATTTGGGAGCCTAAATGAAGAGAGGATCTGCCGATTCCATCCTAGTAAAGCACCAATGCCTGGCAGGAGACCATAAATCAAAAGCGCGCTCGTGGCGTGCAGCACTCCCTGCCAAATCAAAATCAACCCAAAGATAAGTTTGCCCAGTGCTTGGGCAATAGTAATCCGAGCCACCAGGGCAAAGCGGTGAGTTGATTGCATGAGGGCCGTAGAATACTCAAAGAAGACCGTGCCAAGTGAAAGGACAAAGGCCAAACGGATTAAACTAATGTTCTCGAAATGGAGCAAAGTGTGACTGATCCAGGGGGCTAGTATCCAGGCTGAGGTAATGGCGAGAGTAAAGCTAGCCAGTTTGAACCAAAGCGCGACTCGCATGAGCCTGTCAGCCAAGTCTCCGCTTTGATCGTGCACTCTCGCCACGGCCCGTTCAACGGCCATGTTGGTACCCAGGTCGGAGAGTCGTACCACAATTTGCATGGCCGCAAAAGCAGCGGAAAATAGTCCAAACTCCGTCGGCCCCATATAGCGCGAAAAAAGAATAAGGGCAATGGCGGAGGCGACCGTGCCAATAACATTACCAGACCCAAGCACAAAAATGGATAATAACCCCGTCGATTTTACAAGTTGGGACATACAGCTCTTATTGTCTCACAGACAGTCCCTATTTGGTCATCGGTGATAGCCAAGCCAGATGGCAGGTAGCAGCCGTCCCTGGCAATCCTCTGTGTGACCGGGAATGACCCACCTCCCAAGCCTTTATCGGTGAGGGCTGGCTGGGTGCTGGGAGCATAAAAGAAATCGCGGGTATCGATCCCTTTGGACAGTAATTTGGCGCGAAACTCATCTTTATTGCAGCCAAATTTGGACTCGTCAATCAGGATGGCGTACATCCAGTACACGTGAGTCGCCCAATTTCTTGTAGTAGGGAGGGTGATTCCAGGAATATCTTTTAATCCTGCTAGGTAAAGTTTGGCCATATGCTGTTTGGTGGCGAGAAATTCGCCGATGTGCTGGAGCTGACCGCTGCCGAGGGCTGCCTGCATGCTGGTCATGCGGTAGTTGTAGCCGAGGGCGTCGTGGATAAAGCGCTTGGCTGTACTGTGGGCTAAATCTTTCATCCTCCCCGCAAGTTCCGCCATCTGATCATTGTCGGTTGTCACCATGCCACCCTCGCCGGTGGTAATTATTTTGTTGGCGTAAAAACTAAAGGCATTCACGTCTCCGATAGATCCAGTCAGTTTGCCTTTGTAGGTAGCCCCGTGAGCTTCGGCGGCGTCTTCGATGACTACCAGGTCGTGTTTTTTGGCGATCGCCAAAATGGGATCCATATCGGCGGGATGACCGTAGATATGCACTGGCATGATGGCTTTGGTTTTAGCAGTAATTGCGGCCTCGATGAGAGCAGGGTCAATCGTGTAGATATCCGGCTCGACATCGACAAAAATGGGAGTGGCCCCGGTATGCATGACCGCCATCCATGAGGCGGCCATGGTAAATGCCGGTACGATGACTTCGTCCCCCTCGCCAATCCCGGCCGCCAGTAAGGCAATGTGGAGCGCAGCAGTACCGGTATTGACCGTGATGGCGTGTTTGACTCCCAGATACTCTGCAAATTCGTGCTCGAATTCGCTGAGGTAGGGTCCGGCAGAGGAGATCCAACCCTCTTCGAGTGCTTTGGCGACCAAGGACTTTGATTCTGGGGTAATGACGGGGGCGTTGACGGGTATCATAGGGCGATAGGGGGATCTTCCCGATAAAATTTCATCAGTTTGTCACCGGGGAATGGCCCTTGCTTGACTTCAATCAAATAACATTGCTCGAGGACTTCAAAACCATGACCGCCCGATACCTGGAGGAGAATGTCTCCCTGCTCCAGCATAACTTCCTGCAAAATATTCCAGCCGTAATCGTAGATGGTGGCTTTGATCTTGCCTTTTTCGACGTACAAAAACTCTTGGGTAGTATCTACTTTGTAATGGATGTGTGGGTTGTGGACGTGATCGCGGATTCGCTTACCTGAGGGATGCCCAATCATACCGACCTGCAAGGTATAGTCGTCGGGGGTTAAAAAATTGACACCGTCAGGACGATGAGCTTTGCGGAAAACGAGGGCGAATATTTGGCCGTTGCGCTCGATGACTTCTTTGCCTTTTTCCATAGCCACATTTTACACTAACTTAAACAAAGTTGATTTGGAGAGTTTTACCTAGAGCTCTGGCGATCCTGGTCGCCATTTGGAGGGTGGGACTGACACTGCGTGATTCGATACGAGAGATGACTGCCTGGGTAGTATTGGCCCTTTTGGCTAGTTCTTTTTGAGATACTTTGTGATCAATTCTGGCTTGGATGATTTGACGTCCGAGCTGATAGTCAGCTTCACCGTCTTCCCATATCTTGCGGAAGCCAGGTTCTTTCATCAATCTATCAATTGTCTTATCTAAGTCGTCTTTCTGCGGTTTTTTTATCATGCACGTATGATATCTTATTAGATATATTTAGTCAATAGTCATTGCCTGTTTTTGGCCGAAAATTAAATCTCTCTTACTAGTATGATTGGATTTTTTCTTAAAAAGGTGGAGTATGTATACGGTATTTCCTTTTTGGAGACAAAATATTCTTATATTATTTTTACCCAATATTCTGACCTCCCAAAAGTCGTAACCATTTAATTTCTTCAGGTCAATAACTGATGATCGATGTAAGTATCTATATCTATGAGGTATTTGATGTTATACATAAGAGGATTATCTAAACTGAGCAATGAACTGCCAAATATTATCCCAAACAGAGCGAGGCGGACTGAGTGTTGCAGGAGTTTGGGGCAAATCGAGCTGACTGTAGGGAGTGAGACTTTCTACGCTCAAGACATTGGATGTGGCATGGTAAGTACCTACTACGACGACTGGTTTCTCAGCCAATCTAGTGGTGTGGTTAAAACCGCCCGCGTAATCGATCACGTACACATCGGAGGTGGGCAAAACTAAAATGTCCCGTGGCGTACCCCCCATATTGACTTCGTGAATTACCCCTAGCTTGGACATGGGAATGTTCGCTCCCCTGCCCTGCCAAAGCAAATAAAGAACATAAAGAGCGATGGGTAAAACGAGTAGGGGTATGGTAAAGCGGAGAGAGATGATGGTATTTTGTGATTTCCAAATGCGTTTGAGCGCGAGCCACAGCCGCCCAATCGGATTGTTTAACTTGAGATTGATATCCACAATGGGATCGTTCAGGTTTTCTGATTGCTTTAAATCCAGATCAATGGCGTGAACCCCGTTGATCGACACTGAGCGGCCAATGGTCTTTTTACTTTCACTGGCGCGGTCTGAGAGATCGAGAGGATTGGGCATGAATTAACTGTAGCAAATTTGGGAGAGTATGCAAGAGATAAACTAGGAAGAGGTAGAGACTAGGGAGTACTGGCAGCAGGTAGCGCGGGAACATGAGTCGGGAGGAGATAAAAAGCAGTAATACCGCGATGGTAACTAAGTGGATGAATACCCCTTGGTGTTGGCGCAGGTGGCTCAGACCTGTGACAAAGCTGGCGATAATTGCTGCCGGCCAGGCTACAGAATAAAAAGGCGAGGGAATTAACTCCTTGTTCCCCCACCAAGTCTGCCACTGTCCGCTAAATATGAGCCGAAAAATCTCCCCCTTGGGATACTCTGGGACATAGTCCTTGTACAGCCGCAGTGTTTGGTAGTGCAGTAAGAAGAAATCAGATAGGGTATGACCGTGCACAAAAAACATGATGTACCCTGCCAGATAGGTCAGGCCAGCGACTGCAAAAATTTTGAGGAGAATCTGAGTGAGGCGGGGTGTGTGGTAGCGGTACAAAATAATAATCGTAATCACGCCAAAGAGAACGCCGTAGGAGAAAGACTTGGAAAGGGCGAGTAATCCTAGGACCAGTCCGCCCCACCAAAAGTCTAAGCGATATTTATTACGAGTGAGAAACAACAGATAAAGTAAAGTCCAGAAGGTCAGCGAGAGATCCACGAAGGGGCGCATTAGTTGGTCACGAAAGAGTGGGTCGAGCGCGAGCAAGATAGGCGGGAACATGGCAGCGAAGCGACCCAGGATGGGCAGGGAAAGATAATAAAGTAAGACAAGACTGAGGGCACCAAACACTAGCTGGGCGGGCAAAGCATTGCCCCACAATGTTGTGGATATACCAAAGAAATATTTAGTGAGAGGCTGGACTTCTGGACTGATCAGGGTTGGATCATTCCCCTGTATTGACCTGTAACCAGCAAGCGTAAACAGCTCCGGGTCGTCGATATTACCGCGGAATTCACACTGGGGCACACAATATTGCGAATGATCATAAACCTCTTGCCAATGATCAACGTCAAATTTGGTTTGGTAGATCCCTTGATTCAAAAATAGATGGCCGACAATAAAGATCGAGAGGATAAATATAAATATATTTTTCATGCCTAACTAGATTTTCTTTGTATTTTAAAAGCAGAATACAGGAGAAAACAGAGCGAGATCGCATAGACAATAATCCACAAATACCAAAAGTCTCCTTTGGCAAAAAATGGCTTGTACTGGCTGATTTGGGTAATGAAAGCGGTAAACGAGCTCAGATCGTAGTAACTGGAGAGCAGCCGCCACAATCCTCCCAGCTGCATCCAGATGATAAAAACTGTAACTCCCCGCAACAGCCAAGTACGTACTTTGCCCCTGCGGCTGAGGGAGAGAATCCCGATGAGTAACAATGCCATGTGTGAAGCAATGGTGGGGAAGAGGTAGCGCGCTTGGACACCGATAGAGTAGCCAACCGATTTGACGTATTGGTAATCAAAATAATAAATCGCAGAGGCATATACAAGGCTGGCCAAAAGGAGAAAGATTACATTGGGCCAGGGAGTGATTACTTTGATACGACGGATAACCTTGGATAAATAGAGCGCTAAACCAGCCACAGAGAGGAGAACTAAACGGTTGGCTACCTGCCAATAAACGCTCGGCAATACTACCCCTAGCCATTTGAATACTCCCCAATACCACACAATATTTTGTGCTACTAGTTGATTGAGGGAGAAGCGGAGATACTCGACCACACTAGCACCGTGGATATTACTCGACATCAACCAACCCTTGTAGCGATTGCCGGGGCCAAAAATAACGGCGAGGCCGATTAGCGCCATCACAGCGAAGGAAAGAAGCAGCCGCCACTTTTTGTGCGCGACTATGTGTACGAGTAATGCCAGAATAATTACAGGAATGGCGAGATAACCCTGTGGTTTGGTGAGGATATCGAGCGCGGCAACCAAAACGCTGATGGCACCTAATCGCAGGGTGGGGCCGGAGCGAACCAGTCTTAACCCTAGATAGATCACCATGGCAAAGATTAGATTGTGGAGGTTATCGGAATTGATCCCAGCTGAGAGAAAACTATACATAGGCTGGAGCATAACTAAAAGAGTCAGCACAATGGCGGACTGGGTGGACGCAAATAAAATGACGCCCAGCCGATACACGATAATTGCGGTCAGCACGGCAATCAGACTATTGCCGATCCGCAAGACAAAGATGCGGGTGATAATATCGGAGCTGCCAACCACCCGGTACCAAACACTCAAATAGTCGTAGTAAAGCCGCGGGTAATGGGCGGCTTCCTGACCCACATAGAGACTACGGGACTGGCTAGTGTTGAGTGCTATGATGTCCGCTTCGTATTTACCTCTCAGTGAGTCAGTAAAATCGAGGCGGAACTCTGGGTGGTATGTCAGCTGGTTATGACCCAGCCCATCGCGTAACACTCCCAGATATTGCTGAGTCAAATTCATCTCCTCTGTCATGTCCAGTTCTTGACCGCGGGGTGATCTCCCCTCTTGCACCAGGAAATTGACGGTGCCAACGTGAGCTTGCTCATCGGGGAACTCAAACAGTGGGGTAGCTAAACTCCAGAACAAAATCGCGCCAAAAATGGCCAGGAAAAATTTAAACTTGCCGCTGAACATAGCTATTCCATCCATCACGAACAATTAAGCGAAGGGTGCTGACTGGTTCCCAACCGAGGGTAGACTGGGCGAGGCTAATGTCAGCGAGAGAGTAGCTAATATCGCCAGCCACTCTGGGCCCATAAACGACCGGGACTTTTTGGTTGGTTACGATCTCGACTTCTTTGATGACCTCCCCGATGGTACGACCCTCCCCGGATCCGAGGTTGAGAGTAAAAGAGGGTTTGCCTGCACGCAAATGGTGGATGGCGAGGATAAAAGCCAGAGCAATATCTTCGACGTGTACATAATCCCTGACTACCGTCCCATCCTGAGTATCATAGTCGTGGCCGCTAACAATGACTGATTCATCTTCCCCACCCGCAACTGCGAACAATCGCTGCATAATAGCTCGGCTGCCGCGGCTCTGACCCAGCCGACCTTCTGCCTCCGCTCCTCCGACATTGAAAAAGCGGAAAATCCCATACGAGCCAGTTGGTTCAACTAATTCTTTAAGCGAATATTCTCCCGCTAGTTTGGTTTGACCATAAACATTGGTCGGAGAACAGGGGTGTGATTCTTTAATTGGTGCTACCCCGCTGGGGGTACCATAAACTGCCGCCGAGCTGGCATAAAGAAACCGCTTAACCCCGACTTTGACCCCAGCCTGCCAAACATTGCGTGAACCCTGATCGTTGACCTCTGTGTAGAGCTCGGCGAGACTATTGCTTTCGGCCGCATTGACGAGCGCGGCCAAGTGGATGATCTCGGTAATATCATGAGAGGCAAAAAGATTGTCCAAGGCGGCGATGTCTCTGATGTCACCAACCACCAGTTCTTCACTATAAAGTAGCGCCTGCTTGTTGCCCTGAGTCAGATTGTCAAATACCACAACCTGCTCACCGGCCTCACTGAGGGCTTTGACCACATGGCTCCCGATATACCCACATCCACCCGTCACTAAGATCATGGAGCCATTATACGGTACAATATCCTCATGAAACAGTACGGCAGCGTGTCGATCGTAATCCCGGTTTATAACGAGAAAAAATCCCTACCCAAAATAATTACTAAAGTATTAGAAGCGCCAGTTGCGGGACTGAGTAGGCAAATCGTGGTGGTAGATGACGGGAGTACCGACGGTACGTCAGAGCTGCTAAAGAAAATGCGAATAAAGGGGCTTAAAAAGATTTTTTTACCCACCAACAAAGGTAAAGGAGCCGCACTGCGCGCAGGATTTGCGGTTACAACGGGCGAGATCGTGATTGTGCAGGATGCAGATCTCGAATACAACCCGCAAGACTATCCCGTGCTCTTGTCGCCTATTTTGGCCGGGAGCAGCGGGGTAGTTTATGGGTCGCGCGAGCTGACAATTAATACCCATTCTTATCCGATATTTTTTTTGGGCGGCAAGATTGTCACGCTCGCCACTAAACTCTTATTTGGCGGGAAGCTAACCGATGTGCCGACGGGTTACAAAGTGTTTGACCGCCAAATCCTGATGAAACTGCCCCTGCGGTGCGTACGATTTGAGTTTTGCCCAGAAGTGACGGCGCTCTTATTGCAGCGAGGGATCCCTATTGTAGAGGTACCAATCCGCTATGCTCCTCGCACTATTACAGAAGGTAAAAAAATCAAATGGCAGGATGGCATTGAAGCAATCACGACACTGCTGCGAGTGAGGATTGGTTTATGAGACACCTAGCGTTTGGGGAAAGCAAAAGATCATGGCTAGACCATATCATTGCCTACGTTCGCATCTCAGCTATCAAGCGTGAGATAGTCCAGGGCGGTAAGCTGCTAGACCTAGGATGCGGATACAACGGTGAGCTACTCCAAGAACTAAGCGGACAGATCAGCGGCGGAACAGGGATAGATTTGAGCGTGAACCCCAAAACAAAATTGATGAAAGGGAGAGTCGATCAAAAACTGCCGCTTGAGAGTAATACGTTTGACGCGGTCTCGGCTCTAGCCATTATTGAGCACGTGGACTACCCGGAGATTATGCTGAATGAAAGCTACCGGGTACTCAAACCGGGCGGCAAACTGCTGATTACTACCCCGTCGCTCATGGGTAAACTGCCTCTAGAAATCATGGCCTATTTAGGACTGATTAGTAAAGCTGAGATCGATGACCACAAACGCTATTACACGAGATCCTCACTTCGCCAGGCTTTGATGGATGTTGGGTATAAACAAGTAAAAGTAAAACATTTTGGGATCTTGTGGCTCAATTTGTTGGCAAAGGCAACCAAGTAAATGTCGATCAGCGAGCTGGTGCAAGTGAGTGGATATTTTTTACTTTTTTTGTCGTGTGTAACTGGGCTAGGTATTTTTACCGTATCGATTATCACTAAACGGATCAATTTGGCGGATATCGGGGTGTACATTCTGATTGGCCTAGGCATGTTGGGCAACCTAGCTTTAGTCCTGGGACTTGGTGCTAGCTTCACTCGGACAAACATCCTGATCATCGCGAGCTTGGGGATAGTGCTGGGGGCTTGGCAGCTAGTCAGATTGCGACGGTTGACTGTTATACCTGGGAAGAACTTGATCAAAGCCATAAAAACAGATTTGCTGGCTACATTGTGCTTGGTATTTGCGGTGATCTCTACAGCGACCTTGTATTTCTCAGCCATGCAACCACCCCATGCGACCGACGAACTGCATTATCATTTCCCCCAAGCTAGGCAAATTGCGCAAACCGCGACAATAAACTGGTCATTTGACGGACACTATTTTTACGGCAATATTCCCAAGCTGGTAGATGTGCTGTTTGGAGTAGGTCTAACTGTGCAAGGATATCAGTTAGCACACTTGCTCAATTACACTTTTTTAATCGGCTTTGTCTTGTTAGTCATGTTGGTGGTTTACCGGAGATACGGATACCGCAGCGGCGTATTTGCCGTCCTACTATTGCTATTGTTTGAAGATTTTACCTGGAACGCGACTGTCGGATTTGTGGACTCGGCCACGTCTACACTAGAGATAGGCTCACTCCTGTTACTCATAACCTGGCTAGACAAAAAGAAAAATGATCTGCTGCTGATGTCGGGACTCCTGATTGGATTCTCCCTGGGAGCCAAGTATTCTCCCCTCCCCACAGCCCTCTTCATGACCATAATCGTCCTGAGCGTGAGCATCCGTGATAAAACCGGAAAATATATGATGGTGTTCAGCGTGCCGGCACTCCTAGCTGGTGGTTATTGGTATGTCAAAAACTGGATTTTATTTGGTAATCCTTTTTATCCCATGTATTTTGGCCACAAAGGAGTAAGTGAAGAATCGTATCAGAGTCTAATGGAGGCGATCTGGCAATGGGAAGCCAAAACTGGATCTGTCTTTTTGGCTAAACTGAGCAGGTGGCGGACATATTCTGAGCTCAGTACTTATCTCGCGATTTGGGTGTCCCCGCTGGCGATATGGTGGGGTAAGAAAGATAAGTTTTTGGCCCTTCTGTCTCTATACTTTATGCTGTATGTGCCCTACTGGTTCTTTTTTGCTACACACCAAACACGATTTCTCTTGACCGCGTTGCTGGTGGCCAATATTGTCTTGGCGATCATGCTGGCCAAACTCCCCGCCAAGATAATTGGCTTGGGAATAATGGGGCTACTGGCGACTTTACTCTATATCCGCCCTTACCCTGGTAGAACTTTGTTAGAGCATTACATCTGGATGAAACTACATACCGTCGAGCGACAGTACGGCCTAGGAAATGTCACTGAAACCGAGTATTTGCATAGGGAGTTTGGGTGTCAGTACGACGCCATCAACTATTTAAATCATCTAGAAGGAAAAGAAAAAGTCATCGATAATTGGAGCGTGTGGCATGCTCCGAGTCTAGGTTACTTTGCCGCTAAAAATAAATTTGTTATTTATACCCCCAGCGATACAGACTTAGATGAGATTTTCGCTGACTTGAAAGCAAATTCAATCGGATATTTGTACGTGAATACCAATATCAGGAGCCAATATTTACAGAACACTGATTCGATAGTAGAGAAAACCAAACCGGGCAAACTAAGGGCAGATGAAGTATTTATACCCAGATCTCAACTCGTTTTTGAAGTCGATACCTGCAAAGTATACAAATTGGTGTACTAGTTAGCTTGCGACTCACGGACATATATCTCCCAGATATTACCGGGCGAGACAGCAATATCTTTACGAAAATATTTTGGATTTTTAATGAACTGGACGAGACGGGTATTACTATCAAGCAAGTCAAATTTCGTAAGGGATAAATCGTCCTGCGCTATCACAAGATAATCGACCTGATTGTCCACAAAGTATTGCATGATCTCAGCATCCGAAGAGTTTAGAATAGGAAATAGCTCTTTGACACCATAGCCGGAATACATATTCCACGCGATTAATGCGGTTTGATAGGCAGTAGAGGTGGGTGGACCAAAGATTAATATTTTAGAACCTAGCCTAGCATGTGACTTGAGATAGGGTGAAACAAATTCTATTTCACCGGAGTTACCAAACAGCATTAGCTGTTCCCGTCTGGCAAAATCCCATGGTCTATAATGAGAGACGCGCACAATGATAAACAAATAAGGTAAAAGTAAAAAAACCAAGGCAGCGATAGATAGACTGACATATGTGGGTTTAATGTTTTTGATACGAAGAATGGTATATACCAAAAAGCTTGCGCCTAACCCTACAGCAATCATGAGCGGATATGGATTTTGCCCATCAGTGTGACCGGCAACCTGGCGAAGCCAGTAGTTGATTGTCTGTAGTGAATTTTTTACGACTTCTTCACTATTTTGAGTACTCACCACGACCGGATTGGCATTATTTAGTGTAGCTTGTAGATGGGAAAACGAGGGACCAAAGTTCCAGCCGATAAAATCAGATTGTGTCAGGGATAGTGCAGCAAAGGCGATAACTCCTACGAGTATTTTCTTGGGTTTTGTGGCAAACTTGACGATGCCAGATGTAATTGTAATTGCTATGATCGGGAATATGATCAGTAAATAGCGGTTGTTGGCACCCCCAAAAAAAGTCAAAGTGAGGAAGTATAGATAAAGTGACCAAAATAGTGGGATTAGTAATAGTTTGTTCGTGATCAGCGAAAAAAAGCCAATTATTTTGGGAATGAGGTAAACAGTGCCAAATGTAGGTGCGAGCAATAGTGCTAGAAAATCAGTGGCGGACAATTGCTCTACTTGGGTTTGCACAAGTCTTTGGATGACATAGAACTGGTGATAGTCGGAAGTGAGGGGAGTTGTTCCGCTCCCGTAGAGAGCGATGTTGCGGTAGAACCACGCCAAGCCAAGCCATGAAAGAGCTAGCGGAGCGAGACAGCAGAGAGCTGTCCAGCTATAGTGTCGTGCTTGATTCTTAGATATTGAAAACAAGGCAAGCGCGAGAGACAGTAGGGAAAAAATTACGAGCGCTGATAGGCTAGGGACGGCGTAGCCAAAGCCGGTGAGTCCGGTGAGTGGATGTCTGGTCAAGTAATAAGGAGCAATAATAAAAATTCCAAGAGGAAACCGAAGCCAAGCCCTAGCCCACGCCAACTTGATCGCAATAATTATTAAGGAGATATAAACCAGCACTAATCCCTGACTTTTCAGCAGAATGCTGGCAGCTAAGATAATTCCGAGTGCAGCACTGAGATAAACCTGGCTGCGGGCTGATGATAAATTAAAATAGATGTATTCGAGGAAGTAGAATGTGGTGAGTCCGATAAACCCGTATATTACGTCAGGATATAGGCTCCAGTTGAAGAGCAAGCCGTCGATCCCTGGTAATGACAGTAAAATAATAATTGTGACAATTGAATTGAATTTAGATAAGTACTTTCGGGCATATAAATAGGTGAGCAGTAATATCCCTATGAAAGCTGGCAAAGTCAAAAAGCGGAAATTTTCGGTAAATAGGGAATTTGAAAGGATATAGTTAGAGGCATACAAAATAGGTCCCCCAATGGGGGGGATTGTCATGGGGTCGGCAGTATAGACATCTTTGAACGGGGCATGACCAGTTGTCACGATACTCCTGGCATAGGGTAAATACGAGTTAATTATGTCTGGATCAATGATTGGATGAACTGCGTATATAGTAATAACCTTAAATATCATAATAATGGTTATTAGCACGGCAAATTTTTCGATCCGCGATAATTTGGCTAGGTACAATACTTTGGATCTAAAAATTGTGCGAATACTTTGGAGAGTCAATATTCCTCCTAGTGTAGTGAGAATATAAACCGCCAATCGTATGTTAATTTGCGAGAAAAGACTGCTCCAAGAGGCTAATACGATAAATAGACCCGAGCTAAGCGCCATGGAAAAAACTATTTTCTCAAAATTGTGCCACCCCTGTACCAATTTTGAATTCCAAATTACCCCAGTGAGAGAAAAGTAGAGAATAAGCGGGAAAATCAGACCCATGGCGAGCCGTTAATAGCATGTGCGATTTGGACGACCTCAGCTTTGGACAAATACGGACCACAAGGAATGGAGAGTATTTCTTTAGTCAGCTGACGCGAAACCGGCAAATTGAGATCTGCGTATTCACGATTAAAAAGAGGCTGGTCTGGGATCAGGATGGGATAATGAACGAGGGTGGGAATATTTAATTGTTGCAAATATGTTTGTAATTCATTACGCTTTTTGACTCTGATGACAAACTGATGGTAATTGGCCTGGGTAGAGGGTAGTGGCAAAATTGGATCTATTTTGGATTTATCTAGGTTTTCTAGATAAATTTTGGCATTGGCGGATCGGCGACCATTGAGCTCGTTTAAGTGCTTGAGCTTTTCCCTCAGTAGGGCTGCCTGGAGTTCATCTAACCGACTATTTAAGCCATAGACGACGTGCTCGTATTTCTTGGCCTGACCATAGTCACGGATTTGGCGGCATTTGGTGGCCAAAGCATCATCATTCGTCGTAATACATCCGGCGTCGCCAATGGCACCAAGATTTTTGGTCGGGTAGAAACTAAAACAACCAAGCTCACCAATCGTGCCAAGCATTTGCTGCTTGTACATTGAGCCGTGCGCCTGTGCAGCATCCTCGATGACGAATAGGTTGTGGGTCTTCGCTATCTCTCGAATTGGCTCAATTGCACAAGCATTGCCATAGAGATGGACGGGCAAGATCGCACGGGTTTTAGGTGTAATGGCCGCTTTGATTAATGCTTCATCAATTTGTCCATCAAGCTTGGTGTCGACAAAAACTGGAGTGGCTCCGACCGCGATAATAGCCAAGGTTGTGGCAATGGCTGAAAGCGGAGTAGTAATAACTTCGTCCCCCGGCCCGATGCCGAGCGCCATCAGCGATATTTGGATGGCTTCTAAACCGTTTGATACGCCGATGACGTGCTTTGAACCCAAGTAGTCAGCAAATTCGGCTTCAAATGATTCGACCTCTTTGCCTAAAATATACCACCCTGAGTCGAGAGTCCTAGTAAAGGCGGCATGATACAACTCGGAAAATTCCTTGGCTTCGGCTTTAAAATCGACAAATTGCATAGTAGTTATTTGTTTTTTAGATCGACTTGCTTCTTAAATTCGGCGTACTGCCGGATATAGTCAGACTCCTCATACTTGTCTGAGGCCAGTATAAGCATCACGGTGTCGCTGCCAATGTCGTGCATCTCGTGCCAGACCATAGGACGGAGAATGACACCAATTGAGGGGTCGTCTAGGACTACTTCTTCCCGGTTGTAACCATTGTCGAGGATCATTTTCATACTCCCACGAATACAGAAAAAAACCTGTTCGAGTTTTTTGTGAGTATGATAACCTCTGGGTAAATTGGGCGCGTTATCGACCATGTAGTAAACCCGTTTAATCACGAAGGGGATCTGCTTGCCAGTTTCGGCCACACACATGAGACAATCATCATTGATTGTTTGCAAGATTACTTTTTCGATTAAGGGTTTTTTTGCCATAAGCCACGAACGTGCCAATATAATGGACCCAGATGCTTTGAGATCTTACTTCTGAGTATAGCAGATAGTTTCCTCTGCGGAGGATCGAGCTTAAAGGTTGGATCAATGGTTTGGACCAGTTTGAGTTGTTTATTTAATTCTTGAATATATGGCTGATAAATATATTTGACGGTGTGTTTGTCAAATTGATATCCGTGTGCATAGTCGTAATTGGACGGATTCCAATATTCTAGTTGGTGGAAGTGATACACGACTAGTTTATCGCGATTGATATATACCTCGCCTTGGTTTTTGGTTACCTGGTACTGAGCAATATTCCAGGGGGCTGCATTGACGCCTAAATTCTGGGAAATGGAGATACTCTGATATTTCTTGGGCCACTGGTTGAGATAAAGCTGATCGCCAAATCGCCCTGGTTCCTCTTTGAGATAGCACCACTCGTTACACCGCTCTCTCCACCAATTGATGCAAGCCCTCCCCTCTTTGTCATTTTTCCAAAACTGGACTGCGACATTAAATCGCCCCGAGATATTGTCTCGGTATTTTTGATCTTGAGGATACCGATGCTCCACCATATAGATGGATTTGTCACCCATTTCTTGGATAATTGCACCAGGTGAGGAGTAAAAATACAGATCTGCGTCAAGATAGGAGACAACATCGATATCTTTATGGTGAGCCAAGACATATCGCGGCAGAGAGGGAGTACAAGTCCAAAAATATTCGACCAGACTGCGATTAGATTTGGCCTTTTTCAAGGCAGAATCTTCAAAATCTGACAGGGCAATGGTGGTGACCCCTTTGAGATGCAAAGTATCCAAAATGTTCTGGGTATATGGGTCCATACACAGTACATCGAGTTTGGCGGTGGGATCGTGCCTAAGTAGGGAGGCGTGGAGTGCCAGTCCTTTGAGAAGGTAGTTTTTGTTAAAATAGGTACTATAGCGCAACTTGGGTGACTTCATAACTAATGATTGTACTGCGCTTTGATCCGCTTAAGCAATTTGTGAACCCCTGGGAATGGTAAGGTTAACAAGTAAGCCGTCTTAAGTATCAGTCTGAGGTAGTTGATTGTGCGGAATCTCGCCGGGCAAGCGAGGGTAATAAACCAGAATTGATCAATGATATTGAGTTTTGACCTCCGATCAAACATGAGTTCGAGTGATTGTTTGAGGCTAATTGTTTCTGAGAGAGAATCACCAATCCCAGTATTCCTGACGTCGTTGGTAACTACACAATCATCTCTGACAACAAGGGTATAGCCTAGTCTTTTCGCGCGAATCGTCAGCTCGTAATCTGAGATATAGTGGGGAAGATGATGAGACAGGAGTCCGATGTGATGAAACATGGACACTGGGTAGAGCGTACCTTTGGTGGTGATCGCGTCGAGTGGATCAGATGACTTGGTTCTGCCCGCGATCTTCCCCCGAGACCAATCGATCATAACGCCCAAGTCCCACAATTTGCCAGTCTTTTGATCGATTATTTTTGAGCCAACCACCATTTTCTCTTTGGCATACTTGGAAATCTGAGCAAGATATGATTCATCAATTTGACAATCGTTGTTAATAGTTAGGATATAGTCGTTGCCACTAGCATGCTGCAAAATGTATTGAATACCGATGTTGAGTGATCCTGTCCACCAGAGATTGCCGCTGCCTGTGATCACTTTGACTTGGGGGTAGTGCTGTTTGAGATAATTACCAGTACCATCGGTTGAGCCGTCATCAACTACCACAATTTGAAAATTCTGATATTTTTGCTTTGCTAAACAGGTTAATAGCTGTTTGAGATTGGTCAAATCGTTGTGGACTGCGGTCAAAACGTAGAGTTGGTTCATTTGGTCGTTTTCTTTTGCAAAATAATCAAATAACTTTCTCCCATGCCAAGTGCATCAACCAGGCGGTTAATCGGCATCACTATCCAGACGGAGAAACGAACAGCTGCCACGATTACTCTGTGAAGCAAGGAGGTGGCTGTGGGAAGATTTTTTTTAGCCTTGTCACCTGTTGAGACAGCTTGTGTCCAGATTGGATTTTGCCTCCCCTCTTGTATGGGTGTAAAGAGAGCTCGCAGCTGCATAATAGTCCACAAGTTAGGGGTAATCGTACGACAGGTGACAACTTCCAATCCTGCTTGATCTGCAAGTAGCGATAATGATTTCCGAGTAAAAAAATTGAGATGATAGGGGATGTGCCAATGAATCCAACGTCGTCTAAAAATATGCCGGTAAAGGGCGTCGTAGTTTGGCAAACTCAAGACAAGTTGACCGGAAGCTACCAGCTTTTTACCCGCTGATCGCAAGAACTTTTTGGGGTCTGGCTCGTGTTCTAGGACTTGGCTACCGGTGATTAGATCAAACTGAATATTCTGGAACGGCAAATCGGTAATAAAACCTTGATGGACATTTAGTTTAAGCTGACGTGCAACACGCGCACCATGTGGATCTGGCTCTACACCGTAAGCGATACCCCCTAGGGCTTTGATCTCCAGTAGTGAGACGCCGGAGGCAGAACCGATATCCAAGACTTTTTGACCTTTGCGGGTTTGCCAGTGGGTCGTATTGTCGACACCCTCAAACCAGGCTCTCCACGGGGAGATTAACCTTATCTGAGATTTGAGTGTTTTGGCATCAACGACCGACAAGGGGTAATGGTCGGTATAGAACTGCCCTATTTTGGCGCGAGTGAGTCCCGGAGCTGTTTTGCCAAACCCACACGCAATGCAGCGGTAAATGTCATGCAATCCCGGGGCACCGTATCTATCGTCAAATAAACGTGATTGATTGAGCCGCATCGGCTGATGGCAAATCTGACAGGTCATTTTTTTAGCCATATTTTTTGACGAAAATTCAAGTAATTAGTGGATAAATAGTATAGGTAAAATAGCACGGCAACACTGGTCGAGAGATTGATGAACGATAAACTCATGCCGCTATCTACAAAAAGGTAATTAACAAAATCAACTGAGACACCCTGACCGAAGCGATAGAAGAGAAATAGATTTAAAAAGAGAATTGTCGAGATTCCGTAGTACCAAAATCGTGACTGTTTAGTCGGATACGCATGATACATAATCAGTGAGAGCATAAACGCGGGAAATAAGTGATTTTCGTGAGCTCCGGTAAACAACATGGCATAGCTAAAGAGGATGGTTAGACTAGTTTTCATTACTCCTATCACCTTATCTTTAGTAATCATCATATTTAACAATGAAAGACCGGAGACTAGTATAAACATAATTTTGCTCAGGTTGGAAATCCAGGATGGAGTAAGATTCTCTGGAATAAAAATCTGCCGAATGAGCCAGTGGAAGTTCATCGCATTGATCGAGAGGTACTTGCCATGACCTGCAGACATGATAATAATATTAACAAAATCTCTCAAGTCATACACCAGAAATACAATGGCTACCGTGAGTAAGCACCCTAGAGCAAATACTATGCCATGGCGAAATTTAAACTTTAACCGCAGCGGATTAAAACTTATTTCTACAAATGAAAGTAGGAATGCAGGTACCAGGAATATGGGAATCAACTTGATAAGAAAAGTGATGGCCAAGTTGATACCAGAGAGAAAATATCGTTTTTGCTGGTAAAAATAATACGCAAGAATTAGAGAAGGGACAACATAAATGTCGATGTATCCCAAGACCAGGGTGATCCAAATGAGGGCGGGATTGAGGAGGATTAGCAGTTTGTTGGTAACCGACGTTTTGAGCAGTAATACTGAGATAAGGAGGAAGAACAAAATACTATATTTAATCGGCAAATACTCCCTGCCAATAACTTCTGGTTTTTGATAATCTTCGAGCCAACTCTGATCATAATGGAAATCAGAAAGTTTGGCTGTGGACCAAATAATAAGCGACGATAAAGGTGGGTAGTACATGTTGTAGACCTTATATGCTCGGGTAGGGCCGTATTCTAGATTGACCGATGCGCTACGGACCCAGGCGGCCATATCGGATGTGCCAAATAGTGGAAAACTAAAATAAATGGTCAAGCATGCCAATAAACCTAGTAGAACAGTGTGTTTCATAAGTCTTTCTTTAACATAGTATTCCCATACGACGCGTAGACCTTATGATAACCGTTTTTGAGATAAAAATTGATGGCTTTAGTGTTGGATGTATAAGTATCAACATAAATGCAGCGCGGGATGTCCACAATAAACTTGTCGATAGATTGAATTAATTTTGAACCAATATTCTTCCTGCGATAGTTTTCGTCGACCGCGATAGTCATAATGCCGGGATACGACTTTGGCAGATATTTATTGCTCTGCAGCATGAACAGCCGATGATTGACTTGCAAAATGATCGTCCACGGGTGGATACACATACCCAGGACAACTTTACATAGTTCGGCTGGAGAAAATCGCTTGGCGATTTGGTCAACTACTGTAGGCAAATCGAGAGCGAAGGAAATAATTCCAATTACTTGATTATGCTCTTTGTAGAGGATGACTTTGGCGGCTTTTGACTTGATGGTGCTTTCATAAAGCTTGCGGATCAGCCAGCTGCCAATCTGAGAGTTGGGAGTATTGCCGAGCGCCTGGAGATGGAGCTTGGTAATTTGATCTAAATCCTTGAGACTCGCTGTTACGATCATAAAATTACTTGGTGAGAAATACCGCTGTACTAGCAAAGAGGTTGGGATAATTTTTGAGGACTATCTTGGTGCTACCGAATAAACTTTTTGGGAAAATATGGGATTCCTTCAATATTTTGAATTTGTTCCGGTCGCAAAAGTTGCGGAAATCCTGGATAGATAATTGATGGATATGACCGGTAGAATACCAGTCGTAACTAGGTATCATAGTTTTGGGCATCACCCCTTTTATAAGCAGTTCTAACCGATTGAGTGCAAACGCAAAATTGGGAAAAGTCACAATTTGAAAGCGACTAATGCGGTGCATTTCTTGGAGGAGAATTTCTGGATACATGACCATCTGCAAGGTGACGTTACAGGTGGCATAATCAAATTGCTTGTCTTTGTAGGGCAGGAGTGTATCAATTTTGCCCTGCCGAACTTTTAGACCTTTCTGCAGGGAAACTTTAACCCCGCTCCGGCTGATTTCTACCCCTTCTCCCTGAACTTTCTTGGAGTTTTTTAACAATAAAAGCAGGGAGCCATCCCCAGATCCCAGGTCAATAACTTTAGCGCGTGGTTTGTCGATCAGGTCAGCGATAATGGGATATTCATCGCGACTCGCGGTAGAGTCTGCGCTAAAATGATAATTGCGATTGTCATTCATAGATATTTTGCCAAGATATTACTTAGTTCCTGCATCCTATGTGTATAGGTATGTTCCTTCAAAGTGCGCTCCTGACCTGCCTGAGCAATCGAAGTTCGCTTTGCTGGGTTTTCCAGGTAGTATTGTAGGCTCCCAATCAGGTCTTGGCTATCTTTGTAAGAAACCAGTTCTTTGCCGACTTTAAATAGCTTGGAGAGATTTGATTTAGTGTCGGTGATAAGCATGGCTTCCATCCCGGTTGATTCGTACAATCTCATGTTGTTGGCATTGTTAAGCGCAGAACTGATATGTCGATTAATGACTATTTTGCTGCTGGCGAGGATTTGATACATGTCCCTGCCCCAAGCTTCGCCGTGGTAATGCTTGCGCAAGGGGGAGCGTGGCGACAAAAATTCTAGACCCTGTCCCCAAACATGAATGGGTACGTGCCTCGCAACTGTTTCAAGAACCTTAGTCCCACTCAAGTGGTACGGAGAAAAACTGCCGATAAAAGTGACGTCGTAAACCCGTGCTTGCTTGGGGATAGCCTTTAACAGGCGTGACTCGAAGCCGATCTTGAAATATTCGCTCCGGATACCCATTTGGTTGAACATGGTGACGTAATGAGGGAATGAGGTCAAGATCAAATCAAACTCGCGCAAATTGGCAATGCTTGGCAAGGGACAGGCAATTTGTCCTACGAGCAGGCATCCACTAGTTTTTAATTGTCTCAGAGTCTTGGGACTGAGCACGCTGAGGTCTTGGAGATATACAACGTCTGGATGATATGCTGCTACCTGGGCTAGTACGATTTGATCTATCCAGTTTGAGCGACCGATTAGTTTATAGACATAAGGCAGCTGACGCAATCTGTCCAGAATCTTATTCTGATGGATGGGTAGATGATGTTCCTTCGCCCAAGCAAACTGGGATATTTCGTCATTGGCTACGATGTCTGTGGCCTGGTGACCGAGCTTCTTCAGATTGTAGGAATAGTAATCGGATGTGCCAAAGCAGGCACTAAGCAACGCTTGGAGTTGAGTCGAATACGACTTGTTCTGCAATTTGCTGTGCGTCTTCCAAAAAGTACGTAAAAATCCAGAATAGTAGGTATCGATAATAATTATCCTCATACTAGAGGAATTGTAGCATGTAGATTGATTAGGAACTCGAGCACTGATACACTTCAATCATGCAATTCCCCTATCTAGTACGAGCGAGTAATAACGCTAAGAGTTTTAAACTAACTCTGGCGGCGATAATTAGCATCGGACATTTGGTTGCATTGTTCAGCTATGGCGCTACTTTTTGGGTGGATGGAATTATATATCTGGATATGGCACATTACCTGATGACCGGAAATTTGTCTCAGTTTTACTCTCCCATTATGACCTGTATAGCGAGCCACTTTCCCCTGTTACCCTCACTAATCTGGACATTGCTTTATCCAGTATTCGCAAATTTTACTTGGATAATCTTTGCAAGCATTCAACATCTGGTAGCTGGAGTCGGTTTATTTTACTTGATTCTCGCGCTTAGAAAATACTTGGCCAAAACACCACTACTAATAGCGACCGTAGTTCTGATTTGCTATCCGTTTTACCAATCTTTTCATAACATGGTGATGACGGAGTCGCTAGCATCGAGTTTTTTAATAATAATGGTAGCTGCTAGTATATTTGTTGCATCAAAATCGAAGCGTATTCTGTTACATGAAATGATATTTATGGGAGCGACTTTTTTAGGGATACAGTCGCGACCACAGATTGCTTTGTTCGCCCTAGGCTTAATATTTTTTCAAGTTTTTTCATTAAGAACCAAATTATGGAAATATGTGATGTTGGGAATATTTGTTGTTTTTAGTTACTTTGCTTTCCCACTATTACGCTGGGCTACTACGGGTGAATTTTTTCAACCAAGTATTGCATGCCTTAGTGTCAGAACATCGCTTATGTCTCAAATCGGACAGTCAAATCCAAAGGCAGTTGAAATCATCAGTCAATATGATTTCCCGGAAGTGATCGCTCCTTCTGAGTCAATTGTCGAGGGATTAACGTATGAACAATCATTGGCTTGGAGTAACTATCTAATCGGTAAAGGCATGAGTGAAAAACAAGCAAATCTATATATGCAAAAAATCGCGAATGAAATTAGATTTAGCGACATGGAAAGTATAACAAGTCAAATAGATAGTGCTTTCTCTGGAATAGGGCTATTAAATCTGGGTTTATTCCATCGACAAAATGAGGTTATATCAGAAGGCATGACTAAAGAATACTGGACCAGACATTACACCAACCACTATAGGTGGCTATCTTGGACATCAGAGGCTGATCACACCGATATATTTGATGATTTTACTAACAGATTCATAGCTATCGGTTGGTACAATCTAGATTCAATTAATATGATGATAGTAACTATGAGACCATATATCTCAAAATCGATACTTGGCCGAGACATATTTTATTTGAGCAAGATACCCACAGATTTATTTACCCTGCTCTGGTTAATAGGTATTATTTCGTTGATTCGACATAGGCTATTGTTGTTGGCATCAGCACTGGGTATACCAGTAGTAATAAATTATTTTGTCGTTCTTTTTGTAGGTTTTGGTAATATTAGATATTTTTATCTTGCTGCGCCTTTTGTCGTGATAACTGCAACAATAACCGCTTGGGATATAGTTGCTTTGATTAGGTCAAAAATTTTACTTAAGCGAAAAATTGTGATCGACTAACATGCTTCCCTGACCTTCAGAAATTTTGCCAGTTCCATAATAATCACCTTTGGCGACTTCCATATGACACGCGCCAATTGCCCAGTCCGAGATTACCCCATTAACTCTCATAAACAATGTTACTGTATATATTCCTGCATTCATAGGTAAATGCGGTATATTCACGTATATTTTTCCGCTGGAATCGAGATTGTTAAAGGTTTGGCCAGTCAGCTCGGTAGAAAGTGGAAATAGCCTAGTACCCATGTTGTCATCTATGCCAAGTGATACGTTTACATTTAGCAAATTGTCTATCGTGGTACTCTTATAGCCTAGTTCTATAGTACAATCTTCTCCCGATAGTAGGATGGGTGAGAACTTACCTCCTACCAAATATTTTATTTCTGTAAATTTGGTAGTTCCGCTCCCGGTACGCTTGACTTCTTTTCCAGTTAGCTTAATCGCTGTTGCTTTTGAGTTGTGCAGATTCAAATATTTTTTAATCATATCTTTCGTCTCACCTTGGGCAACAAGCTCACCGTTATCAAGAACGACCACTTTATTGCACAAATTTTGAATCGCGGGAATGTTGTGACTCACAAACAAGACTGTTTTACCGCTTTTAGAAAGTTGATCCATCTTGCCCATGCATTTTCGCTGAAATTCTACATCACCAACTGCTAATACTTCATCGATAATTAAAATTTCCGAATCTAGATGAGCAGCCACAGAGAAGGCAAGACGCATGTGCATTCCCGACGAATAATGCTTGACTGGTGTATCGAGAAAGTGTCTTACTCCCGCAAACTCAACAATTTCGTTAAATCGCGAAACGATTTCTTTTTTGGCCATACCCAAGATGGCACCATTTAGGTATATATTCTCTCTACCAGTCAACTCGAGATTAAAACCGGTTCCCACTTCAAGCAACGAAGACACGCGACCTCTTATCTCAACTTCTCCGATAGTGGGATCGGTAATACGAGAGAGGATTTTTAATAACGTCGACTTACCAGCTCCATTGTTACCAATAATTCCAACCACGTCACCTTTATTAACGGAAAAATTGACATTCTTAAGAGCCCAAATATGATTGGAAGTACGGTCTATTTTTGGCGGATGACTAAGATTTCTAAAATAACTCACAATACTGTCGCGTAATGTTAAATACTTAACTGATTGCCCAATCTCGTATTCTTTACCTAAATCTTTTATTGTAATAACAGCGTTATTTTCAATCATATTTCGTTAGATAATGTCGGCAAAATGCTTCTCGTTCGATTTAAAATAATAAGCTCCCGTTAAAAATATTATCAAAGTGATAATAAAAGAGATTGAAAGTAGGTATAGATCCGCGTGTCCTTGGTTGATTAATATATTTCTATGTGCTTCCAATAGGCCGCTCATTGGATTTAGTGATAGAAAAAAGCGGAATCTAGGAGCAATCGAAATTGGATAGATTACTGGAGTTATGAATAAGAGTAACTGAATAAAGAATGGTATAGCGTACTGGACGTCTCGGTATTTAACGTTGATGGCGGAGAGCCAAAAACCGATACCCACCGATAACATGGTCGTCATAATAACAACGATTGGCAGCCAAAAGATATTGATATTGGGTGTAATCTGATAATAAGCCATCATGAGAAAAACTAGGATTAAGGCAATTAAATAATCTAATAGACCAGTAATCGTGGAGGCGATAGGAATAATAATCCGCGGAAAATAGATCTTTGTGATTAAACTACTATTTGCCACCAAACTATTGCTTGCGGCTGTGATTGCGTTTGTAAAATACACCCACAATACTAGTCCAGAGTAAGAAAAGATTGGGTAGGGTATACCTTCGGATGAAATTTTAATAATTGTACCGAAGAAAAATGAAAAAATGACCATCGTAGCAAAGGGCTGAATAATCGCCCACATCCCCCCAATAATCGTTTGCTTATAGCGGACTTTGATATCGCGCACTACGAAGGCGAGTAATAATTCTCTGTATTGCCAAACTTCTTTAAAAACCCCAATTCCAAATTTTTGCTTTGGACCAATCAGGGTGAGATGAATTGGTTTCATATAGTACTCTTATACCAGTCTATGGTTTTGGATAACCCCTGATCAAAGTCAGTCTTAGCAATAAACCCAAACTCTTCCTTAGCCTTGCTGACGTCGAGTTTGCGACGTGGTTGGCCGTCGGGCTTTGAAGTATCCCATACTATTTCGCCAGTATAGCCTGAAATATGCTTAATTTTTTCAGTTAAATCTTTAATACTTATCTCAAACCCTGAGCCCAGGTTAATGGGAGCTGAGTCATCATATTTTTCTGCTGCCAATAATATGCCTTCTACCGCGTCTTCTACGTAGAGGAATTCTCTGGTCGCTTTACCGGTACCCCAAACCGTGACTTCCACAGCACCGCTTGATTTGGCATCGACAAATTTTTTTATTAATGCAGGCATGACGTGTGATGATTTTGGATTAAAATTGTCTCCTGGACCATACAGGTTTACTGGGAGTAAGAAAATAGAATTAAAATTGTATTGCTGTCTATAGGCTTGAGATTGTACCAACATCATTTTTTTTGCTAGGCCATAGGGTGCATTGGTTTCTTCTGGGTAGCCATTCCACAGATCTTCTTCTTTGAAGGGAACGGGGGCATATTTAGGGTAGGCACAAATAGTGCCTATCGCGACAAATTTATCTACCCCAGCTTTTCTTGATTCTTCCATCATATGGGTACCCATGAGGATATTGTCGTAGAACATAGTGCCGGGTATTTCTCTGTTATATCCAATACCTCCAACTACAGCTGCTAGATGGATGACAATATCCGCACCCTTTACTATTTCGGCACACGCATCTGGTATGCGAAGATCGTAGTCTTTTGATCTTGGAATTATTATTTCAGAGACATTGAGAACTTTTAGCTTATTAACGACATGAGACCCCAGAAATCCTGCCCCGCCGGTTACAACTACTCTTTTTTTATCCCAGAAAGTCATACGGGTATGTTAACATGTACCCGAGAGAGAAACAAACGAATGAGAGAAGAGAGGGCGTTGCGAATAGATTTTTTATTGACTCTGGCGCTTGGAAACTGGTAAGTAATGGGGATGGTGGTCAGTTTAGTATTACGGCAGAGATATCTAATTTCTGTTTGGTAAAAGTGACCTGTCGATAAAAGTGGTTTGGCTAAGATTAGCTTGGATAGAATATCTGATCTAAAAGCCTCAAAACCGGAAGTGGAATCGGGCAATTTAGTACCAAGTAATAGGTTAGAGGCTAGGGTACCAAAAATGCTGTAGAGACGTCTGGAGAGTGGCACGTGATAGTTCAGATTCCAAAGAGGTCGTACTCCAAACGCACAGTCATATCCCGATTCTAAAGCCTGTACAAATTGAGGGATTTGTTTGGGATCATGTGAAAATCCAGCATCAATCTCGACTACTCCATTATATTTGTCCTTCACGGCCTGACGAAAACCAGCAAGGTAAGCGTCAACTACGTTTTTATTGGTTGGAACATAAAGTAAATTTATGCTATGGTGCTTTAGAGAAATTTTCCTGAGCAGGGAAACAGTGTTGTCTGTTGAAGCTTTATCAGCTACAAAAAATACTGATGCATTTAACTCTGAATCGCGGATAACCTGAAGGATTGTTTTCGCAAACAAAATGATATTATCTCCCTCATTTGCAACTGGACAGACTATAGCGTATTTATGTTTCAATACTTCTTTCATACTAGTGAATTTCCTTCAACCAAGCTTCAAGAATCGGCAATTCGGAATGAAATACCAGATCATTTTTTGCAAGCAATTCGTAAATATAAACAAGTTTTTCGGTGATTGTCCCTTCCGGATTACACGATCCCAATACTTCCAAGAGCTTGTCAGTATTTTGATAACAAAAAAGTTCGTCTGCAAAATCCTGCTGGAAAGTGTGAAAGTTTCGTTTCTGATATACAAGTCCAGGCGTATATGTTAGACAGCCACCCAATGTCCAGACGATTTTTTGTGCAATATAACCTCGCCAGATATCGGCAGCTCTCCAAGCAACTGAAGTGGGGAAGTATAATAGCGGGAAGATATCTTTATACCAGATAGTAGCTTGAGAATTAATTGGCGAATAAGAGTTGGGACTGATCGCGATTGGTGCTCTATTTTTAAATATAATTTTCTTGGAATCAAAAAGACGATAGATCGCATCTACGTCAGGATCGATATTAGCAAGTAACTGTTGAATGTATGGCTTAACTATTTTCTTTTGAATGGTAAATGTTTGTGGTTTCCCCAGAAGACTTAGTGGATAGCCACGAGGCCAGACTTTCCGCTTGGTAAAGAATTGATACATATTAATTGGTTCGTTGGCCATGATTGTTTCTAACTCACAGATGGGGGGTAGTATTCCCTGTGACAGTTTTGAAGTTGGCACATTGTCATCGTCAAAATCGATAATATGCTCAGGATTTTGATTAATTGCCAAAATATATCCGATGTTTTTTCTACCGTAATGATTAAATGGCAATAATTCTGAAAGACGCCTAAATTGATTGGATTGGTCGACATATGACAGATATTCAACTTTAGGGTGATTCCAATTTTCTGGTGTCTTCTTGTCCCCAACTACGACAACTTTCATATTCTTGATCGTAACGAGTTTTTTGACGGTGTCACTAGGAGGATTGATTGTAGTAATAACTGAAATTTGCATATTAGTTTAAGTATGGAATACCCCAGACAAGTAGATATAAGGTAATAATTAGATTATATCCTACAATGGCACCTATTAAGCGTGGTTTTGGTGGATAATAATCGAAAATGTATCCGAGCGTATAAGCAAAAATTAAATGACTGTTGAAAAAGAGATCTATATCCCTCTGTGGTCCGAGCTTTGGGATAAGAAAGTATAGATAATAGACATGCGAGCAGAATATTATAAATGCAATACCAGCCTGCACTAAATAGAGTGATTTTTTTTGATTCCTGATTTTTTCATAAATGACGAAAACATTTTGTTTTAGCCACCGAATTAATAATACTATTGTTAGGATTGACCCACCAAACCAAAGATGAAATATAGTGTCGTATTGATGAGCGAGAGAAGATACATACGATAGTGAAAATGTGATCGAGTGTGCGCTAGCTGCTTTGCCGATATATCTGGGAAAACTAGTATTTGTGTCTCCCCAGTTAAAATGAGAATTTAGTTCCACGAGATACATGTATAGGCTGTTGTTTGGGTGCAATAATGTGATGGTTATGATTCCTACGAGGATAGGTAGTGAAACAATTGCGAGAATGTTTTCTCTATTTAGATAGATGAGACCTAAAATAAGATAGATAGATAGAGGCAAAAATCCTATATAGACTAAGGGGAGTAAACCCGCAAGAGATGCTAATATTGCCCAATTTTTTATGAGATATTCCTTTTTCAAATCAAAAACTATATTAAGTAGCCACAGGTATAATGGCATCACAAAAGGATAATATTCACTATATCCAGATATGAATAAGATCCATAAGGGACTAGTAATAACGAGTAAATTACGATACTTGATTGGAGACTTCAAAAAATAAAAAGTCCAACCAAGCATCCAAATGATTCCAATAAGACGAGCAAAATTTGATAGTAAAAATGCAGGCGATGATGAGGTAAAAAGCAGGGTAATTTGGTATAGCCAAATTACAATTTTAGTACCTAGAAACCACTCGCTAATGGGAACACGAGTAGCTAAGATCGTGTACCAGCTGCCGTAGTCTCCATATTGTTGAAAATTTATCCATTTATTGAATAAGTTGAGGAAGCAAAATATTGCATATGCTGCAAAAATATACTTTAATCCGCGTGGTTTGCTGACAAAAAGCAGAAATAATAGGCCGATGATATAAATAACTACCAGAGTAGATATCGAAGGCTCATTAGGATTAACCCAAATACTTGATATCAATTGGGTAAGCCAAAATACTAAACTAAATGAAGTTAAGAGACTGGCAGAATTAGATATTCGCGACCAAAAACTCATGCCGTAAGTATACCTTAATTCTTGAGGAGATTGTAGATAAAGCGGATGACGCCAGAGTGGAGACGGTGAAGGGTCAAGTGTAGCGAGTTGGCTCCATTCCCGCGCAGAGCCACGTCCCCTTCGGCCATGAGTTTGTCACGGCTGGTTTCACTTTTGCTCTCAGGCTGGGCGCGAAAACCAGACAAGGCGATTTTGAGATCGCGGGGGACGTAATACTGACTCAAGCGCAGCCAATAGTCATAGTCCATGACGTAGTGGTAATCTTCATTAAACTTTCCTATTTTTTCATAGGCCGAGCGTGTCCAAAAAGTGGAGGGCTGGGGGATCATGTTGTCGGCTATTTTGAGCGTGGTGGGCGAGTAGAGGAGCATAAGGAAGCGCTTGTAGAGGCGGACCAGCCAACCGCCGCGGCTGGGACGGCCCTCATCGTCAATGACGAGACAATCGCCGGTAATCCAGTCAGCTTTAGTTTTGGCGTAGTACTCTCCAACCGATTTTAGGGCACCTGGCAAATAAATATCGTCAGAATTGAGGTAAGCCAGCAGTTCTCCCTTGGCCAGATCCAGTCCTTTATTGATAGCGTGAGTTTGGCCACGATCGCGCTCACTCACCCAGCGGATCTTTTTACCGTAGCTTTTGAGGATCTCGACCGTACCATCGGTGGATCCACCATCGATCACAAAATACTCGAGGTTGGGATAATCCTGCGACAATACGCTATCGATTGTCGCGCGAATAAACTTGGCTTGATTGTAGGAGGGGGTAATGATGGAGATCAGTGGCATTTTCATATAACTTGTGTTATTATTAGCCCAATCTGCTCGGCATGCATGCATGCCGAGCCTTTTTTATGTTTGTTCATCGTTTTATTTACGCGGCTTTGAACTCTTGACTACTTCTTTGAGACTAACCTCGCGAATTAGCAAACTGATCTGAGTACGGATATCCTCGAGGTAAACGTGGAGACGAAAAACTAAATAAAACAGCAGAGCGATCGAGATATAGACAACTACGTCGACCCCGCGGCCAATCCCCATAATCCGAGCTAGCTCGGTCGTTTGCTCGGGAGAGAAAACCACGATGGTAGCAGCCGTCCAAATCATAATCCAGAAAAGCAAGGCTCCAAAATGAATGGAGCCGCCTTTGAAGCGGAGGATGGCGCGCGAGGCAGCAAAAAGGATAAAAATGACAAAACCTAGCTGAATGGGTAAAAGCAAGGACATATTATCTCCCTAGTAAGTATAGTAATTTTAACAGAATCCCAAAACCAGCCGTGTTGGACTGGCCTTTGGATAGTGAGTACGCCGTATAGCGGACGTGAATCGGAATCTCACTACAACTGAGCTTGAGCCGTTTGATTTCGGCAAAAAACTCGCTGGATACTTCCATGCGGTTACTCACCAGGCGCAAACTGGCGATAGCGCGCTGACCTAGGGCTCTGAAACCCGATTGTGAGTCAGTGGTCCAAACTCCAAAAAATAGATAAGTGATGAGATTGCTAAACCAGAGCACATACCTGCGGAGAGGCGGCATCTGTTCGTGAGACCCCAAGAATCGACTGCCAATCACCACATCGCTCCCCTGCTCAAGTCTGCGATACGCAGTCAAGATATCGTGGGGATTGTGCTGTCCATCGGCATCGAAGGTAATAACAGCAGTAAACCCATGGCGCTTGGCGTACTCGATGCCCGTACCTAAGCTAGCGCCGAGTCCGCAGTTGCGGCGGTGACTCAAAGTGATGTCACTAAATCGGCGAGCAACAACACCGGTATCATCATGTGAACCGTCGTCGACCACAATAATAGTGGTAGGCAGCGGCAGCTGCTTTACTGACTGCCGTACGGCAGCTGTAGTGGCAGCCAATACCGTGCCTTCGTTGTAGGCAGGAATGATGATCGCGAGTTTATTTGGCATAAGTAATGACTGCAGTATAACCCCCGCTACGGTAAACCGCGAGCGAATCCACGGGGGACTCAAACTCGCTCGTGGCTCCCACTAAAACCTGGTACTGGGCGGAACCACCAAGCTCGGCTGGATAAAGCCAGGCTAGTGAAGCATCGGCAGAGCTAGATACGGGGTACTGTCCGTACACACTAAAAAGATAGCGCCAGCCGCCATACTTGTGATTTGTCCCCTCCTCGCTGAGACTAAAATTATTGCCTCCGACAAACTGCGTCACTTGTGTGATGAGATCATGTTTAGCGGCAAGGCCAAAATGTTCGTCGGTAGCGAGGATGGTACGAAGACTTAAAACGGCAAAGATTAGCAGTGTGAAGTAACCTAAGCGGAGTCTGACAAACAGACGAGAAAGCACCAGGAGGTAAATGGGCAGTAGTGCCAGGAGGTAATACGGGGCGACCATTCCTGGGTAAAAAATATAACTCAGTGCCATCAAGACAAGGGTGAGTGAGAGATAAATATTGCCGGTGGGGATGAGTAACCCAATGAGCGCCAGGACGGTAAAGGCAAAACTGGGCGCCGTCCAAAGGGAACCTGGCTGACCGGGACGGATCTCCATCGCGGGGTCAGTGCCTGGACTCAGATAGAGGGTGCGTGCCAAGGTCTGCCCCAGTGAGGACAAGTGCGAAAGCGCCTGCGTGCCGCGACTCTCCCGGGAGAGCAATCTGAGAGGCGTGCTCAAATTGCTCCAGCCATGGTAATAATCAAAAATAAACAGCGGAGCAAGCATCGCGATAAACACCACAAAAGAAATCAACCAAACTTTGGGTGTAATAATTGCCCGATTTTTCCAGATACCATAAATTGCTACAAGACTGAGGGGAACGAGGGACAAATGGACGTGCCAAAAAGCGCCCAAGCAAAAAGCGATCACCAGCAGCCACCAAGATGAATCTTTAAGTTTGATGAGAGAAAGTAATAACAAAACCGAAAGGAGTGCAGAGGGACTGGGATTCCAGTAGCGCTGGTCGTGGTAAATAAGGAGCGGCGAGAGAGCATAAAAAAGCGCCGACAATGTCCCCACTTTGCTGCCGGCAATTGCTTTACCTAAAAAATACAACAGTACGCAGGTGACACTGCCCAAGATTGCTGCTACATAGGCAGTAAGGAGTGGATCTCCGTGAGAGAGCGCCAACCAAAACGCGGTAAAGTAAGTAAAATACGGACCTAAATAAAAACCGGTATCTCCAGCGGAAACACCGATCCAAACCGGATGGAAGTCATTGATAATAGTCCTGGCATAGGTCGATTGATATTCTTCGTCGGCGGTAAAACTGTAACGACTAGGTAAATGATAAACTCGGAGAATGAGAGCGAGAATAAAAATAAATACAGGAAGCAATAATAGCCGCAAGTTAGGCGCCATGATTGTGATCCATAAAGTTGATGGCATACATCATAATCGCTGGTGACATCAGCAAAGTGGCCCAGGTAAATTCCCTTTTCTCAATCATTTCTGAGTAGGCAATAAAAGCAAATGGGAGCAAAGGGATGGCGTAGCGTGAGATATCGCTGTGCTGCAAGAAAATCAGCGGGACAAAATAGGTCAAGCCCAGGACCCCGTACCGCCACAATTTCTTCCTAAACATGAGGAGACAGGCGCCTAAATAAATGACGTAATCGTAGGCGTTCACCTCCTGCCAAAAAGTCTCGATATTGGAAGCGGGAAAACTGAATGTCTTGAAAGGAATGGATTGGAGATTTTTGGTCAAGTTGATCGAATCAAAAAATGCCCAGAAATTGCCGGTTTGGAGCTTGTAAAAACTAAACACTAATAAAATGGATATAGGCATGAGGAGATAAGGGTAATAAGTTTTTATCACCCTCACCAAACTCTTACTACGCCAGAGATCGATCAGTGCTAGGATGACGAGGCCACTCCCAAAGAAAGCGGCGTGAGGGCGAGTCAGCTGAGCGAGGGCGATAAATATACCTGCCCTAAAATGATCTTTTTTGGCTAAGTACCGCAAAAACATAATCACAAAAAACAAAAACATGCTTTCGGTGCCACCCACGTGGCTAACTATAAACCACCGGGGCGAAAGAAAAATGAGCGGCAAGGTGACCAAAAGTGGATGCTGCGTAATTTTGAGGGATTTGATCAGCTCGTAAAACGCCAAGTACACTAGGAGAGTAAAACCTACACTCACCAACAGCATTGCCGGGAAATAGCCCAGAAACGAAAAAGCGCGGATGAGGAGCGGATAGAGGGGAAAGTGAGCCGGCAGCCACGTCCAATCCTGGCGTATATCGCCTGAATGAATAAAATTGTTGTCGTAGGCGACCTGGGGATCATATAAACTAATGGCGGCTAAAATATAGCTGGGACCGTCCCAATTCTTGTACACAATGTCCAGCTTGGTTCCTTTGGTGACGAGGTAATACCCAAAAAAGAGACTACAGGAAATGAGGAAAGCCGCAACGAGATAAAGCCAGTCTTTTTTCATATGATAATTATGACACAAACTGGCCGGAAACAAATAGCGATAGAAGGATGAGTAAAAACACGGCAGAAGCGAGGATGAGGACAAAATATTTGAGATTGGACTTGGGTGACACTAGGAGAAACGGCAGCAGGACGAGAACATAGCGTGGGAGTGAAGAAAGCGTCCCAGAAAGCGTGGGGAGGAGCAACGATCCTAATATATAGACCGACCAGCTAAGTGGGAGCTGTTTCCAGCGACTGATGAGCACGCCCAGAAAAGTAACAAAGACCACGAATTCAAGCAGTGCGCGCTGAAACAAGAGGGTAAGCGGAGAGACGGTGAGAAAAATATTGAGATAGCGGTAAATAACTTGTGGGAGCATAACTATTTCACCGCTGCTTCTGCCGGCCCCAAACATAGACTGGACGTGGATAAAAGCAAGAGGATCGCCAAACTTTTGCCATAAAAAGTACATATAGGCGAGGAGACCAGATATTGAGAGCGGCAGTAATAAAGCCAAACTCCGGCGCGATTTGAGGTAGGGATATAGCTCAATCAACAAACTAAGAGCGAGCAGCGACCCCACCAAGCGAGTACCCGAAGCCACGCCAGCAATAAGCGCAGCCCAGCCAAAATGTCGCTGTTTGAGTAAGAGAAAGAATAAGAGGGTGAGAAAGAGGAAGAAAGATTCAGTATAAACGGCACCCAAATAAAAACTAGTCGGAAAAATTAATAGCAGAATCGACAGTACCCTACCCCTCTGGGCAAATAAATATTGAAGTAAAATTACTGCTCCAACCAAACTAAAAAAACTAACCAATCTGGCGGCAGTAAAGAGCGAAATACCCAGCTGTCCAATGAATCGAATGATAAGAGGGTACGCAGGGAAAAATGCTTGTGTCCCCTGATCGACATAGCCCTCGCCTGCTAGCTTTAAATAATGCGCCCCGTCAAAATGACCCCACACTGCAACTGGTGCTGGGGCGTAGCTAAGCAGCAGAGAGTAATACGGGAAAGTGGGCGTAACGCCATAGGCCTTGGCTCGGTACGACGCAAACAACGAGAGGCCTACCCACCAAAGACTGACAATGAGGAGAGAATTAAGCGCGAGCCGCCAAAACTTGTTCATAAACTTTGTAAGTAAGCTCGGCTGTTTTGTCCCAAGTAAATTTGGCTGCCTGAACTAGCCCCGCTGCAGCGAGCTCGCTGCGCCGCTGTGGACTGCGCAGCAGGCTACTAATGACTTCTAGCATGTCGCGCGCGGGATCGAAGTAAGCGACCGCTTCCCCACCGATCTCTTTGAGACTACCCCTATCGCTGCTGGCTACGGGACAGCCAAACTTCATGGCTTCAAGTAGCGGCAAGCCAAACCCCTCGTACCAACTGGGCTGGACATACAAAGTAGCGAGAGAATAAATCACCGAGAGATGGTGGGACGGGACAAAACCCAGTCTCAGGATGCCCTCCGATTTGCCAGAATCTGCAATGGCTTGTTTGACCTGGTGATATTCGGGGATATTTGGGGCGTCGGCAAAGACCTTGCCGACTAAAACCAAGTGAAGGTCGGGATCTTTGATAGATTTAAAGGTTTCAATCAAACCGGTGACATTTTTGTTCCAGTTGATATCGCCAACGTAGAGTAAATATTTTTCCGGCAAGTGGTAACTGGCAGCGATTTTTTTGGTCAATCTGACTTGCACGGCTTGACTGCGGTTGGGACCAAGAGGAATGACGGTGACTTTTGGCGATTCTACTCCGATTATTTTGACAATATCGGCCTTGGAACTCTCAGAGTCGGTAATGATGTGATCGACACTCCTGGCTCGACGACGCTGCAGCCACCACTTGAGTTTGCCTTTGATCCCAACCGGGAAATGTTCGCTAAATTTGAGCGGGATCAAATCGTGAATGGTAATGACTGTGGGGATCCCCCGCAAAATTTTGAGTGTCAGGAAAAATGGATCGAAATAGGGATAATGAACGAGCTGACCGTTTAATTTTTCCGGATTGACCTGGCCAGCAATAAATTTACTTTTGGGGTGAGATTTTTGGAGGGCAGCGATCAATTCTCTGGTATAAACACCGATGCCGCGAGTCGAGCTTTGGCTGTGCAATTTTTTAAGGGCAATAATTACTTTCATTGTTTGCCTTCCTGTATAGTGCCCTCAAACATGACTTTCCAGTTGGGAGCTTTGAGTTCAAAAATCCGTTCATAGTCTCCTGGGAGCTGAGCAAAACCCGTGACCATGACGATGGTGCCAGCATTGCGCGCGACAATTTCTTTGGGTTCATCTAAACCAGAAAAGTCAGAGAAGCGATATTTGTCAAAGCCACTGACATGAATCCAGCCCGTGGGATCGACTTCTTGCTGCACATTGAGCGTGTGATAGTACGAGGGATCAAATCCGGTATAGAAAAGAGTAAAAATGTGGGGCTCGCCATACTTGGCTGGTAAGTAAATCAGGTCAGCCTCAGCGTAATGACTAGCGGCAAACTGGACAGCCTGCTTGTATCCATAGAGCCATTTGTCGCTGTATTTGACCGGATACACAAAGAAAAGCTGATACGCAAAATAGCTAATATTCCAAGCGATAAAAAGTCCGACCGCGAGCTGGGCAAACCGCCGCTCTCGCAGCCATGTGAGGACTGAGACGACTCCCAAACTCTCGATGAGCAAGAGGGCGGGCAGCATATTGAGGGCACGGACAGTCGAAGGCGAGTCGATTGTGATGATCGAGGGGATCGGCGCGAGCAACAGCCATGGCAGCAAGACCGATGTAAGCCGGTTTTTCCCCCGCGTTTTAAACAGAGCAACTAGCCCGATAACAAGCAGCGGTAGCTCGAACAAATAGAGTAGTCCCATCCCCTGGACCGAGCGCTGAGAGTTTTCGCCGCCCGCGAAAAAAAGGAATTCTGTGGAGAAAAGGCGGATATAGTTGTGAAAAAGCGCATAGGCGTAATGAGTAGCCTTGTTGTGAATGAGGCGCGGTAAGAGACTGGGAAGAGTCGTGTAGCCCCGGCTCTCTGAGATACCATCAATAAAACTCTTTTGATTCAAAATGCTGACGGTGCCGAGGCGGACTCGCTCCTGACTACGGGTTAAACCAACAATTATGGGAGTAAGCAGGAGTAAGCCGGTGATGACTACGGAGATGAGCGCTCTAGCAGTGAGTTTGCGCCAGGGAATGACGCCCAAGACAAAGTAAGCCACGAAGATGAGCGGGAGAAAAATGCGGATACTGTTGTATGTATAGGCTGCAAAGACTGCTAAAATCATCGAGAGCCATAAATATTTGGGCTTAACGTGTGCGTCAAGCAAAAAATAAATACTACCCATCAGCAAAAGCATGGCCAAGCCAGCTTCAAATGAGACGCGGGAAAAATGCACGGCCCACGGTGAGATGGCCATGAGCATGGCGGCGGCAAGGGCTTGGAATTCGCTGTCAAACAATTTTTTGGCTAGTAAATATAGCAGGTAAACCGCGATCACACCCAGGACGGCCGGGGTGATGCGGACCCCCAAATCGGTAGTCCCAAACAGCCAAATCCCTGGGATCGAGGCATAAATAATCCCCGGCAACTTGTGCTCACCAAAGGCTTTGAACGAAAGTGGAAGAAACTGACCCCATTCGTCCCGACCGGTTTTGAGAATCGAGTAAGCGTTGTAGCCAATCGATACTTCATCCCAATTGAGCGCGGGGGGGGAGCTGGTCAGCCAAAAAAAACGAAAAAATACAGCCACGGCTAAAACGGCAATTAGCCAAAATTTCTTCATATAGCTATACTAACATGATGAGGGAGAGATGGCGTAACATTATCACAGTCATGTTGCTAGTAGGCGGGATACTCACCATGACGATTAATTCGTGGAATGCCAAGTCCTTTGGCTTGCAAAACGCCACGGTGGCAGCACTGGTTGAGCACAAAACATTTGCGCTCATTGATCAAGTGATCCCGGGATTTAATTTGGTTGAAGGCACTGAGACATTCCGCTACGGCAAAGCCGTTTATCCCATGAAACAACCAGGCGGTACCATCTTCGGGGCCATAATTTACTATCCGCTCTACCAACTCGGATTTACCTTTGTCAATCATTTTGACTATGTTTCTCACCTCATCACCCTGGGTACTTCTACCCTACTCATGGTGCTATCAGCTATCCTAATATACTTGTGGGCTGTGGCGGTAACCAAAAGTGAAACTGCCGCCATGATTGCAGCGTTACTTTATCCCCTTGCGACTTTGATTTGGCCATATGCCGGAGTCTCACACCACGATATTTACGGAGTATTTTGGAGCACCGCTGCGCTCTACTCCTTTTATATGGCCAAGGTAAAAAATAATCAAAAATATTTATGGATGTCCGGATTTTTTTCCACCCTGACATTGTTTTTTACGATGCTGCCCCTTACTCTCCCTTTAGCTTTGCTGATTATGGGGGCAATGGATAAGAGAATAAAAAATTTATTCGTGCTGGGGGGCGGAATGATCATAGGGTTCCTGCCGAATGCAATTTTTAACTGGATCAATTTTGGCAATCCATTACTCCCTCCCAATCTAGCCGGTCAAGTGAGCGATACCATGCCCCTCCTATCCCTCACAAATTTTCTGACTAAACTATGGTTTTATTTAGGATCGCCTAGCAGCGCCATTATTTGGTTTGCACCCGTCTTACTCTTTGGAGTAATGGGGATCTGGCAAATGAAAAAAGATTGGTGGCTCAATAGGTTGCTGACCGTTGTCCCCCTGTTGCAGCTACTGCATATTTCGAGCATGGAGACAATTGGCGGATTCCAGTACGGGCCGCGCTACCTCCTACCGACATTTGCTTGTTTGATACTTGGAATAGCCATTTGGCTCACTCAAAAGCATTCAAGGCCTGCAAGAGTTTGGTTTGTGGCCAGTGTGGTTTACTCAATCAGCGTAGCCGCACTTGGGGCGGTACAAACCGTGATGTATCCAATGCCAGGACCGTTCGCCCCCGTGGTATTTATCAGACAAATAGCGCAGGGAGAGCTACCCTTTTTCCGCCTGTTCATTCCAGGGTTAGTCCTCACGCTGTCTGGTGTTTATTGGGCCTACCAAAATAAAAGGCTGCACCAAAAATAAATAATAAGCTGATCCAGTTTCCTAGTTTTTGCACCTGCGTACTGCCGACCCTGAGCTCGTAATGATGATCTCCCGATCGGAGAGGAAAGGTAATCTCGCCGGTGCTAGTGGGACCTATGGGGGAAAACTGACCATCGACCAAGAGCTGCCACATGGGATAATAATTGCGGTGATAAACGGCGATAGCACCTTCGCTGCTGGCGCTGTCTGCCCGGAAACTGATACCCAAATCTTGCTGTGATAGATCGGAAACGGGACTACTGTCAGAAATCAGCAGGGGTGAGGGCGGCTGGTAGCGTTCTGTCACTGCCCAGCGGGGAACAATTTCTTCCCTGGCCGCTGTAGTGGTTTTTCCCACGTACTCGTAATGCAGATTGTAAAACTCCTCTGCGCTCAACCATTTAACCGGTCGACCATAGCGAGTAATGCCGAGGATTCCTACGATAATTAAGACAAAGGAAAAGAGCCGGAAGTTGCTAGCTTTGGCATAATGATCCGCAATTTCGAGATATATGAGGGGGATTAACACGGCCACCACACCCAAAAAGCGCCAAGGGAACTGAATGCTAGCTAGCAGTGGCAGATGCTGCCAGAGAAAATCCGAAGCAGGGAGCATCAAAAAAATGGAAACGAGGAGCGGGAATAAATACGAACCTAATCGCTTGGCGCGGGTTTTGACCGCGACGTATATGGCTACCAAAATAACTATGATCGTAGAAATCCCCAGACTGTATGACATCTCCTGGGGGTCGAGTCCGGCTTGAGAGCCGAGATAGCTCCACTGGGAGCTAAATAGCTGAGTAAAATAAACATAGTGGTCGCGGTAGCCATTTTGAGCTGATGCCGAAAATAACAAATAATTTTTTTCAAGGAGAGCGGGCAGCCAGAAAAAGGCCGAGAGTCCGAGGGAAATCAGGAGCGAAACCATAATTGCTAGTTTGTGGCGGTATATGACAGCCACACAAAACGCAAGTAAGGCCCCAAACAGGTAAGCGTAAAAATTGTGTGAAATTATCAGCAGCGCAAATGGCAGAGACGAGTACCAGCGCAGCTTGCCATCAGTGCTGATTTGGCCAATAGCTAAAAAGATCCAAGGGATAATCCCCAAAGCGACTACTTCCCCGAGTGCTCCGCGGACGAAAATATCCAAGAATTGATAAGGCATCGTCAAATACAACACAGCGGCCACCAAACCTACCCAAGGTTTTTTGCTACCCAAGAAATAGACCCCTACCCCGCCCAGAAGATATGACACCAGAATAATCAGATTGTACGATTTGATTGGACCCAGGCCGATTGCCATAAGTCCGGCGCCAAAATAGTAAGGCAGAGGGTAGGTAAAATTGAAAAGCGGGACGCCGTAGCCGTTGTCTAAACTAGGGCTCCACCGCACGGGGAACTGAGCAGGTAGTAAGGATGACATGTTTTGGATCCGTTCAATATGCCAAAGCGAGTCATGGGTATACATGAAGCCGGGATGGAAAACTGAGCGAAGTACAAAAGCGGAGAAACAGGCGATAAGGAAGAAATAAAGTAAATGCTGACGCATATTTAATCCCAATCTTGCTTGATCGAGGTAGTGGTGCCGGTTTTTTTCTTTTCCCAATATTTGATATACGAACTAGTGATATGGATCCCGGAGTAAAGGGCAAAGACAAACCCGGGAAATCCGTCCATAAAGCCTTTGTGTCGTAAATAGATTTCGCCAAAACGAATCAGAGGCTTGACGACCGTGTAGAGAATGATGCTCCAGGTGTCTAAGCCTATTTTCCCCTCTTTGAGCCAGGCTTCGGCCTGGAGGGTGGTATAGCGATTGCTGCGGCGCAGATAGCGAGCAAAGGTGGGATCGGCGATGTGCAGCAAATCTTGTGAGAGCCACTTGGTGGGGCCTTTGACCTCCATGAGCTCATGCACCGATGCTTGGGGTAAGTGCGCCCGGCCTTTTTGAAAAAGCCGGATGACAGGATCGGGATACATGCCGCCTTTGCTCATCCACTTGCCCAGGAAATAATTGCGACGCTTGAGATAGTAGGCGTCTGGCTGGCCAGCCAGGGGAGCATCAATTACTCCAGCGATTTCTTTGGCTAGCATGGAGCTAACTCGCTCGTCGGCATCCAGCTGGAGGATCCAGACACCCTCACAAGCATCGATAGCAATCTGCTTGTTGATATGAAAATTGGTTCGGTTGATTTCTTTGATGATTTTGGCGCCGTATTTCTGGGCGATAGCGAGCGTATTGTCGGTAGAATCGCCATCGACGATAACGATTTCGCCCGCCAAATCTTTGACGGTATCTAGACAAGCGCCGAGCGTTTCCCCCTCGTTGTAGACGGCTAGGGCAACGGATAGTTTGAGTGGAGTATCTTGCATAATTTGAGTATATCCTAGTTCCAGACTTATTTATCCCCCTGCACGATATAAAAGGCCGCTGTACCGTCTGGATATTGAATCGTGGCTTTGATATTAGAGTCAGGATAAAAATCGTCGGCTTTACCTACGTACAAAGTCTTGGAGTCCCGTACCTCCTCTTGCCAGTTGAGGTATTTAAAAGTGTATTTACTCAAATGATACTCATCCAATTGGTCGAGCCACATTTTACCGGATGATTCATAAATGAGATTTTGACGATTGTCTGCCTGATAGGAAACAGGATCCCACTGCCCATAAAATGCCAAGAAAAGCTGAGGTTCGCCGTACCATTTGGTGACGACAATCTGGTCATATTCGTGCTCGTGCTGCTTGAGATAAGAGACTACCTCCGGATAGCCGTACTGCCAATCCCTGGCGTAGGCGGGAGCATACCAGGAGAAGTAGGTAATCATATAAATAACTACTTCAACGACTAACAAACCAATAAACCATTTAAGCAATTTATGGTTGTGATTGGTGAGATATTCCCAACCGAGGGCCGCCAACAATATGAAGCCAGGAATGGCAAGACTCGCACGCAGAACGTGCTGGGGATCGCGAGTGATGGCGGCGGGGATGAGACCCAAGACAATCAGAATTATTGGCAACATTGATAACCGTTGTCGAATCAGAGCAGTTAGACCCAGCAGCACAAAGATGAACTCAGTGACGTAGAGCACGCCGTGATAGGGCAGGCTTTGCTGGGTGTGAGTACCACCATGCCAGGCCAAAAATCCGGGTGAAAGATAGGACACGAAGTTATCGACAAACTTGTAAGCAAAGAAAGTACCTTTGTTGATAACCACTTTGTCCAGCGGGTCAGACAGGGGGAAGGTTTGGCGCAGCTCATAGAATTTGGTGAGTGACTCGCCGTCCGTCGTAATACTGACTTGGTTATAACGGGCTTGAGAATAACCCGAGATAAGATTGGAAAGGACTGGAAAAGCAAAAACGGCGAGGGTGAGAAGTACAATTGTGGAAGACTTAAGATTTTTATAGAGCCGGGTAGACCAAAGCAAATAAATAACCAAAAGCGGGACGACGAGCTTGGCACTATTGTAGGTGTGGGGCGCTAAACCAAACAAAATGGCTGATAAAAAATACTTTTGAGTGAGGAATAAATACAAGCCGGAAAGGACGAGGGTTAAGGCAACGTTGGCTTCAAAGGCTGGACGAGAGAGGAAAAAGCTCCAGGGAGTTACGGCCATGAGGAAGGCCGCCCACAGCCCTACCTGGTGCGAGTAGAGTTTTTTGGCAACTAGGTAGATGAGATAAACGGAGATGACCCCAGCTAGTGCGGAGGGTAAGCGGACGATGAATGGACTCAGACCAAAGAGTTTGATGAGGGGGACGAGGAGGTAAATATAAACAGCCGATTTCCATTCGCCATATGAGCGGAAAAACAGCGGGAGATGACTCCCCCATTCGTCATTCCCCGTAACACCGAGTGAGTAAGCGGTATAACCCATGGAGATCTCGTCCCAATTGAGACTCGAGGGGACTGACCCCAGCATAAAGACGCGGATGATTAGGGTGAGCGCGAGGATTTTAAGCATACCAATAGCCTCTCAAGAAGAAAATGACTCCGATAACAAAAGTAGTGACACTAAAGATATAGTACATCGTTTTGGTAAAGGGAGGCAATTTGGGGACAACCACCAGGAGCGGGAAGAGAATGAGAAAAAATCTCGGCATGCTCCCGAGGCTCCCCGTCATAATGGGCATCGCCAGATTGCCGCCGAGGTAAACCCAGTAGGACAGGTCCAGGAGCTTGGCGCGGAGCAGGGCGTAGAACAAATAGATTGCAAAAATGGTAGTTGCGACTTCGATGACAACGACCACGTGAACAAAATCGGGCTGAAACTCGTAAGTGATGGCTTTGAAATAGGAGAGAGCCGTGGTGAGTGGAGAGGTAGCGGTAGCCTTGCCCCAAGCTCCTTGAGAGTGGAACCAAGCCAGGGCATCGCCAGTTTTAAAATACAGAAAGACCATATAAGAAAATAAGCCGGCGAAAGAAACAATAAAATTACGCAAGATAACGGCAGGCTTCATCCCCGACTTATACATTTTGACCAACAGGAATGCGGCCAAGAAAACTCCGTTGACCCGAGTGGCAGTGGCGAGAGCGGTAGAGATTATGGCACTACCCCACCACTTTTTTTCGCTAAAGTACAGTGTGAGAGCGGCTAAAGCCAAAAATACGGGTTCAGTATAAATCGAAGCCAAAAAAATCGAGCCTGTGGTAAACAACAATAACGGGCGAATGTCTTTTAACCCCAACAATTTGACCCACCGGGTCAGGTAAACGAGGGCGATCCACATTGCAGCCTGGGTAATAATCATACCGCTGACGTAATAATCGCGGATGATAAAAGATACTAGCTTGACGAGAACTGGCAGCAAAGGGAAAAAAGCATATTGAGGGAATCCCCCACGGAACTGATAACCGTACTTGGCAATGGAGAGATAATGCTCTCCGTCAAAATTGGCAAACGCCCAAATCAAAAAGTTGGACTGGAAAAGCGGAGAAATAAAATCCAGTGGAGCAAAGCGCGACGGGAGCAAAAAATACCCAATCACACCAAGAACACGGATGGTGAGATTCCAAAGTACCAGAACGATTAACGATTTGCCCCAAACCGATTTGGTAAAGAACTTGCTTAACGTGTCCATGCGCTTAGTATATCGTGATCGCGACGTTTCCAGAAGACATGGTCACGGCGGCGTCCAGACAATGCGGCCGGCAGCAAAGATATGGCCTGCAGGAGGGGACCGGGGTAGCGGAGGAGAAAGTACGGAAGGCGGATGAGGTGACTAATTAAAAAAGAGGGATCACTGATATTTTTCCAGACGAAGAGGAATTGATTGCGCAGGGCAGTCGTCATGATGAATTGTTTGGTAAAGTGAGCAGCGATTACACTTTCACCATGCTTGTGCACAACTTGGCAATCCGATGCCCAGAGAATCTGCCAACCTCGTTTCCAAGCTCGGTAACCCATGTCGGTATCTTCCCAGTAAAATGGTTTATACATCAGGTCCATCCCACCCAGCTCTAACCATTTGACGCGCGAAAAAGCCGCCTGACCACCTGAAGCCCAGAGACTGGGATTGACAGGGTTTTGGTTCTGTTTGGGAGAACTGGCTTTGAAATGGTGAAATAAACCTCCCTGCCACTCCCCTCCCATCCAGGCTTCGCCGCTATTAAACCCGACGGCGTAAACAGTGCTGTCCTTGAAGTACTTGACTGCTTCGACAAAACAACGCGGATCGACCTGAACGTCCGTATTGAGGAGAATAACAATATCTCCCCTTGCTAGCTCGACTCCGCGATTGACCGTAAAAGAATATCCTTGGTTGACCCGGCTCTGATAGTAGCGGATCTTGTTCCCGAGAGATTTGAGATATTTCTGGGAATCATCGAGATTGGAGTTGTCATCGACAATAATGATCTCAGCATCGACGGATTTAGCAGCGAGTAACACTGAGGGTAAGTTGGTCTTTAGCTGTGCCATTGAGTTCCAAGATGGAATTACTACACTTACCGAACGTTGCTTCATATCCCCTATTGTACTATGTAGAGCGCCGACTTGAGAGATCCGATCTGGGTGAGATCGTGAGCTAGCTCACCATCGATATAGAGGGGAGTATTAAGCTTGTCGGTCAGAAGTACGCGGTATTTGGACTGGGGATCGAGGGCAATACCTTCTATAGAGATTAGCTGACGCAAACCGCCATCTCGCCCGGGATCAAAACTATAACTCATATCGATTGGACCCGCTAAATCCTTGAGTGACGTCACGATGGCACGTTTGTTGGACAAGCTAAAACCGGTGGGGACGGCAGTGTAGGCACGCAAGTTGAGGACGATAAACGCCAGCACTACTAGGTATCCGATGGATTTGAGTCGGACGAAGAAGACATGAATAATCACGAGGATGAGTGGGAGATAGGCAAAGCCAAAATAATACTCGGGAAAGGTGTAATCCCTGAACAAGATAATGAGGAAGGTGGCGAGGATGACCATCAAGCCAGAGATTTTGATGACAAATTCGCGCTTAAAACAAGCAAAAACAGCGAGGGTTAGGGTAGCAATCCCAAGTGCGAGCGAATCCCGGAAATTGGCGATAAAAATACCCGAAACCACTTTGCCTAGTTTGGTCAGACTGACTGAAACCATAGATAAGTAGGTAGTGTCTACCCGGCTGCGGTAGGTCAGGAAATCGCGTAGCAAATGCAAATTGTAAAAACTATGGTTGAGGTCATAAATGGCGAGAGGTAATACCGGAATCAATCCGATACAAATGGCTTTAATCCAAGTAGTCGGAGAGAAGTGCAGACGGCGCCAAAAGAAGACAAGTAGTAGGGGGATGACCACAAAGGTGGTGACGTGGATATGTAGGGTGAGACCAGCCAGTAAAGCGAGTAAATAAAAATGTTTGATCGATTGACGCTCAATGACTGCTGTCAAACTATAGATGGTCAGCAAACTCCAGAGCGGGACGAGCGAGACATTCCAGGAAATGCGCGACGCTTCGATCAGTAGCCACGTGGTGCTCCACAACAGCGCTGCAGCCAAACTAGTGCGTTTGCCCAAATATTTATTGAGCAGCAGATACAGTAATCCGCCCACCAGAGCGTCAAGAATGATGCTGGTAAGGGGCAGTGAGATCAAGTCGCCACGCAGAAATAGGTATGCTGGAGTCAGGAGATAATAATACAGGGATCCCAAGTAAAACCCCCCTACCCCCTTGGCAACAGGTCCCAGGGCGATGTATTTACCGTGCGCAATTTGTTCTACCTGTGAGTAGTCGCGATTCTGATCCCAGTCAAAGGGTGCACGCTGAGCTAATGCATAAAAACGCAATCCAAAAGCGAGAACAAAAAGCATAACTGTCAGAATGAGTGATACCCACTTCACTTGGTCTCGCTTTTGCATACAAGATCCCAATTGGTGCCTAGCTCATCTTCAAATTTGATGACATCATTTACGTCATAAATCTCTTTAAAAGTATGAACTTTGGTCCATGATTGCACGGCGTATCTTCTGATAGTCTTATACTTGTCACTGGTAGCTGTGGCGATCAAGATTTTTTCTTTATTCAAGGCGAATTTTTGTTGACAAACGAGGCTCTGGAGACTGGCATTGCTCAGATAATACTTACCCGCACGATCGAGGAAAGTCCACCCGGTTGCATTGGCGTCTGTATGGTGACCATTTTGGATTTCTTGTGCACTGAGTCCACCAAAAAATCCAGCGTCAATCGGGCCGTGATAAGCGGTATCGATGAGTTTGTCGTAATCAGCAGCATGTGCGACAAAATACTGGTAGACCTCAGGCGCACCTTTTTCCCATTTTTCATCCACGCTGTGGGTGAACACGAAGAAATAATTGCTTTGTGACTGGGCAGTGTAGAAAATCAGTGATCCGATAAAAATCGCATAGAATGGGATTTTTAGCTTGGGTACCGACTGATCAACCCAGTCCATCATTTTACGAACCCCTAACAGAATAATGAGAGACAAGCCAAACAGCCCAATCAAAGGCCTATGGAGCAAGGTTTCTTCGGTGGACAAGGCGGGGATATAACCAATAATTGTAGTTGCCAGCAACATAATTTCGATTTTCTCTAGGTCATTTAGTCTCGCTGATTTTTTTAACACATTGATGAGAGCGTTAAACACGGAAAAACTGAGCGTGGCAAAACCAATGATATACGGGACTATCAGGGGGATTAAAAAGGCTCCATACTCGCCATCAATCCCATACTCATCTCCTGACTTTAGAAAAAGTAATTCTGGACTAAAAAACTTTACAAGGGTGATCATTGGCTTGTGAATTTTGAGTATCGGCTTATTCCAGAGAAGGTAACATAATTTGGCCTTGGTATAATTACGATCAAAGCTCAAGAAACAAAATTGCCGCTTTTCATCGATGACGAGCTGGCTGTTAAAACGAGTGCTCTCATTGACTTGAGCCAAACGCTTTAATCCCACTGTGCTTGCCAGTTCCCCCACCCAACCAAACCCGACGAGACCCACGACAAGCAGGGAAATAAAAAATAGGTGGATTTTGCGCATCATTTGCTGGTCAGACAATAGAATACCTAAAAATAAAATTGCTAATCCAACATATCTAAAGCTTGCGTACCAATACCCGACGATCCCGATCGGGATAGCAAAAAATATCCAGTCGAAGGTGCTAGTTTTTTGCTTGATGTACATTCTGACAATCTGCAAAATACTCAGTGACATGATAAATAGGGCGCTGGTTGTTTCGTAATACACGCGACTGACACCAAAGTGCCAGGGGCTAAATGCCAAAGTGATCAATGCTAGGGAGTAGAACATTGGCTGAGATTTGGGCCATAATAGTCGACAGATTTGCAGAACTACTATAAGCGTTCCGATACCTGCCAGGGCCGAAGGCAAGCGTGTGACCATCGTGGATATGTGCCCCCCAAAGAGGGCGATGAGGGGAACGTATGAATAAATAAGTCCGGGAGATTTGTACTCTCCAAATGCTTTAAATCGCAGGGGCCAAGATTCACCCCACGTATCTTTACCTGTTTCGACAAGTGATTGGGCCTCGTAACCGAAGGAGGCTTCGTCGATATGGAGACCTGGAGGTAAGACACCCAACAAGGTAAAACGCGTATATAGGACGATGCTGCAGGTGACGATAAATAATAAAAGTCCGAGATATTTTAAGCTAAAATACTTTGACATTGGTATGATCCTCAGAATAATTATCGAATAAGTTCGCCTAATTGCTTGGTAAAACTATCTACTAAATATGGCAAAATATCAAATGAATGTGGGACAGAGCTTTTGATTTGCTGCTTAGTTTTGTCGATCAGCTCAGGAACTGTCTGCCAGTGCAGGTTCGTGTCCTTGACGATCTCCCGCTGCCCTCCGTAGGGCACAACGAGCGGGATGCAGCCAGCCGAGATCGCCTCAACCGTACTGATCCCAAAATGCTCGGTCAGCTCCGGATTTTTGGTTTCGTCGATACCATACCCGGCTGCGTGCCAGTAAATCCGCGCTTGCTGATAAAGCGTAATGAGGCCAGAGTGGCTAATGTTGGGAACAAACTCGATGTTGGCTCCGCTTGCCTTACTTTTGAGAGTAGTTAGCCACTCCTCACTCGACGAGCCACCAGCCAACACGAGTTTCCAATCCGAGTAATTTTTTGACAACGTAACAAATGATTCAATTAAAACATCCTGGTGCTTAGTGTTGAGCGAAGGTTCAAAGCGGCCCACGGAGAGAATAGTATTTTCTTTGCCGTTACCCGGAGGGATGGGGATGACGGGAGGATAAAGCACGGTCGAGTCGATCCCAAACTCCTGGTCGATGACGTGTTTGGTAAACTCTGAGTTGACTACAAAGCCGTGAATAAATTTCTTTTTCAGGCTGTTTTTGAGCGATCTCCCGCCGACTCCGTGGAAAGGAACTTGGAGGTGGACGAGGTTGCACTTACCCCCCAGCAGCGGAAGCGAGCCATCGGAAAGATAAAAGACGACGTCGTACCCTCTAGTGGCCTGAAACATGGCGAGCGGGTTGCGAGCGAAATAGTGGGTTTTAACCGCTGAGTCGAGGCGAGGATTTTTGAGTGGGATACCCAGCATAGTGGAGAGAGAGCTGATTTCTTCGAGGTTGTCCCAAGAAAAATAAACCTCATACCCTAGAGTTTCTAGGGCGCAGCCGGCTGAGAGCATATACCGCTCCCCACCGCCTAAGTGATCTAAATAAGGAGAAACAATTAAGGCTTTTTTACTCATAAGATCTAAATACTTTCACTACGATAATTCGAATTATCGTAGTAGAGGTTAAAACGGCGTTTCTGATTCTTGATGCTCTCTTTCTATTCTACCTCGCCAAGACGACCAGTTACCACCTTTTGGTGGAAGTAGTTTAGTCACCTGGTAGCCTACAGAATTTAAGAATTCGGAGAAAGCATCTTCCTTGGCGATATTGTTTAGTTCTCTGACAATATCTTTTTCATTTGCCTTCAAGGAATCGGCTATTTTAGCAACTGTCCCATGGCTGACTTTGATTTTATTAACAATACTGTCGTAGGTGTACCCTTTGACCAAGAGGAAAGCAATTGCCACTCGTTTGGCTACGACAATTTTCTCCGTACGAGTAAAAAATGCGTCTATGAGCTCTGACTGCTTACCCTTACTAGTCATGCGATACAAAAATTGGGGAAATAGGGTGAATATCTTCGCGTAAACTTTGTTGCTGAGTTGATATTTTGATACTTGCGACATATTTTTTTACTACGATAATTCGAATTATCGAAGTAAGATATATTATTTGTTTTTAGATATGCTCAAGATATTTTTTGTTTGGAGTTCGTAGAGCTTGGCATAGGAAATAAAGACCGAATATCCTTGATAGAGAGACTGGAATAGACCGATTTTGCCATCGAGGAATCCCTGCTTGAGAAAGTACCTTCGGACAAATTCCATAATGGCTTTGCGCAGGAGAGTCAGCTGGGTTACACGCGATAATTTACCGTCATAAAATAGCTTGGCCTCAATGTCTGAATAGCGGTTGGTTTTAGCCACCATTTGGGCGAGAGATGTATCTTTGTGATGCTCCATCGCGTGTACCGTTTTGATGGTGCTACCCCTTACAATTGGTGCACTATGGATATTGGTGGGCCAGGAGACAAAATCGGCCTTGCGCACCAGGCGGACCACATAGTCACGTTCCCAACCGCCATGGCGGAGTGGGAATCCGAGGGAAAAATTGTCGCGAGGAATAGCATAGGCAGCGCATGAAGCTAGATTGCCAGTGATTGCCATAATTTCTCCCCGTAATTGTGCCGGAATAATTTCGTCAAAATCCATGATGAGCACCCAATCTCCGCTAGTATCCCTAACCTGCAATTCCCGTATGGCTTCTACAACTTTTGGAGTTTTGACATCCATGACTTTTGCCTGATATTTTTTGAACATACTCAACGCCTCGGGGTCGGTTCGCTCCATATTGAAAACAAGTAATTCGTCGGCAAACGCCACACTCTTGAGCATGGACTCAAAACTAGACAGCGAATCCTCCCGAGCAATCTGGGTACTAACGCTGAGCATAAAGTCCTTTACCAATACCTAAATACGTCGGAGTCGAGTTGATGATACCTAAGGGCCCGGGAATGAGCACTTGATCTTGGACGGCAATGAGAGCCAGCGGATTCTCGCTCGACTCCCAAAAGGAGATAAATTTGTCGACGTCATAATAAAAATTGACATGACCTTTGAAGTAATAAACTACGCTCGGCATCCCGCCGTAGCGGAAACTGGAACTGAGCTTGGCTACCTCGGGTAAGAGCGCTTCGGATAAGCGCTCAGAAGGCGGGACCAGGACAGCTAGCTCGCCCGCAAGACCTGATAGTGACTGGGCGACTATCAATCGATCGGGCAAGGGAGCAATAGTTCTGGCTAACTCAACTGAGGAGGCAACCGTCATGATGGACTGGAGCAAAATACCAATAGCCAAAATCAACACCACTTGACTAGCTTTAACGCTCGATTGGAAACGACCGATGGCCTCGCTCACCAGTAGTGCCAAGGCAGGATAGATGGGGAGGATGTACCAAAACAACCTGGTTTTGGCGAGCGTAAAAATACAGAGCGGCGCCAGTACCCACCACAATAGATAGAGATTTTTGCGACTGATGAGCAAACTGACGGCACCAAATCCAGCAACCAAAATGACCCCAAGTCCTAAGTTTTGCCAAAGATAGTTGAAGTAATACCATCTCGTTTCAAAATGGAATTCTATTTGGGCGGTGGCACGGCGGACCACCTGTTCAAAGAAATAGGGAGTTAAAAATGCATCGCCATGCCTAAGATAGGCATAAATGTGCCAAGGGAGGATAAGCAGACTGCTAACCACTAACAAGCTAACGAGATATTTTTTGGATTTGGCGAAGAAGAGCGGCAGAGCGACAATGACAGAGAGCAGACCAGCAATGCCCTTGAACCAGACGCCGCCAAAGATTGAGAGTGCCACCCACCAGGCTGGTCGGTTTTCCAACAGAAATAAAATAGTGGTAGTGATAGAAGCCAAGAGAGGCATATCGGTATTGACCGCGCGAGTACGGCCTAAAAATAAATTGAGGGAGGCTAGTACCCCGGCGGCAATGAGTCCATGCGTCTTACTCCCAAGCCGAGATCCCAGGAGGTAGACGATATAGAGGGTGTAGAGTGCAAAAAGCGGCATCAGCAGTCTGGCACCGGCTGAAGTTGGACCAAACAGGGCGATACCGATCCCAGAAGCCCAAGCTACTCCAGGAGGTTTCTCTAGCCACGGAGCGCCATTCCAGGTAGTGATAAAAAAATCTTTGGTAAGTACGACTTGGCGACCGAGCTCGGCGTAGATACCCTCATCCCAATCAAACAATCCGTCGCGTCCCAAATTGGAATAGAGTAGATAGCCAACAACGACAAGGAAAGTTGCAATTAACCAATTAGGAAGGTATTTTTTCATTTCTATTACCCATTCTACCCCATAAATAGTCCAAAAATGCCGCTCGTCTGACACGGGATCCCCAGTTGCGGAAGATGGCTTCGCGCAGGAGCGCTAAGCGCAGTCTGAAACTACCATAGCGTTTGCCGATCACGAAACGATTGCGGGTCAGGTAGTAATCAACGAGCGGACTACCAGCCACGGTAGTGCTGGAGTTGCGGTGGTAGAGTAGCAGAGTCGGGTTATAGATAACTTCGACTCCCATTTTTTGAGCTCTCAGACAGAGGTCGGCGTCTTCGAGGTAAAGGAAAAATGATTCATCAAACAAACCAATTTTTTTGAAAACCAGGCGAGGAACAGCCATAAAACATCCAGAAATAAAATCTACTGGCTTGATTTTGTTGTACTGTCCATGATCTACTTCATCCACTCCGTCGTGCTTCGCGATCACCGAACCCCAATCAAAATGCCCACCGCCATACCAAATGACGTTGCCTAAGCCTTTTTGGGCATCGTGGTATTCATAACCGTGGGCATAATAAATTTTGCCACCCGCGATCCTGTTTTTGTGTTCAACGTAGCGATAGCTGCGGAAAAACAAATTGGGATCTACTTCGGTATCATTATTCAAAATATAGATAACTTCGGCGCCCATTTTCAGGGCTTTATTAATACCGAGATTGTTGGCGGCAGAAAACCCGAGATTAGCCTCCGAGCGGATAATATCCAAACTGGGGACAGCCTGGGTCAATTCTTGGATCACTGCAGGAGAGCTGCCGTTGTCGACGACAATAATGTGGGGTGTATCTTTGCATTTTTTGATGGAGTTGAGACAAACAATAGTATCAGTGGCTACGCCGTAATTGACGATGATGACAGCGTGCTTGATTTTTTTGGATATTTTCTTCATAAACCCTTGATGAGTTTGATGGCTTTGCGCCTTGCACGATGGAGCAGTTTAGCGGCGCCCCGGCTGCTGTCGATGGCCAGGGTACTCAACCAATACGAGAGTTCACTCCCCTTCCCTTTGAGCTCTGCAAAAAGAGTTCTCGTTTCGGTGGTCGTCAACTCCTGCCGCTTACCCTGCATTTCCCAGAGGTATGTATACGCAACGAGGGTTTGCACCCCCATCAGAGTAGACAAGATCAGGCCATAAAGACCGTCTTTGTACCCCTCCGTCAAGAAGAAGCGGCGCATAAACTCCCCCAGCGGCTTGGACAATAGATCAAGAGCATTGAAGGTAACGTGCTCCGAGTTTAAGACTTTAGCGTACTGAAGTGGATAGCTGACCAAGTTTTTAGCTACAAATTCGGAGATGGTATCGTAATTGTGGTGCAAAATGTGACCGGTGGCGAAAGCGAGCGATCCCTTACCCTTGGTGAAAATGATTCGCTCGTGCACATCGCCGAGATACTCTCCCATTTTGGGGCGGAAAAATACGACTCTGTGATCGGGATACCAATCCGCGTGCTCAATCCATTTGCCAAACAAATAGCTTTTGCGCGGAATCTGGACGCCGTCTAAATAAATATCTTTGGCAAAAAATTGCAGTTCTTTGGCGAGCTCACTCTCGCACCGCTCATCGGCATCGAGCATGAAAACCCAGTCATACTGAGCGACCTTGGTCAAAGCGTAGTTGCGCTGGGCGCTGTAATTGTCAAAATCTCGGGAAATAACTTTGGCGCCAAACTTCTTGGCAATACTCACGGTCTTGTCGGTTGAGCCGGAGTCGAGGACGATAACCTGGTTGACCCACGCGAGTGACTTGAGGCAAGTAGGGAGATCAACCTCCTCGTTGCGCGTCAGGACGACGGCGGCAATAGAGGGAATCAGGGATTTCTTTTTCCAGGAACTGGCTTGGAAATGGTAGGAGTAGGAATCCTGAGCGGTGCCAAAAGTGTATCCGCGCTTGAGGGCGGCCTGGATATATAGATAATCATTGCTCACCGCCGTCGATGTCCCAAACTTGCCGTTTTCTGGGTACCCACCGAGTGTAAGATAATCCTGGCGGTTTTGCAGAAGCGGGATAAAGAAACCATCTGAGACAAATCCCTTGTCAAACCGAGAGGCGCACCAGGCATTAAATTCATCTTCCTTAAACTCGGAGGGTGTGACGCCAAAGTTGGCTTCGAGATTGGTTTTGTAAACTGGGATAATCCCGGGTTCAACCAATTTACCAGCCACCAACCGTTTGGGTGCCCAGGATTTGAGCAAATTGGTATCCCAGTGGGGCGCAAAATACTGATCGTCGGTGGCAAACACGAACCAGTCGGTCGTGGCAATAGACGCCCCATAATTCCAGCTGCCGTAGGGACCGCGATTACTCTTGTTCACCCATGGCTTGAGAGCGTGCTCCTTACACACTTTGAGGATATCTCTGCTCACCTTTTGTGTCACTTGGTCAGGATCTACTACCACAATAAATTCTATTTCAGTGTCAGAGTTTTTTTTGAGACTAGTAATGGCTAAATCTAGCTCGGCATGCGCATTGACGGTAGG
>CAYGFS010000002.1:0-65347 GCA_964349305.1 uncultured Pseudomonadales bacterium
TCTGGGAACTTGGGCATGGTACTATCTTATCAGACATGAAGAAATTGCAACAATCCAGCGAAGGAAATTTGGCGAGAATTGCCGGGTTTTTTGGACTAGGATTGCTTACTGGTCTAGTGCTCCTGATTGGGGTCGCACGGCTGACTTGGCACAGCAAGTTTTATCCTGGACTAAAAATTGCGGGGATCGAAGTGGCCGGATTGACGAGAGAGCAGGCGAGCACCAAACTACTCCAAGCGACTGAGAACTACCAAACAACCTTTGTTTTTAACGGCAGCAGTTGGACTACCCCAAAGGGAATGGTGGTATTTGAAATTGAACCAACACTGAACGAAGTATATCGTTATGGGAGACGACTGAAGCTTGCTGACTATTTACTACTCTTGGTGAATAAACAAACAAACTTTCCTTTGACATTGGCAGAGGGTAAGACCGAAAAAGGGGAATTGTTGATTAACGAGATTGCGGAGGCAGTCGAGATCCCCCCGATTGATCCAGTGATAACAATGGAGGGGAAAGTCATTGAAGTAATCGATGGCAGTGATGGAACCATGTTGAACAGCACGGTAATAGAAGACAAAATTAAGAATAATTATGGGTATTTGAGTAGTCTCCCAGTTGAAGTCCCCACTATGACGGTGAAACGACAGCTGGGGAGTGATTATCTCTCAACACTGAAAGGTCGCGGGGAAAAACTAGCTACAGCCAAACTCTCGATGGAAGCGGATGACTACAAGATTGCCCTGACGGGAGAAAAACTGGTAGCGTTGCTCTCGACAAATGGAACGGATTTGTTAAATAAGGCGGCAGTCAGTGAATACACAGAGGGAATTAGTGAAAGCTTGAATGTTGAGCCACAGGACGCACGGTTCGAATTTGAAGAAGGAGTCGTCAAAGAGTTTGCCCCAGGTAAAGATGGGCTGAAAGTGGACGTTGAGGCAACGACGGAGCAAATAATGCAGACGATCGAGACTCTGCTAAACACTGATAGTGTAGAGGAAAAATTGACTATTGCCGTCAACCGCACTCCCCCACAAGTGACTACAGATAAAGTAAATGAACTAGGAATAAAAGAGCGAATTGGACGAGGTGAGTCTTATTACGCTCACTCCATCCCAAACCGAATTTACAATGTCGCCCTGGCTTCGTCTCGTCTCAACAGCGCCCTGGTGCCACCGGGAGAAGAGGTCAGTTTTAACAACTTGGTGGGAGAAGTGTCTGGTGCCACTGGTTATCGACCCGCGTATATCATCTCAGCAGGGAGAACGGTGCTGGGGGATGGCGGAGGACTCTGCCAAGTGTCAACCACTATGTTTCGCGCTGCCATGTCTGCCGGTCTACCTATACTCGAGCGCTGGGGACACTCTTACCGAGTGTCTTATTACGAGCTAAACAGTAAGCCGGGAGTGGATGCCACAGTGATAGCCCCGTCAAAAGATTTTCGGTTCAAAAATGACACGCCGGGACACATCTTGATCCAAACCATCAACGATCCTAAAAACCTGCATTTAATTATTGAGATTTATGGCACCAGTGATGGGAGAGTGGCTACCCTGTCGGAGCCAAAGGTCTGGGGGATTACTCCTCCCCTGCCCACCATTTATCAGGATGACCCGACCCTGCCAGCGGGAACCCTGAGACAGGTGGACTGGTCGGCGGCTGGAGCTAAAGCGAGCTTTGATTACAAGGTGGTGCGCAACGGTGAGACGCTCCAGGACAAAACATTTTCGACGACGTATCGGTCATGGGCGAGCGTGTTTTTGCGCGGGACGGGTCAGTAGGAAAGGAATTAGCGAAGAGGATATCGTGCGTAAATATCAATTGCGGGCATTGTTAACTCATCTATATTTTGTCCCTGGTAGGCAAATGGTAGTGCCCAGTCGTAACATCCCGCTAACCACAAAACTGAGCCGAGGAGTGTGTGGATTTGCTCTTTTACACATTCCGGGTCCTCGACGAATTCGCTTTCGATTTGCACTCTAACAGAATTCAACTCTTTCCATTCTTGTTCTGTGGTACCAAGTGATCCAGTCGAAAGTTGCATGAATTTATTGAGACATCCATCAGGATCTTGACTCGATCGATCAACCAGGGCATCAATAATTTCAGGAGAAGTAGTGTTAAGTATTTTTACACATAATTTGTATTCAAGTGGATCCAGATTTGATGGAGCTGGGGCGGCTACGACCCGCTTAGATTGAATGGCGGTAAACAAATCTACTAGTTCTTCTGCACTGAACGGCATGGAGACATTTTACTATCGTAGTCAAGGCTAGTTTGGTAGAATACTCGTCATATCCCCTTTCGCTTGTTGTTTTGGGGGAGCTACGGAGGGACAAGTGGCGATGGATTCCAAGTTTGAACATCAAAAAGTAGAAAAACAGATTTACGAAGCTTGGGAGAAAAGTGGGGTGTTTGCGCCTGACCCCAAAGCTAAAGGCAAACCATTTACTATTGTCCTCCCCCCGCCCAATGCCTCTGGCAAAATGCACATGGGCAACGTGCTGATGATTGCGATCGAAGACCTCATGATCCGCTACCACCGCATGAAAGGCGATCCCACACTTTGGATCCCGGGGACTGATCACGCAGGATTTGAGACCCAAATCACGTATGAGCGCGAGCTGAAAAAACAAGGAAAGTCTCGGTTTGAGTTTGATAGACAAACTCTGTACCAGAATATTTGGGAGTTTGTACAAAACAATAAGAACGTGATTGAAGGGCAGATTAAACAGATGGGAGCTTCGGTGGATTGGAGCCGCTATACTTTTACCCTAGATCCTCAAGTAGTTTCAACGGTGTATGGGACGTTTGCGCGGATGCACAAAGAAGGTCTGGTATACCGCGATAATTATTTGGTGAACTATTGCCCCAAGTGTGGGACAACATTTGCTGACCTAGAAGTACTACATGAAGAGAGAATCGGAAAATTGTATTATGTGAAATATGCGGGCGTCTCGGGGGGAGACGGAATAGTTGTAGCCACAACGCGTCCTGAGACGATCATGCTCGACACTCATATCGCGGTCAACCCGAAGGATAAAAAGCGGGCTAAATATGTTGGGAAAAAAGTGATTAACCCATTGACTTTGGCACCAATGGAGATCATTGCGGATGATTTTGTTGACGCCAAATTTGGGACGGGTTTTGTCAAACTGACTCCTGCCCACGACAAGAATGATTACGAGGCTGGTAAGAAACACAATCTCCCCTTCATCGTAGGCATCGGTATGGATGGCAAGATGACGGACGCCGCGGGGAAATACCAGGGTAAAAGCATCTTTACTGCCCGCAAAGAAGTGGTAGAAGAATTGCATGCACTAGGAGCCATCGAAAAAATAAATGAAGAATATGCTCAGTCGGTAGCCATATGTTATAAGGGCGGACACGATATCGAGCCCATGATCCTCCCCAATTGGTTTGTGAGGGTGGAGACACTAAAAAAACCAGCACTTGAGGCGGTGACGTCGGGTAAAGTGAAAATCTACCCCAAATGGAGAGAGGTGACCTATACCAAATGGATGGAAGAGATGCATGACTGGCCAATTAGCCGACAGGTATCGTGGGGAATCGCGATCCCTGTGTGGTATAAGGTTGGAGAGTCAGCCAATCAGAGTATCAGAATTACGTTCCTAACTAAAGATAAAGCGGTGGTGGCTGGAACAATCGGTGAACTATTAAAGCAGTATAGTTTCGAAGAAATTAAGGGTGGATTACAAACACTTTTAGCGCCAAAAGAGGCACAGGGTCTAGTGAGTGCTGAGTGCCCTGGAGGTGGATATTTGCAGGAAACAGACACTTTTGATACTTGGTTCTCCAGCGGACAATGGCCACTGGTGACCCTTAATTACCCTGACAGTGACGACTTTAAAAAATTCTACCCCACGTCGGTGCTCGAGACAGGGTGGGAAATAATCCGGCCGTGGGTGAGCCGAATGATCATGTTTGGGATTTACCTCACAGGCAAGCCACCATTTGAATATGTCTATCTCCATGGATTGGTTCGTGCCGCTGACGGGCGCAAAATGAGTAAATCGCTCGGCAATGTGATCAATCCAGATGAATACATGGAGCAGTATGGGGTCGATGCACTGCGGATGGGACTGATTGCAGGGACTGCGACGGGTAAAGACTTTTCGTTCCCCAAAGATAAAATCGTGGGATACCGCAACTTTGGCAACAAACTGTGGAACATGGCACGGTTTTTCTTGCTTATGCAAGAAAAAAGCGGAATCACAAATCTCAAATTCTCAAATTCTCAAATTGAGGGACTAACCGAGAGTGATAAAGATATTTTGGAAAAATTGAATGAAACGATTACGAGTGTGGACGACTTGCTGTCCAAGTTCCGTTTTGCTGAGGCAGCCGATTCGATTTATCACTTTATGTGGGACGAAGTGGCCGCGAAATATCTGGAAGAAATAAAGAGTCGTGAGGATCTAGGAGTAGCGCTCTGTGTGCTCCGACACATCATTTTGACTGGTCTAAAACTACTCCATCCCTTTATGCCGTTTGTAACGGAGGCGATTTGGAAAGAAATCAATCCTGATGACGGGATGTTGATTGTAGCCGAGTGGCCTAAAGCAAATTAAGGAAACTGTGGGTACGAGCACGCGCAACTCACGAGTAGATAGTTTACGAGGGATTGCAGCTTTGATGGTGGCCGGGACGCACGCAATGCTAGTGCAAGAAGTAGGTGGAATTAGAAATATTTGGCAACACACCATTTTAGAATCTCTTGCCGGCGAAGCGAAGATTATTCAAATATTATATTCACTATTTAACGGTAATTTTGCAGTGATGATATTTATGGTCATGAGCGGATGGGCACTCAGCTATAGCTGGCTACGCAAAGAGCCACAATTAGAACAATATTTTCGTAAACGGATCCTGAGAATAGTCCCTGTATATTGGATCTCGACAACTTTATTACTTATTCTGATGTATATCGGCAGTGTCCCCACATCAATGGAAAATAGCAGTTTGTGGTGGGAGATGTGGTTAAGAGAAAAATTGAGTGGAGAAATGATCGTTCGACATTTATTATTTTTGAGTCCAGGACTTGGTGGATCTAGCTGGACGCTTCAGCCAATAGTGGTTGGCTCGTTAGTTTTTCCATTTTTATATAAATGGTTTTCAGATGGTACACGAGTGAAAAAGCTGATACTACTGCTAGTCAATTTATTATTAATAGCCTGGATAACACATAAAGATCTGTATATATTACTAGCCGCGATGGTCGCGGGAATATCGCTTGGAATGAGTGACTCAATCAAGTGGCTCCAAGGGGTGAGAAAAATATTTATACCCACTGTATTTAGCGTGGGTGTGATTACGAGAGCAATCTGGCAATCTAGATTGGTGTGGATTATTGAGGGGATCGCGGCATATCTCTTGCTCTCGAATGTGATAAGTTTGAAAACTGAATTTATGCCAAAGTATAATTGGATAGTGGGGGTCGGGAGAATTTCCTACAGTTTTTATTTGTGGCATTTTGTGGTTCTATATTTAATGACTCCAGTCGTCTTGAGAGCACTGGGTGGCAACTATATTGGTATTGTAATCAATGGCTTAATTTCTATATTAGTCACGTTGCCAGTTGCATGGATAAGTTATCAAATAATTGAAAGGGATTATACTAAAACAAGTTTTTGAAGACATGGTGCCAGGCAGCGCCGAAGGTTTGTGGGTTAGATTTGAGGATTTGCTGAATCTCGCCTACGGTGAACCACTTAAATTCAACTGATTCGTGGTTGAGGATGGGATCCCTGTCGGTGTTAATTTGGTAAACCAAGAATAAGTGATTCTCTTTGCGGCCAATGACTTCGCGGTTGTAAATACTTTGACCGACGAACTCAAAATTGTCTGGAGTAAAACCACATTCTTCCTGATACTCGCGGACGAGCGCTGCTGCTGCTGATTCCCCTGCCCCCACGTGACCACCAATGGGTGAGACAAACTGCCCCGCATCCTGACGGTCACTGGCTTGCCTGACAAAGCAGTACTCCCCCTTTGAGTTGACTAGTTCGCCAATGACAATGCGGTGCAACAACCCATCGCGATGTGCGACAGATTTGCCGAGTACGCTTATTACTTCATTTTGAGAGTTGATGATGTCAATTTGCTCGTCGATGGTTTGATTCATAAGATTATTTTAAATCTTTTGCTCTGTCCACATAGTGGCAAACTGACCCTTTTTCTTGAGTAACTCAGCAAAACTACCGATTTCGACAATTTCACCGTGTTCGAGGACAACGATTTTGTCCATAGATTTGATGGTGGAGAGGCGATGGGCAATGACAATGGTGGTAAATTTACCTATGTTTTCTTCGAGCGCTTTTTGGATTTCTTTTTCCGAATGCGCATCCAAATGCGAAGTGGCTTCGTCAAGTAAGAGAATGTCGGGCTGGCGGTAGAGCGCGCGAGCAATGCCAAGGCGTTGGCGCTGACCGCCGGAGAGTTTAAAGCCCTTCTCGCCGATCAGGGTGTCTAGCCCTTTGGGGAGCTCGCCAACTACTTCGCCCAGGTGGGCTCGGTGGATAGAGTCAGCAAGGGAATCCTGATCATCTCCGCTGCGAGACGCGCGCGCAATTTTGATATTGTCTTGTAGACTCATGTCGAAAAGTTCAGTATCCTGGAGTACGACGGAAACATGGTCGATATATGACTGACGACGGATGTCTTTGAGCGCGACGTTGTCGAGTGAGATGGTGCCTTCGTACGTTTCGTACAAGTCGAGAAGAAGTTTAAACAGAGTAGATTTACCGGCGCCAGAGAGTCCGACGATGCCGATTTTTTCACCGCGGCGGATTGTGAGGGAAATGTCTTGGAGGATGTGTCCTTTTTTGTAGGCAAACCCTACGTGACTAATAACCAGTTTTTGCCAGTCCTCCGGGTAGAGTTGTTGAGAAGTAGTTTTGTCCTCTCCTTCGATAGTGGGCTCAATGTGGAGGATGGTCATGGCGCGGGATACCCAGATTTTGGCGAGGGCAAGCTGCTGGGTGGCTTCGGTTAGCTCTTCGACGGAAGTATTGACGCGGCGGTAGAGTCCGATAAAGAGAACAAAAACACTGACGTCGTAGCGACCATCCATGACCCCAAAAACAATCCAGGTGACAATGGAGAGTAAACAAGTTACTTCAAAGACATAAAGCACAATACCACGACGCTGAAAATGGGCAATGCGAGATCTGATCTCGTCGACCAATTTGGTGACTTTGGCCCTTATAACCCTCAGTATGCCCGCGTCGATACCTAGCGCCTTGATGGTTTGGATGTTGTTGACCGATTCAAAGGAAAAACTGCTGAGATTTTCAAATGATTTGTTGACAATGCGCTCCTGGGCGACGGCTTTCTTGAGTAGAACGGTGCCGATGACAAAGTAACCGACTATATAAAAAATGAGGGCGGTGGCGAGAGTCCAGTCCTCGAGACTAAAGATAACGACTATGCCGACAGTATTCACGAGTACTTCTATCAAAGTGTCAAAAATCCGACGAATAGTGATATTGATGCCGTCTAAACCTTTGTCGATTTTTTTCAGTTTGGCTCCACTGTTTTCGGTTTCTTGCCAGGACAGATCGAGGCGGAAAATGTGAGAGATGGACTCCTTGTAGAGGTCAAGACTGGCTTTTTCGGCTACCTGGAAGCCAAAATATTTTGCCAGATTGTGAGACCAGGTGAAGTAAGCGGCGGAGGCACCCCAAATGAGGAGGGTGCGAATAAGGCCGCTGCGATCATACATACCGCCTGTTGCCGAGAGCAGTAACACGACAACGCTAATTGCCCAGGGAGGCACGAGACGGGCGATATCACTCGTGAGCCGGAAAAAAACGCCAATAAAAAACTGCCGTTTGTACGGAGAAATATATTTGACGAGATCGCGGACAAATAGCCACGAAGAATATTCGTTTATTTCACTCATTTGGCAATTATACTGCTTACGTTCGCGTTTCTTGAGCCAGATATTCGTTTGGTCCCCAAGAAGTAATTAACTCTTTGGTAATGGGAGTGGCTAGTTTCCACAGTGCTTGGTGGATTCCACCCAAGGAGTCGGCGAGATTTTGTGAGCGGATTTTGAGACCCCACACCTCGTCGCCCTTCATGGAGACTATCCAGGTACGATTACCTTTGACTCTAGCGGTAATACAAAGTCCTGTGAGTTCGAATGGGAGATAGCGATACTGAACTCTGTCCAAATAATGAGGATTGCGCTCGACTTGGTAAGACAAGACGTGCTTGGTCCAGGGTGTGATGGGGGTCAAGTTGTATTCGGTTGATTTGGTTTTGGACCAAAGCTTAATCCCCTTGTCGACGCCCTCGTTCATGGCCTGGCTCCCGGTAGAGTCCATGGGGATCTGGTAATCAAAAACGTAGATGTCTTGATCCACCGAGTCATAATCGAACATGACGTGGTTAGCACCATCCATACCAGGGAAAAACTGAAAATCGGCATTGGTTGAATCCTTTAAATATGCTTTTTTCAGATATGGGAGAATTTCGACGATATCTACCTCTTGCTTAAAGAGACCCTCACGTTTTTGCCAGAGAATGTCCCGCAGGGTACTGGGGTTTTTGGCTCTGACTTTGGTCTGTTGCTTCATGAGCCCGGTAGACGACTCGAGCTCAACGAGACCTTTGAGCGCGAGGTCGGTGAGGACGGCGTAGACAGTCGTCCTGGCGATCCCGGTTGATTTGGCGATTTTAAAAGGTGACGTTTCACCTAGCTCGAGCGCTGACTGATAAACTTTAGCTTCGTTTTCGGAAAGACCAAATTCTTGTAAGACTTGAGTAGATCGTTTGGCAAAATCCATATGTTTCCTCTCCTTGTCGGTTAGTGACGACACTGTTCGTCACTTTTGACACTGATTGTAGCAGGGGAGTATAGTCCGCGCAAGTTAAGGAGGAGAGAAACTTATGTCAATGCAAAACTTTTGGGAAAAGGGATTATCAGTTCCTTTTCCACAGACAAGGCCTGAGCGAATTAAGGGACCCCTCTTTCATGAAATGTATTGGAAGGATTTGGATGCCAAAACGGAAAAGGCTGCTTTTGATGAGAGACTAGTTCTCAACGGTGAAGAAAGGAGAATTAAGACGATTGGCTGGCAAGGATCACGAAATGGATTCGTGGAGTTACATAAGGAGAAGATTCAAGAGGACATGAATGTGGCGAATGGAACTGTAATCATGGCTAAAGTACTACGTGATAAAACTTCAGAAGTAAAAAGCGCGCGAGGACTACATCCTCTTGATAGTTTGCCGTTTGTACCATTTGTGTTGGCTATAGCTACTACAGAAACTGGGCTTGAATATCTAGCGCTAAAAGTTTTCGCCAACTTCACTGCAGAAATGGCACAGTTAACAACTTTACCTGGGGAATCACACTCTACGCTGCTTCCTGACTGGGCGTGGTACTTGGTTGTTAAACATGAGAGAGTGAATCTAAGTTAGAATAACTCTCATGAGTTTACCTAAGATTGCGGAGAGAAACACGCGAGTATTTACCTGGGCAGAGGCCGGAAGGAGTCTCGTGTTTATGATCCCGGTTTGGGTGGCTTTTTTACAATCACGGATTTCTGTCACGCAGATTTCAATCTATGTGGCCGTACTCTTTGCAACACAACTGGTGCTTGAGCTGCCAACGGGAGCACTGGCTGACCTGATCGGAAGGAAACAAACAATTTTTATCGCTTATCTAGTGGATGCATTACAGTATATCTTTTTTGCCTTAGCCTGGACTTTCCCACAATTTCTAATACTCGCAATTATATCGGGACTAGCTGAAGCCCTAAGGTCTGGCTCGCTTGAAGCCCTGGTGTATGACTCGCTCAAGCAAGATGGGAGAGAGAATGATTTCCGTGGTGTCATGGCCAAGCAAGGTCTTAGGTTCCAGGTCGGATTGATTATGGCGACTTTTTTGGGTGGATTTTTGTATAACCTATCTCCAGCGCTTCCATTTGTCTTATCGGGCATACCCCTACTAGGTTCGGCGGTTATTTCTATTTACTTTATTGAACCAATAATCGACTCCGAAAAATTTGGGATGCGTAATTATTTACGACAAATAAAATGGGGAGCGATTGAGGCATTTAAAACCCAGAAGCATCGACTCATATCCCTATACTATATTGTGGTGGGCGCGATCTCCTGGATGTGTATGATTTATTTTACCGACTTCGCAATGGTTAATCTCGGATTTGACGCCTCAACTAGAGGGGTTCTGAGCTCCGGACTCCGCGTTGCGAATGCTCTCTTGATCGCGAAATTCCTGACGAATGAAAAAATATTTAATTTCCGAAGAACAATCATTCTCTTTCCCATTATCATGATTGTTGGACTTCTTCCTGGATACTGGCTATATGGGTATTTGGGGGTGCCTTTTGTTGGTCTAGTGATGCTGAGCTCTACGGCGCGGTGGATACTGCTGGGTAAATACACGAACGAGATATTTTCATCTAAATATCGTGCGACGGCGATCTCGACTTTATCTATGGCAATCGGAGTAATTGTGGTTTTGGGAGTGGTTGCATCTGGACCGATTATGGAGCGATGGGGGGATGCAAGGCTCGTTTTTAGTTTGCTAGGGATATTGTCGCTCCTAACTGTTGCCCCGCTGGCATATAAAGTGCTGAAAACTTATGAATAAAAATGTTCGACTGGCGTACGCGCTTACATTCCTCTCGGAGTGCTATTGGCCTTCGGTGGCCGCCCTATTCTTTTACTTGCGCTACTTTTCATTTACAGAGATTGCTACCCTGTGGGCTATCCAGATGGCGGCAACTAATTTGTTAGAAGTGCCAACGGGAGCTTTTGCCGATATTGTGGGGAGGAAAATATCGGTTATTTTATCTTTCCTGATTGGAGCGCTTAGTTTGTTTGTTTTCCCATTTACGACAGCGTTTCCCGTATTTGTGGGACTAGAAATCTTAAAGGGGTTGGCAAATGCGTTGTACTCGGGGAGCATGGAAGCACTAGTATATGACGGCTTGAAAGAGGGTGGTGGCGAGAAGGAATATCCTCATATTGTGGCCAATATGGAGACAATTACCTGGGCGTCGTGGGCAATTTCGTCGGTTGGGGGAGGATATCTCTACTATTGGCATTTCCAATCACCCTGGCTGATTCAGGCTGTGATGTTTGTGGTCGCGACGGTGATGGCGATCTGGCTAGTTGAGCCAAAGATAGACAGTGTTAAGGTGAAAATTGGAGAGATTTTTGTGCAGAACAGCCGCGGATTTCGAGAGTTGTTCCAGAACTCTCGCGTCACAAGGATCACGCTGCAACTGGCCGTAATTGGAGCCGGATATGTGATTGCGAGTAATATACTGGGGCCGTCGCAGGCCAGAGAGTATGGGTTTGATGCGCGAGGGACGGGCTGGGTGTTTGCGGTAGGGTGTATTTTTTCGGTGATTGCCTCAAGATTTTTCCCCAAGCTGAAAGGCTATTGGGGCGAGAAGAAGTTGATCATTATTACTACCCTGATGCTACTCATTAGTTTCTTGGCAGCAAAATATGTAGGGCTAGTGGCAGGAAGCGCGCTCATTATCTTGCGGATAGCCAGCTCGTCGACTTTTCGCAACACCAGAAGCGTGATTGTGAATGAGTGGATCAGCAGTAAAAACAGGGCTACTGCCCTCTCGACATTAAATTTACTGACTCAGACTCCATACATTTTTCTTTCACCCGTTTTTGGGATGATGATTGACCGGACTAGCCCCAATCAGTTTGCGTGGTGGTTGGGAGTGGGAACCGTGGCGATGCTGGTGATAATAGAAATCCTGTATGGACGAACTGCACAACGGCAATTACAACATCTTTAACCCAAAGGGCTCGAGCGCAAGCTTGAGGCGGAGCATTCTTTCTGGAGTGACTAGGTTAAATTTGATGTTGTGGACTATTTTCCAGATGATGGTGCGGAGGCGGTAGAGATCGATTTTCTCCTGATAATTGTCTGGTAAAGGCTTAATTGAGGCAAAGCCTTCGATCAACTTTGCTTGACGGGGGTAAATTGTCTTCCAGGTGGGAGAAGAGGCAATATCTAAGAACGAGTCTCCGGCCACGCACGCCTCCCAATCGTAGGCGGCGACAACCTCAAAGGTTTTGGGGTCGTAGCGTAAATTGTGATCAGCAAGGTCGTAGTGGACCAGATTGCCTTCTTTGATCGCAAACAGGTCGTGAGCATCTCTAAAAAGTGACAGTATTTTACTGGCAACGTCTTGGCTGATATATCCAGAAGCTTTGACTGTTTCGATTTGATTTTCAAGTTCAAGGAAAACATAGTCATTAAAATTGCTTGATTCCCCTCGTAACTCGCCCGACCTAATTGCGGTATCGTCAAAATGGCCGAACCCGGTAAATTTAATGTCAGAAAATTTGGCGATTAGCTGGCCGAGCGAGAATGAATATTTGTCATAATCGTCTTTGGTACCAGAAAACTCGATCTCTGCATCTAAGCCACCCAATACTTCTTGGATTTGAAAATCAAAAGGGAATAATTTACGTGAAATATCTACGTGGATGATGTCATTGGTTGGTAGATCATTTTGCTTAACTAAATCTGAGACGAGTTTTTCTTTTAAAAGCTGGGTTTCTATTTCGGCTGGCCCGAGATTCCCCCTATAAACCAAATCTTTGTTGTTGGCTAGGTGGACGATATAGGTGATATGGGGTAAACCAACGTTTTTAGGGATTTCCCAGCTGACCACTTCAAGATCTAGGGTTTGCTTAAAGATGTCTTTAAGTAGATTGGGGTCGAAGATTTGGTATTCTTGTTTTAAGATAGCAACTTCTTCGACTGTTCTATTGGCTCCACCACCGGTGTAATGATATTTTTGCACTCTAGGATTATAACATTTGAAACATGTAGATAATTAGGTGGTAGAGCGGGCGGCATCGACGAGAGAGCGTACATAGTCAGAGGCACCAAGGCCTGACTCCAAACCTTTGGATTTTAAGAATTGCTCCTGGGCGCTGGTCAAGAAAAGATTAAAGCGGCGAGAGAGCAAGTCTTTTTGAGCGAGAGCGAGGAAGGCCTCGATCTGTTCTTCGACCGTCGCGCGATTGTATTTGGCCCCGTGGAAATAGCGATTGTCGATCTTTGCACTAAAATCCTCATGAACAGAGAGACATAGCACGTGTTTCTTGGCTTGGATGGCAAGGGTGGCTTCGTGGCCGAGCTGGAAATCCTCCTGGCTCATCTCGATCGCCACGGCGTCGGCTGCGAGGATGCCGCGCCGCACGGCTTCGTAGTGGAGTTTTTGAGGATGATTTTTTAATCGTTCCCGGATAGAGGGGGGCACGAGATCTAGGTAATTCCCCTTCTCGGTTGCCACGATCTCTAGTCCCGATTGAGAATCGAGGACCTTACCTACCAGGTCGTAGTTCTTTTGATAAAGTGATTTGCCGTGGTAACTGGCAGTCCAAAATAGTTTCATTGCACTCCTTATGTATATATGTATACCACGCTATTGCGTATTTATCGATCTAATTGTATATTCTGTCAATATTATGAGTATTGAAGATATGAGCGCTGACGCCCGTACTATTTTGGATAGAATTTGCTGTCGCGGCTATAGGATGTCACACTTGTTGGCTCCAAGTGTCAACTCTGATCAAGAATCTAAAAAGAGATTGGGGTGGCTTTTGTGGGTATTTAATTACCCATCTATAGAAAGTATGTTTATACTAGATCAATTAGCAAATATAAAGCGGAGAATACATGATTAGATCAACTGGGGTGTGTATAAAGACCAAGGATTTTGCTAGGTCTAGAGCTTTTTACGAAGGATTTGGGTTTAAGCCAAAATTTGAAGTGGGACCGGATAAAGAGATAAAGGATATAAGTAGCGTGGTGATATATGGATCGGAGACTGGTGGCAACTTTGAGCTGACGGATGGACATGTAGCGATCAAGCCTAGCGTTTTCCAGGAAACTGTCGCGTCTTCGAAGATATCGCTCATGTTTGAAGTGGACTCACTTGAAGAAATAATGCGTCTGGCAAAGACCATGGGAATCGAACCGGCAGTGCCAGTAAGACACTATTACTACGGTAACCTCGAAGTGGTTTTCTACGATCCAGACCGGACGAGAGTGGTATTTATCGAGCCGTATACCAAAGAGTTAGCAGAGAAACTGAGGGCGAGTGAGGAATTTGGAGTGCTGCCAAGTGCTTGACAGTAGTACTGCTAGTAAGGTATCCTAAAGGTACTATGTTGAGCAATATAATGGGGATCAAACAATTTCAGACACAACTACCAATGGTGGCGCGGAACATCAAGGCCATGGGAGGTCATTACCTGGTGACTAATCGGAACGAGCCGGCAATGGTCGCGATTTCTTTTGAAGATTATCAGTCCGTGGAAGATATCTTGTTGGAGATGAATTCCCCTGCCCTACAAAAGGACGTTGAAGCAGGACGCCGTGAATATGTGGCCGGTAAAACGACAAAGTTGAGTGATTTTTTAATTGAAAATGTATGAAGGCCTATGAAATCCAGTTGAGTACGAAGGCAAAGAAACAACTAAGAAAATTGAGTCCCCAAATTCGCAATATAATTGTCCCAGAGATACAAAAATTGGCAACGGCGAGATTCCCCAATCAATTCAAACACCTAACTAAGCATAAAACTGCCGATTATCGCCTGAGAATCGGCGACTACAGAGTACTTTATGATGTTTATGACGACGATCAAGTGGTGTTGATTTTGATTGTGGGACACAGGCGAGACGTGTATAGATAAGTCTTGCTTGGTGAGAGGGTTAGGAGAATACGTGAATGAGCTCTCCCTTGAGCCAGGCTTCGATGTTGTCGATCATCATGTCGTTGCCAATCTTGCTGGTCACGTCGGTAAAGGCCGAGATGTGGGGCGTGGCTAATACTCTGGGGTGGGAGATGAGTTTTTGATATAAGGGATTAGTTGTATCGCCGGGCTTGATATCCATGACGTCGTGGGCAACACAGGACAACTGACCAGAATCAAGAGCTTCTAGCATGGCATCAATGTCAACAATGTTACCCACTGTGACCGAGATAAAAATGGCACCCCGCTTGAGAGAAGCGAAAAAATCTCGGTTGAGAAGGTTGCGTGAAGTCGGGTTGGAGCTGAGAGAGTCAACAACAACATCGGCGATTTTAACTGAGCTGGCTAGATTGTCACCTCGTTTGAAATAGGTGACATTCATTTCGAGAGAACGACAGATATCCCCCACTCTCTTGCCGATGCTACCGGCGCCAAGGATGGTAATGTTTTTGCCAGCTAAGCCAATGGAGGGGGTGGGAAGTGGGATGGGGAGCGGATCTTGAGTATTGACGTATACTCCTAGCTGGCGCATTGTAGTCAGGATCATGTAGACAATCCACTCTGAGACGGCATGACGATTGCATCCAGGGCTGTTACAAATAATTAAGTGGTTGTTTTTGACGATAACTGGATCTGCAAAGCTACTCACCCCGACAAATGGGACGGTGATGAAGGTGTCGTGAAGGAGGTAGTAATTCTCGCGTAAACCAATGATCCAGGAACAAACAACGTCATATCCCTGGCAGCGCTCTAACCACTCTTCTGGACTGGGAATAGTGTCATGATAAGTGATCTCTCCCAGGCTATCTAGGCGATTCTTTTGTGGTTCTGAGAGTCCCATGGGACAGGTAACAACTATTTTTGTCATATGTTATGTAGTTTACTATTATGTTGACTAATGGCAATCTGGTGTCATAATTGTTGACATATGATGACACCTGAGGAATATTTGGCCAATCTTGGCCTGAAAAATAAGCAAATAAAAATATATTTAGATTTGTCATCGCATCCAGAGTCGACAGTGGTTCAGATACATAAGAGGGTGGGTGAACCTAGGAGCTCTATCTACCTAGAACTTGAGAGAATGATTGAGAAAGGATTGATTATTTCTAAGCGAGTCGGCAAGTCGAGCTATTACAAAATTACAGATCCTGAGACTCTTAAGCTGGAAATCGAGGATGAAAAAACCAGGATAGATTATCTCTCACAATACCTAGCGGAGTTCCGCACAGCCATTGAGAAGGTTGATAAACGAGGGGTAATTGGGCGGACGATAAATATTTACAAGGGACAGGCTGGAATTAAACAGATGCTGTGGAACATAATACTATCGGGATCAAAATTGGTGATCGGATATAGCCCAGGACAGCTAGAGCATGTGACGGATCGAAAATTTGCAGAGCGTTGGAGAGCGGAGTTTGTGGCGAGGGGGATGCACAACCAAATAATCTTTAATCAACCCAAGCCGAAAAGATGGTCGGATATCCCTGAATTTTTGGAAAAGCATGTTCAGGCTAAGACTCTAGATGAGCGGAAAATCAAATTTGACCGCTTGGTAGTTATATATGGAGATGTGTTTGCGGTTTGCAGCCTCAAGACTGACGTCGACCAGTATGGAATAGAAATACGAGATGACTTACTTGTCAATTCTTACAAGCAAATTTTTCAGTTTCTTTGGGATCACGTGGCGGAGGAGATGAGGGACTAGGCTAACTCGGCGGTACCGTGAGAATCGAGGATTGTGAACTTTTTTGCTCCAGACCAGAGGTATTCGAATAATTGGCGCTGCATGTCGGCCAGTTCCTGGGAGTGGATCTCGACACAAAAAATCTCATCGCCAGTGTAGCGATACATGCAGTAGACGTCGTTGTAGATCAAAATTTCAAACTGGAAAGGCTTTTCTGCGGGTGGAATGTGGCGGATCTCCCAGTATTTCTCCACGATCTCGGGGGTGTCCGTCCAGGCATCGAGATGGGTGGTGCTAGTGAGGGTGCGGCTAACAATTTTGTTAGCGACGAACTTGCGTCGGAAGTCTTCGGCTTCCTTTTTAGACAAGAACGCATTCATGGTCGAGAGCTCGTAAGTGAGGAGCTCGCCCCTGGCTCTCAGTGAGTTGTGAGTGACTTGCTTGAGCCCCTCGACGCCGTGGTAATAGAGCACCTGGGACTTGGGGGAAGGATCCTTAAGTGATAACCCGGCGAGTTGAGACTTGAGACTGGGTAGGGACGATTTTAATTTATCTAGTTCATGCTCGCGGTCGGACAAGAGGAGGTCGAGCTGATCGGGAGCGAGCGCAGTAAATCTAGTTCCCCTCTCCCCTAGTCTAGTAATCACTAATCCGCGAGAAATGAGATTGTCCAGTAGGCGGTACACTTTGGTGCGTGCAAGTTTGAGATTGCGAGCAATAGAGAGGGCAGTGTCTCCTCTACCTGACAATATTTCCAGATATATTTTGGCTTCTAGCTCGCTCACGCCAAACTGAGTAAGGAGAGAGATTGTAGTGTCTATTTTTTCGGACATCAGATTGAATATTAACAGAATTGTGACAGAATGCAAGAAAAAGGAGGAATATGGAGCGGATTGGAATAAATGGATATCAACTACTATCTGAGGGATATAGCGGAGATAATCTAGGGTTGAATAATGATAGCGTTTCATGGGGGAGTGCTCGAATCCCCGTGGTTGATGGTGGCCTTGATACTCCTCCAGATGGTGTTGAGGAGGTGAGGCTACTTAATACTGTTCATCCAGATGATGGCTGGATGGATGGCGCAACTATAAAACTTAATCACTCAATTCTCCAACGCTTTTTAGAACATGGGAATCGGACTTATGTAGAAGAACCTCTAAATGAAGGCGGAGTGGCGATGGGAGTGTCACCAGACGGTGTTAGTTATATGTATATCCCAGATCAAACTTCTAGCCTGAAGACTAGAAAGATTGGGGGGAGCTGGGTGTATGGTGAGGGATGGGTTCACGGATGGATTAATAGGGGGCGAGGAACGCTAAAATACCTAGAGTGGTGTATCCCAAAGTATGAACAGGATGGAACAAGTGAAGTCGTTAACGAGGGTGAGGATGTGGGAGCAGTAATGTTTTGGGGGTTGTGGAGAATGTTGAAAAATGATTCTGGTAGATAGGGGGCCGAGCCTGCGAGGACAGTCCTCGCAGGTTACTCGCAGGTTAAATGTGTTGGTTGGATCTGGGATGGTTGTGGTTGCGAGTCTTGCCACTTGTTAGGAGAGTTTCTTAAGCATCTGCTCGGGTTTGCCCGCGATGTGGATGAGTCCGGTTGGTAGAGCCCCGATTCGTTTATACCAACTCAAGGGGAAATCGTGGAGGTTTCCGTCAGCAATGCCTTCGAACTCGACTATGCCATATTTCTTTATGGCTGTTTCTACCAGTAATTTGGTCAGGTGGCTGGCAATCCCCTTCCTTTGGTGGGTTGGGTGGACAAATAATTCGACTTCATGGATGTGGGGTCCATCGCACCAAGGCTTAATGCTCCCGGCAATTGCACCAACGATTTTGTTATCCAGTAGTGCTACGAAGAAAAGGTCGGGTTGGATTTCCCAAAGGTGCGTCAAAAAATCTGTAGCTGCTTTATCTGACCAGTATTCACCGATGTCGGCAAGATTAAAGCACTCAGCGTACACATGTCCAACTTCAGCAAGTTGTGATTGTTTAATGATTGAGAATTGTAGTTGATTGGCCACGGAGTGATTATAAACCCGTGGGTTTAAGCCTGCGAGGACAGTCCTCGCAGGCTTCTGTGAATATATTACCTGGCGGCACTGGCCCAGATGGCTTCGAACCAGACCTTGGCGGACTGGACAATAGAGGGATCTTCTATCAATACGGCGTAGGGATTTGCTGGGTTGAAACTAATGATGGCCATAAAGTCGTCTCCTATGACCAGGTCGGACTCGGCGGAGTCGGTTAAATAACGCGCTTGGTTTTTGATTCCGTCTTTCTTTTTCCCATAAGCGCGGTTGCCCGTTGTGTCGGCCACGACCTCGCGCGTTTTGATCTGGCTAGCGAAGAGTTTGGGCTCGAACTCGTTGTCATACCACTCCCCAATCACGGCTGTGTAGCCAGTAGAGAGACAGACAAAGTCGGCGACTTTGCCCTGCAGCAATCGTTTATAGACAGGCTGGATGCTGGTAGATCCAGGTAGAACGCTAATGGCGTTGTTCATATAATCTCCTTTGTCCTAATTGTGGACAACTAATAATATCTCAGAGTTTACAGCTGATATTAATATGTGTATAATTGGTGTCCAACTGGTGAACATGTGAATAAAAATGACTTAATAATCTACTTGAATAAGCTCGGCCTAACCAAGGAGGTAGTAGAGATTTACTTGGATTTACTGGAACACGGGGAGGGTACTCCCCTATCGATATCCAGAAGAACTGGGATAAATCGGACCAAGGTATACCGGGAAATCGAGGAGATGGCGAGGGAAAAACTTCTGACCCTGCAAATAGGCGACAACACTACGATAGTCTCCCCTGCCCCGATGGAGCGGATAGGGGCAATGCTTAAGCAAAAACAGCTCGCAGTGGCGGAGCTGTCCAAAAACTGGAGCGATGTCACCGAGTCTCTGGCTCAAATTCAAGTTGTGCAGAAGGCCGAAACCAGAGTGAAGTACTACAAAGGCAAAGAGGGAATTGAACAGATGGTGTGGAACGTGCTGAAGGCAAAAGACGAAATAGTGGGCTATACCTTCCGCGATCTGTCGCACTTTGTGGGAGCCAAGTTTATGGGCGAATTTGTAGAGGAATTTAAAAGGCGTAACCTGTTCATGAGGGATATCTATGGTGATGAATATCTGGAAAATAAGCCGACCGATAACAACTGGGCGGGTAAAATAAGCTCGCGTTACTTACCAAAAGAAATTCTTGCCATCCCCCACCAGATGGATATTTATGACGAGGTAGTGACATTTTATAGCTGGAATGAGGGCGAGGTATGGGGGACAGAGATACACAATCCCAAAGTGGCTCAGATGCAGAAACAGTTGTTTGAACTGGCGTGGGAGAAGGCAAAAAGGGTTTAGCGCTCGTTTTCGTGCTCGCGCAAGGTATTAGTCATAGATTGAGGGGAGTCTAGGAGCCAACTCATCGCTTTTTGCACCCTGTCCAAATCTTGTTCCTTAGAATCTATATTTTCCAGGCCTACTAGTTGTAATAAGTAAACATTGGCTGGATAACCAAATGCCACTGATGTTTCGAATAATTTGAAGGAAAGTTGCCATGGTGCAACTCCAGTGAAAATATGTGCTCTCACCTTGTCGGGAAAATGTGCTTCTTTAAGCAATTCCCAGCGCTGCTGTGCATCGAGCGGTCCAACAATTTCGATTACCTGTTTTTCAACGGCAATCCTAATTGCTACTGGTTTGAGGAAATCACTAATAACGATGGCCTCTTTCGATTCGTCTACTACTTCCTTGCTTTTGGCTTCCTTAAATGTTCTTGTCATGCGCGAAATAATACGATATTTACAGAGAGATGTATAATTGTTGTGTATAATGTGCACAGATGAATAAATTGATTAGTGATTATATTGTAGGACTAGGGTTTAGCCAGGAGGCGGGTAAGCTATACGGCGGCCTGGTAGAAAAAGGACCGCTGACCATCCTAGAAGCGTCACGGGAGAGTGAGATCGAGCGGACGGCGCTTTACCGGCTAGTTGAGGATTTGACGGCCAAAGGACTGATTGAAGAGGTCCTGGAGCATAAATCTAGGCGGGTACGGGCGGTGGAACCCGCGAAAGTAAAGCTGCTTGTGGAACAAGAGAAAAAGAGAGTGGGTGAGCTAGAGAATAGCTTTACCAGTTTTGAAGCGGCGGTGGGACAAATACCTGATCTAAAGAGTACTCAGGTGCGATACTACCGTGGGACAGCGGGGATTAAACAAATCATGTGGAATGAAACCAAAGCTAAGAAGGAGCTCCTCGGCTATACCTATCGCAATATGGAGGAGGTGGCGGGGGTTCCCTTTTTCAAGAGTTGGGTGGCAGAGATTGAGAAGAGAGGAATCGTTTCGCGGGACTTGCGGAGCGACACATTTCTCTCCAGTATGGAGGCGCCGGGATTTGAGCGAATACATATTGACAAATCGATGTGGCGATACTTGCCAGAAAAGGTGATGTGCCTGAGTCATAATCTGGATATTTATAATGATGTCGTGGCGATCTACTACTGGGAAGAGAATGACGTGTTTGGCGTAGAGATCCAAAATCAAAAGATGGCGGATACCCAGAGGAGTATTTGGGAGACGATGTGGAAACTAGCAGAAAACTACAAGTTGCCGAGGAAGTATCGACTACCTAGGAGATAGGCTCGCTAGCTTGAATTTTGTTCATGGTGTAGACACTGGCTATAACAACTCCAGCGCCAAAGAGGGAAATTATGCCTATCATTTCGCCGTAAAAAAAATATCCGACGAATAGTGAAAAGATGTTTTCAGAGAGAAATAATTGGGTCGCAAAAACTTCATCTAGATGTTTAAATGCATAGATGGTCAAGAGTGGCGCTAGAACATTCATAACCACGCCGATAAAAAGTCCCAAAGAAACTTGCCATGAGAAAAGATTGGAAAGATTCGGAATGGACTCCCCTGCATAAAGAGCGAGTGCGAAGATAACAACGCTGGCAATGCCCTGAGCAATAACGGTGATTTCGCGAGAATTAAGCTTTTTCTCCATAAGCTTTATGCCGAGGTACCAGACTGCCTCAAAAAAAGCGGACAAAATAACCCACCAATCACCAACACCGAGCTCTGATAGGGCCGGGATGAACTGTCCGCTACTTAAGACTCCTACTCCCCAAATAGACACTAAAAGTAATCCCAAGATGATGTACCGCCATCTCCGCTTGAGGAAAATTACACCTAGGAGATATACAAAAATGGGAACCGTCGAGAATAAAACCGAAACATTGAGTAGGGTGGTAATCAATGCTCCCTTGGTGATCGCAAAAATCATGAGGCCATAACCAACAATTCCCATGAGTAAAAGTACTAACCAATCTTTAATGTTGAGAGCTTTAATATTCCTCCAGCGAATATCTCTGGGAAAGATAATTATGGTTGCTACCATCGCCAGAAAAATACGAATATAAACCTGGGTGAAGATTCCAAACGAAGTATCTAACCACCTGGCAGCGACACTCAAAAGACCGTAACCAAGCGATACTCCAATCAGGGCAATAATTGACAGAGTTCGGCCGGTGAACATATCAACTTCTCTCCCCAAACATGAGATGATAACCATTACAATCCTGGATAGTAAACTCCTGGGAATCGTAGTTGGTGGAATGGAGGGATTGAACCACTTTTACCATATCTTTAACTCTCCCCCACTCCGAGCGAATGTCGTCAACTTCTAGATATAAAACGAGACTACCTCCCATTTTTACTTTAGAAAGCTCTGGTATTTCTTTGGCAAAGTCATGTCTGGAGAAGAGCATTATCTCCACATTGCCTCGCTTGATGCGAGCGAAGGTGGGAGCACTAGACTCTGGAGAAATAAAAACCACCTCAAAACCCAACGTGGTTTTGTACCACGCGAGAGTTTTTGGAAGATCTTCGACGAGTAGTTCTGGAGTAAGAGACAACATGGTGTTAACTATACGCTGGTTCTGGTTGTATACTCAAGAAATGAAAAAGAGTACGGGTTTTTTAGAGAGTTTAGAGAAATATAGCTGGAAAGCGATAGGGCGCAGTCCCCTGCCCCAGTACTGGCCGTGGATAGGAGTAGCTCTGGTAATAATGATTATCCTGGCATCAGTAGTAAATAAGCCAGGCAGCGTGGTAGGAGCGGAAAGTGTGAGAGAAATCATTGAGTTGGCTGCGGGGAGAGGAGATTATCAAACAGCAAGAGATTTATTAAACCATTACACCAATAAACCAATGAACAATTTGGTACTGGGGGCGGAGAGTGAGCTGGAAGACAAGGTTTATCCCGAGCGGGTCGTGGAGAGAAGAATTGCAGAACTTGAAACCAAGTTAGAGGAATATCCGGAAAACAAAGAGGTTTATTTGATGCTGTCGAGTCTATACGGCCAATTGGGATACTCTGATACTGCTAGCGAATATCGTGAAAAGGCTAGGATTTTGGATCCGAATGGAGTGGAATTTAAGTAATGGCAGAGGTTCCGATCTATCTTTCGCTTTGCTGCAGACCGCTTAAAGATCGGAACCTAGGGTCATTTGGATTCGGGCTTGGCTGCTTCGGCAGGAGCTGGCTCGCCCTCTGCGGGTTTGGCTCCCCCTTCGGCAGCGGCTTCGCCTTCAGCTGGTGCGACCTCGACCACCTCTTCTTTGGCGGGCTCTTGGATGGTGGCGATGACCTCATCGTCGCCGAGCTCGACTGTGACCTTGGAGCGGTCAAACTTGAGATCCTTGGCGTGGATACTCATGCCTACTTCGGTGAGAGTAGAAATATCGACTTCGATGACATCGGGGAGATCGGTGGGGAGAGCCTCAACATCGAGTTCATTCTTCATCATAACTAGAACCATGCCGGACTTCACAGCTTCTGACTCCCCTACTGCCTTGAGCGGGACGGTGGCGGTGGTCTTTTGCTTCAAATCGACTTCGTGGAAATCGACGTGGAGCATTTGGTCGGTCACGGGATCCTGAGCGTAGCCAGAAACAAGCACGGGATGGGCCTTGTCATCACCCTTGATCTTCAAATGAATCAAGCCAGTCTCGCCGGCTTTGCGCATGGTATCGAGGAGGACGGAGCTTTCGAGCTCGATAGCCAGGGATTTGATTTTTTTACCAAAAATATTGGCGGGAACGAGGCCTTTTTTGCGCAGCTGCTTGGTTTTGCGGCCAAAAACGGTACGAGTACTGGCGGTTAGTTCAAATGTAGTCATAAAACTCCTTCGTCTAAGATGTTAGATGCTAGAAGATAGATTCTAGCTGGGGAGATTATATCATGGCTACTTGGCAAACTTTACCGTTACCCTCCGATCGGTATCGTTGACCATGTTAAATTTGAGCTGCTGGGGAGCGAGATCGGCGCTCGGGGAGATGATGGTGGGACGCAAATAAAGCGGATAATTGAGGTAGACGGTCAAGCTATCTTTGGAGGAAGTGCCGGGTTGTTTCTGCCAATACCAGGTGTAGAGAGTTTCGCTTTCCTGAGGGAGTTGGGGGGTGGCGTAATTAACTTCGAGTACTATATTGCTGCTGACGGGAACGGTGAGGAGATAGCTGACGACCACCCGGTTGTGCTGCGAACTGATTTCGTAATCTTTGGCTGCCAAGACAACGCCTCCAACTTTGACCTCCGAAATAGTGGCGCCAAGGGGTAAATAGAGACGGCTAAAATTTTTGTAGGCGCCTGACGGCCAGGCGGTAGAAGTAGAAGTATTCTGATAATTGACCCGGAGGGCGTGGCTAACGGAGAGGTTTTTTTCAAAAGTGATGATCTCTTCGATGTCGCGCTTGATGTAATAGTTGGCTTTGTTCACCCCAAAATTGCTATCAACGATCATGGCGTAGTCTTTGTGGCAGTTGCCCTGAGCGGGACAAGGAAAGTCGCTTAACTGGCCATTCCAACCAAGGGTTTCAAAAACGTGATTGGCGCTCTCGTTGAGAAGCGAAATGAGAGTGTCTTTTTGCTCGACAGAGGTAGTGAGTGCCCGGATCATTTTGAGACTATCCGCAGAGTTCCGGGTGGGAAGGGCGGCAAAAAGAGTGTTGGCCACGGAGCTCAAAAATTCTTTTTTCTGAGTACTGCCGGGGAAAAAGTTGACCTCGGCGTGAAACTGGGCGCGAGAGTAGAGGTTCTCGGCGGTGATGGTTTCGTTGTAGTCAGCCACCTCGAGTGGGCCCGTGGCACCCAGGAGCGAAACGAGAGTGTTGACGTTGACGGCAATTGTGCCATCCAGGTCTTGGTTGAGCGATTTTTTGATAAACCACTCGGCTCTCCTGGCGCTCGTGGGAAAATCAGGATCAAAATTGGAATCACGAAGATACCAATTGGCCTCGCCCAAGATGTCTTTGATCGGGGTGGGTGGCTCAACGTGTCCTTTGAGCTGACCATCCGCGTCGTAGACGTCAAAAATGGGCATATCGTAGAGTTTGCCGTTTTCGAAACTGAGAATGGCGAGTGAACCAATAAACCCCCCGGTGGCGCGCAACTCCATATTGTTTTGGAAAAGGACGGCGTATTTGCGCCGGCCGCCAAGCCCAATAACCTCAGGGGTGGTGGCCAGAATGGCTTTGGCCGTGATGACGGAGCGTTTGAGTCCCGATAATTCTGACTTGGCGGCAACGTAACCCGCATGATATTTGGCTGGGATGACACTAGGAATTGTGTCGGGCAAGGAGCCGTCGAGGAGGGAGAGTTTTTGATAAAGCTCCTCGGATTCCAGGCGACTACGACTAATGGTTTGGGCAATGTCGGCACTGCCGGTACCAAAAATGTAGTGAGCCAAGTCGCTCGTGGTCTGACTGAGCTGGTCGGCGACAGTAAAGGCAGTCAAGGCCTGTTTATAAGCATCTAAAAGCTGGCTAATTTCGATAACGGTGATCTTGGAACCGATACCGGGTAGTGAAGTAAGAGCTAGCCAATTGGCTTGGAGATAAGTGACGGAAAATTGATTAATCGGGCTACGGAGTGGTAGTTCATTGTTTTGCAGGGCGGAATAGATCCGGCGCAAAGAGAGGGCGGCAACTGTCCCGGTAAAAGCGAGGGTTCCCAGGTAAAGTGCGAGGGCAATGATGAGCCCGCGGCCAACAATGGTTTTGGGCCGGAGAGTCAGTGGTTTGGGCCGGCGAGGACGAGGGAGTGGGAAGCTCAGCTTCGGACGGCGAGATTCGAGTGGAACGAAAACGGGACCAGCTTTTTTGACCAGAGGAGTCAATTTTTTGAGTGGAGGAAGCTCGGGAGTTACGACGGGGTCTGGCCTTACCGCCTTGGCTACAGCGGGCTGGGTGGGCGGCGCCGCCTTGATGTGGGTCTGGAGGTATTTGTGTAAATTATCTTCGACTTGTCCGACTAGCTGATAATCGATTTGACTAAGCGCTGATTGATAAATATCTCCGTCAAAAATAGGCGCCTCACTCCCCTGTTCGGGAGCGAACTCTAGGCTGACTTTAAACGGCAGACTGGTACGGAAAGTATAGGCAAGATTGAGGAGCGAAATACCCTCCGGGTTGCCAAGGTGAATCTTGAGACTGTTGCCGCTAGAGGGAAGAAGTGTGTGACCTACTAAAAGGTGGCTGAGATCCCCCTCTCCTAGCAAACTAATTTCTTCCAGCCCATCTCCTGGGATAGTAATTTTCTGTTCGAGCTGAACTTTGTCGACCCAAGTCTTTAACAGTTTGGAGTCGTACTCCCCTGCCCCGATGTAATCGGAATACAGTAAATATTTGTAAACGGGGAGACTACTGGCTGGCAAAGACATGTTTTCGTGAATAGCTAAAACGAGGCGTGATTCACCAGACTGAACGAGGGTTTTGATCAGTGAATTAAAGATCGGATTTAGTGAGTCGGGAAAAACGAGGAGATAGTCTAGATCGTGGGACTGATGAAACTGATTAATCGCTTCGAGGCCCTCGGGAACAATGGCCTGAATGCCGGTGAGGAGAAATTCTTGGACAAGATTCTCAACAAGTGACGGCGTGCCGCCAAAAATGACCGCCCCCTGCCCTCTGGTTTCAATCGTGAACGCACTTGACCTCATTACTTTAATCGTAACACGATCTAGTCGCTGATACTCAACTACATAATTCAGACTTATAACGAGAGTTATAAACTAATCCGTATTGTTGTTACGTTTTTTTCTATGTTTTTGTCTTGGCTTTTGTTTGCTACTTTATCCCTTGTTTATGTTGGTACGTTTTTTGCACGTTTTTGTTAAGCCTGCAAGAACAACTAGTTGGTACGAAATTTCTAAGCAATTTTTGAGAGCCTATAAGTGAGAAAATGAAAACTTTAGTTTTGCGCGTCTAGGGCTTCGTTAACTAGAGCGTCCGCTGGCGAGTTGCCCTCGCGATATGTGTGCTCGATGGACCACTGGGGAAGTTTAGCCAGGAGTCCCCTCACCGCTTGATATTTAGGAAGTAGTCCGGGATTTTTGACTTTAAAGAGACCCTTGATTTGGTTGACAATAAGGAGAGAGTCCATTTTGATAAGCAATTCTGCTGTTGGGTGGTGCTCAACAACCCAACTGACACCGGCGAGGAGCCCTTCGTATTCCGCCACATTGTTGGTAGTGATGCCTAAATAATTACCGCATTTTTCCAGAATCATTCCCGCACCAGGCGTAATATCTTGGATAACGTATCCGTAGGCAGCGGGGCCCGGATTACCGCGCGAGCCGCCGTCGGTGTTTAAGAGCAACTTTTTAATCACAAATCTTAAATTCTCCAATTCTCAAATAATTCTTTGATTCTCAAATTTATTATTTGAAAAGTATAGCAGAGCAAGAAAGATAAATAATTCGGTCAACCCAGTGTTGACGGCCGCAGCGGGGGCACCAAAACCTGGAACAAATACGAGGTTAAGTCCAACATTGAAGAGGGCGGCCAGGACATATATGCCCAAGACAACTTTGTCGCGCCCCCCTGCGATTAACCCCCACATGAGGGGGGCGGTGACATAAAAGAAGGGGAGGGCAAAGGAGAGAATTTTTAATACTTCAATGGATATGGTGAGCCCGGGTTTCACCAGGCTGACAAGAGGCGCAATAAACCATAAAATGACCGCGACAACCACGCCGATGCCGGCCATCGACCAGGCGGTGCGGGAAATGAGAGATGATTGGGGGTTGGTTTTGGAAGACTGAAGAAAAATCGGATAAATAGAGTTCATGGCAAAAACGGGGAGAACCAGAATTACGTCAAAAATGCGATAAGCAAAGCCGTATTGCCCCACCTCGCTGGAAGCGCGAAAAACTCCGAGCACAACGGTGTCAAACTTGCTGGCCAAAACCGAGGCGATAAGAATAAGCCCAAGTGTTAGAGAGCGACGAAGGAGGGGGAGGACAAATTTCAAATCATAAATTCTCAAATTCTCAAATTGGGATCGAGGCAGTAATAGTAGAGAAGATATTGCCATGGCCAAATAGCCGGCGGTGTTGGCGAACACAAGATTGGGGATGGTGGGGGAGTGAGAAAGGAAATAGAGAGTGAGGATGGTAGCGAGGAGTGAGCCTATGACGACAGAAATAGTGGATTTCCAGTAGGACAGGTTGTACTGGAACCAAGCGTTGGTGGAGGTATAGATGCCCTGGAACATGATGGCCAGGCTGCCGAGCCAAAAAATGGATTTGACTTGCGGTGAATATCCACCTGGGAGGCGAATAATTATGAGGTTGAGCACAATAATTGCCAGGAGGGAGAGGACAAAGCGGGCAAGGAGGATGTGCGACAGATTGTGCTGCATTTGAGCGGGCGACTTGGCGGAGCGCAACCCCTCTGCGTTGAGTCCAAAGTCAATGGCGGTGAAGCCAACAGCAACCAATATGAGGATTTTGGTCAGGTCACCATAAAGATCGAGTCCCGCTAGGCGAATGGTGAAGTAGGTGGTGAGCAGGGTGAGGCCGGCGCCAAAAAATTTGGCGACTAGCTGGGCAAATGTGTTACTGGCGATGGTTTTGAACATGAGAGTATTGTATCGGCTAATCAGCAAATCGGTTAGTCGGTAAGTCGGCTATTCAGATTTTCGGATTGTAAAAAAATATAACACAATGATAAATAAGCCTTGAGGAGAGGTAAGGAGATAGTGGTCGAAGAGAAGAAGGGGGAGTAGGGGAACAATTAATCTCAAATCATAAATTCTCAAATTCTCAAATTGAGAGCGCAGGGTATACAAAATCGCGAGGAGTCCGAAAATACCAAACCAGGAGAGAAACAGTGTGAACGAATTGTGGTCGGGCTGGAGGAGGCGCATTTCAGGTGAGATAGTGGGGTAGGTAGAGATACTAGCTTGGGCGCCGGTGCCAAAAACGGGGAAATGAGAAATTGCCTTCAAGGACACCCCTTGAAGGTCGAGGCGCTCTGAGATAGAGAGATCAGAGCGAGGGGGAGAGAGGAGGGGGGGGTAAATAAACCAATAAACCAATAAACCAATAAAAAAATATAAAGCTCTGGATTTGAAATTTTTGAAAAAATAAAAGGGAATAATGATGCCAAAAAGAGATAGGGCAGCGGCGCGGGACTGGGTAAGAAAAATTAGGGAAGCAGTGAGTGTGGTGGAGAGCCAAAGGAGCCGAGTCGTCGAGGACTGTCCTCGCAGGCGGAGGAGAATCAACAAAACAACAACTGACCATCCAGCGAGGACGTTGGGGTGACCAAAGGTACCATAAGCTCTCAGTACCACTTCGTGTATAAACGAGCCAAGGGCGACGGCTGGAGAGCCCACAGATACACTGCGCTCGCCAAGGTAGTACATGAGGCCTCCAACTGAGTGGCCGAGAAATACTTGGATGAGAGAGAGCACGAGCTGGAAGAGGAGTGAGAGGGTCAAAATTAATCTCAAATCATAAATTCTCAAATTCTCAAATTGAGTAGCCACTAAGGTTCCGATCTGTCTTTCGCTACGCTGCAGACCGCTTAAAGATCGGAACCCGGGGAACAGGGCGACAACAAAGAATAGATACAGTAAAAAATGAAGTGACCAGGAGAGGGTGGAGAGGGGGTTGTCAGAATAGAGGAGATTGGTCAGGAGGATGGGGGTCAGGGTACCCATGAGGACTGTCCTTTCGGTTGCCACCGAGCCCTTCTCGGCTTGCAGCCGGGAATTCCTTCTAAGGACAGTCCTCTGGAGCAGGTCAGACCCTAAAAACAGAATAACTAAAATGTCTAAGAAATAAATAGTGGGGGAGAGATAATCGATGCGGATGCCATAGACTAGGCTGGTGAGCGGCCAAAAATGAAAACCCAACTGGGTGGCGGAGAAGAAAATAATCAGGCCGACGAGAAAATTAGGCGGATTTAATTGAGATAAATAAGCGCCTATCTTGCCCAAAGCCCTCGGAATAGCTAGTGAATTCTGCATCGTCCTTGAGCATGAGGTGGACTTGGCGCCTTTCGGTGGCAGAAAGAGGAGGGAGGACACAAGCGCCACCAATTTCTCTGGCCTGGTTTTTGGCGTTTTCAACCATAGATTCAAGCGTGGTCAAGCGGCGGGCGCGGTAACCGGCGACGTCGAGGAGAACGTGGCGATGGACTTCACCCTGGTTGAGCATGAGAGAAATGATCAACTGGAGTGAGTCGAGGGTGGAGGCAAAGCGGCCGATCAAGCGGCCGGCTTCCAGCTCGTCGATACCCACGGTAATAGTAATGAGCTCTTCGGTTTCTGCGACTTTGATTTGGTCGGGGTTGATGTCAAAAAGCTTGAGCAGGGTCTCGATTTTGACTAGATCAATTGGCTGCATAGGTTATTTCCCCTTCTTCAATATTTTAAATTTATATGCATAAGTGAGCAGGGCGCCGGGGCCGGAAACAATCAATTGCTGCACCAGGGAAAAAGCGGTGGTGATGACCCAGTAGAGAGCAAGACCAGAGGGGAACTGGATGGAGAATATGACGGTCATAATGGGCATCATAAAGACCATTTGCTGCTGCATGGTGGTGGCCATCTCGGCGACGTCTTGCTTTTCCTCTTTGGTGCCAGGCCGTTTCTCGGGTTGATTTTCAACGGCGGGGAGGATGGTGAGCGACATGATGAGCTGAAGTACACCGGCGAGGACGGGAAGAATATAGGTGGTATCTTTGGCTTTGAGGTCCCAGAGGAAGAAGAGGGAATTAACCTCTCCCATCCCGTTGCCCCCCAGAGTACTCATAAACACCTGATAGAGCGCAATCAAAACAACAAATTGGGCAATAAAAGGCAAGCAGCCGGCGGCGGGGTTAACATTGTGAGTTTTGTAAAACTCCATTTGTTTTTGCTGGAAAAGCTTGGCGTCGTGGCTGTGTTTTTTCTTCAGTGCATCTAGCTCGGGTTTGAGAAGAGCCATTTTTTTGGCGGATTTGAGCTGAGGAAGTGTGAAGGGGATCAATACGCCGCGAACAACTAGAGTTAAGAGAATAATGGCGAATCCTAAGTTTTGACCAGTGAGCTGATATAGCCACAAGAGCGAGTTGAGGATGGGTTGATAAATGTAGGTATGATACATAATAAAGTTTTCCGGTTTTGCAGTATTCCAGTTTTCCAGTAGAAAACTAAGGCACGGGGTCGTAACCGCCCGCGGACCATGGATGACATTTTAACAGTCTTTGGCCAGATAACCAAGCTCCCTTGAGTAATCCGTGTTTTTCGAAAGCTTGCCTCGCATAAAGTGAACAAGTGGGGGAATAGCGGCAATGACCATGTGACAGGCCGAGATTGGCGGCCATGGCCTTGAGATAGGGTGAGAGACGACGATAAAGAGGGTACAACATAAATTCTCAAATCCTAAATTCTCAAATCCTCAAATTTTAGGGTTTGAAGTTCGGAGAGAATGAGATCGTCGGAGGACTTACCCTTGAGGAGGGCAATGGGCTTGAGCATAATAATACAGTCGAGGTTTTTGCCTTTGAGTACTTTCCAGGCAGCGTCATAGACGAGGCGCTTGAAATGATTGCGTAGTACCGCGCGCTTGCTGACTTTGATGGGGACAATAACGGAGAGGCGGGCGGGGGCGTGGGGGTCGGTCATAACCCGGAGATGGGGTGTGGCGATCTGTTTGGCGCGGGCGCGAAACACGAGAAACTGGGTGCGAGTGGGGAATTTATTGGACTGGGAAATCATATGAGTATATTAAACCAATATACCAATTTATCATTAAACTATTTCAGGGAAACTAAACAGTGAGTTTGGCGCGACCGGAGGCGCGGCGGCGGGAGATGACCAGGCGGCCCTTGTGAGAAGCCATGCGGATGCGGAAACCGTGAGTGTTTCGGCGTTTGGCTTTTTTGGGTTGATAGGTTCGTTTCATGATTTTTGTATTATAGCTGGTGAGTATGGATTTGTCACGGTGGGATGTAGTTGTGACCCATTGTGGGTTGTGGATAAAATGGGGATAATGTTGTCATGGATATTATTTCTACCTGGTCGGCCGTACTGGCAGAACTAGAGCTTTCGGTGTCGAGCGTGTATTACCCCACTTGGATTAAGCCACTCTCGATCGAGTCTTTAGAAAAAATTGCTGATGATAAACAGTTGGTAACCATCCTGTGTCCGTCTAGTTATCACCAAACCATGGTCAGTCAGCGCTACCAAGGGCAAATCCAGCGGAGTTTAGAGCGGATTTCTGGCCTGAAAACTGAAGTAAATTACGTCATTGGGAAGGACCCAACAAACACAATAAAACAAGCACCAACACCATTGTTTGACCCCCCTTCGCTACCAGGTGGCTTCGGAGGGGCAGAGGGGCACCACAATCTCAATCCAAGACTGACTTTCGAGACCTACGTGGTGGGGGGGTCGAACAACTTTGCTTATGCAGCGGCACAAGGTGCGGCCAAAACTCCCGGCACGCGGCACAACCCTCTATTTATCTACGGCGGGGTAGGGCTGGGGAAAACTCATTTGATGCAGGCGATAGGACACGCAATTTATAAAGACCATCCTGATTGGAATATTATGTACATCTCGGCCGAGACTTTTGGTAGCGATTTGATTGCAAGCCTACAAAACAAGAAAACCCCAGCATTTAAGAAAAAATATCGCGCCCCCAATGTGCTCCTGATCGATGATATCCAGTTTATAGCCGGCAAAGAGTATATTCAGGAGGAGTTTTTCCATACTTTTAATGAACTCTATATGTCACAGCGTCAAATAGTCTTGACCTCGGACAAGTCTCCTCAAGAAATTGTGAAGCTCGAGGAGCGCCTATCCTCGAGGTTTATGGGGGGGTTAATGGTGGACATCCAGTCGCCGGACTTTGAAACCAGAGTGGCGATTCTAACTCAAAAGTGCGAAGCCTTAAGTCTAGATATTCCCGCCGAAGCCATTTCGCTGATTGCAGAGCGCACTACGACTAATATCCGCGAACTTGAAGGGGCACTACAGGGGATACTTACCAAGGCCCTCCCATCGGGAGGCGAGATCACCAGTGACATGGTGAGGGAGTTTTTTGGGGCGGAGAGGGAGCGGAGGACGCAGCGGATCAGACCCAATAGTGTGATTACCAAGACTGCTCAATATTTTTCGTTTAAACCGACCGAACTGACGGGGTCAAGTAGAAAAGCTCCACTGACTGCCGCCCGCCATACAGCCATGTACCTCTTGTACAACGATCTGCGACTACCATATGAACAGGTGGGGCGACTGTTTGGCGGACGTGATCATACAACCGTCATCCACGGCGTCGAGAAAATTACGGATAAACTCAAAACCGATCCAGGTATGGCAAAAATAATTGCAGACATAAAGCACGGGCTCTAAATATGTGGATAAAGATGGGGATAAGGCGGTGGAGAAGCGCGGGAGAAGTATTTGGGCGAGTGGGGAAAAGTGGAAAGAAGAGAGTTGTCCCCAATAAGGATGAGTTGTCCACAAAGTTATCCACAGCGTTTTCCCCGCGCGTAGCAGAGATTTATCCGACAATCCACCGGCTCTACTACTATTACAATCTTTAATTAAGATATATTATTAACAGCAGTAAGGGGGCAACCTAAAATGAAAATAGAAGTTTTACAAGAACAGCTTTTAAATGGTTTGGGAATTGTAGGGAGAGCGGTGGCGAGTAGAGCACAGTTGCCCGTACTGTCACACATCTTAATTGAAGCAAGAACCGATGGACTAACTTTGTCGGCCACCGATCTAGAGATCGGGATGAAAGTTAAAGTAGCTGCCAAAGTAGACATTGAGGGTAAGGTGGCGGTACCAGCCAAGATGTTTGAGGAGTTTTTGAGTTCCTTGAACCCAGGTAAAGTGAAGCTTGAACTGAAGGGCGAGGCACTGATCCTATCGGCACCGGGATACAGCGGCAAATTCCAGACGATTAGTGCGGAAGAATTTCCAGCGATTGCTTCGATTACTCCCGAAGCGGAGATTTGTACAATAGACTCTAGTATTTTAACTAAAGCGGTAGAGAGAGTGGTGTTTGCGAGCGCAAAAGATAGTTTGCGCCCGGTACTGACTGGAGTGTTGTGGGAAGTGGGGAAGAAAAAAGTGCGGCTAGTGGCCACCGACGGGTTTAGACTTGCGGTAGAGGAGATACAAGTTGATACTAAAGTTGAACAAATTAATTTGCTCGTGCCGTCTAGGGTGGTGATGGAAGTGGTGCGGCTGGCGGGTTCGGGATCGATCTCCATAGGACACCTTAAAGACACTAATCAAATCTCGTTTGTGGTGGGTGAAACTCAGATAGTCTCACAGCTGCTTTCAGGGAACTTCCCTGATTACGGGAAGATTTTACCCAAGGAATTTAGTACGGAAATATCGGTAAATAAAGACGAACTACTACAGGCCGTCAAAGCGGCGCACATCTTTGCCAGAGACAACTCTAATATGGTGAAGTGGCAAATAGGGGAGGGCAAAACAGTATTGGTTTCTAGCTCGCCGGAGCGGGGAGAATGCGTCGTAGAAGTACCCACCACACTAACGGGCGATCCGCTAGAGATTATTTTTAACGCGAAATATGTAATGGATTATCTCTCAATCACTGAGGGGGAGACGATCACGCTCGGGATGGGGACAAAATTGTCGCCGGGGATGTTCCGCGACACGAAGCGCGCAAGTGGGCAGTATGTGGTGATGCCGATTAACGCGTAAGGTGGAAAAGCTTGTCGGGCGAAAATTTGTGAGCTCCGGTATTATTTTGGATAGAATACAAAACACTTACCTACTGACGTGTCGCGTATTTTGTTTAAAGGAAAAATAATAGTGTCGCCAAAATTTTACCCGACAAATTTCTCATTTCTATTTTATGGGATCAGTAGTGGCTGGTTGTTGGAAAATCGGTCTCCCAGACTGCTGTGCGTCTGGAGGCATTTCTCGGGTACTGTCATGCTCGATGTGCTGTGATTCGGTGGGTGCGGCGACAGTGGTCGCAATCGGTTCGACGGTGGGGGCGGCGGCGGGTTGAGGTGGGGTGAGAGCGGAGGCGCGGGACTGGCTGGCGACCAGCTTGTCGGCGAAGGCCCTTTGGTGGTCCAGAGTCTCCTGAGGGTTCGTGGTAATGAGACTGTGTTCTTCAGGTGAGGCGACTACTTTCATAGCCACGTGGTTTTGGCCGGCGAAGAAGAGGGCCTCGCCAACTTCGGCAGTCAGCAAGAGGTGGCGTTCTCCCTGGGAGAGGAAGAACGTGGTCGCGAGCTTTTCGATGGCGCTACTGCTTTGTTTCATGAGAACCTGGAGCGAAGAGTTGCTGACGATAGCTTTACCGTGATCGCTCTTTAAGAAATCTTCCACGTCTTGAGTGATAGTGGTCAGGCCCAGGAAATATTTACGAGCCCGCTTGGCGATGCCATAGAGGAAGGTGGCGGAGTCCTCGGATTTCATGAGATACCACGCCTCATCGACGACCAGGAGACGGCGCTTGAGATCCCTTTTGACCTTGGTCCAAATGTAGTCGAGAATGATAAAAATGGCAGTGGGGCGGAGCTCGTCGGTCAAGTTTTTGATACCAAAGACGGTGAGCTGATTGCCAAAATTGACATTGGACTTTTGGGAGAAAATTCCCTGGAAAGAACCCTTAACATATTTTTCGAGCCGGTCGGCCAGACCACGAGCAACTGCCTCTTCCATACCATTTAAGACCTTGTAGAGATCTTCCATGAGCGGGGGCTCGAGCTTGTGGGTGGTGGCGTCGCGATTAATGCCTTTCATCTGGTAGGTCATAACCAGGGCGCGATCGAGGAGGGCTTCTTCTTGGGGATTCATGTCTCCCATCATAATTTTGAGGAGGGAATGGAGAGAAATAATTTTCATGGCCAGCTCGTTTTCGTCGGGCTCGGCCATTTGAGGAAGCTCAAAAGGATTGATGCGGTTGGGAGAACTAAAAGAGAAGTCAATATAAGTACCGCCGATGGCGTCGGAGAGTTTGCGATACTCGTCTTCGGGATCGATGACGATGACTTCGGTGTCGAAAAGGAGGGAGCGCAAGATTTCCAGCTTGACCATATAAGAGTTGTGGACAAAAATCCCCCCTTGGCCAGCCAGGAAAACCTTGTTTTTAACCTGCAAATCATACACATATGGGTTGTTGTAGGGAACGAGAACTATAGAGGTGATGGGGTCCCAGATGATTTGACTATTGGCTAGTTGATTAAGATTGGACAAGACAGTGTCGGTCTCTAGAGGAATCTTTAGATTTAGTTTTTTTACTTGCTGGAGACAGGTCTTGATGTGTTTAGAGAGCTCTTTTGACGATGGATTGTATTTCCCATTTTTAATATTTATAAAGTTTTGACCTGGTGAAATTTTGTAAGGTAGAAATATGGTTTCGTGGAGTTTTTTGAACAGTGGAGCAAGCCCAGGAATAAATTCAACATTGGTGTTTGCGGAGATATTTAGTGTGTCTTGGATAATTGTATTTAATTTACCTTGTTTACCCCCATGTACAAAAGAGATGTTTTTAGCAAAATTTAGCAGGTTGTTTTGGCCCGAAATTGAGACTCTCCAATAGGGCTGCTTGATCATGGTCGAGTTGGAGGTCCTTTTTTGTGTGGGATGGATGCGTGCGTGAATATCAAAACGATTGAAAAGTAGACAGAGAGAGTTAATAAGTGATTTGGACTTTGAGACGGCGGTAACCTGTCTGGCCTCTACTCCTCCATCTCCATCGAGATATCCGCCAATCATATTGGCAAGACATTGATCGTCGAGGTTAATGGCCCAGGAGGGGAATCGCTTAGTTGAAGCAGTGTGTCCAACCCCCATTGACTCAATGACGTGTTTAAAAATAGACGAACTAACTCTAATGTCGGTTGGAGTAATAAAATATGGGAAATTTATATCTTTTAATATATTTTCTACCTTATCCCGAATTTCTTGATCTCTGTTTGTAATAATAACAACCGCTGCGGCAGTAGACCCTTCAGCGATATAGAGCCCAAGAAGCCAGGCTAGATCTGGAGTAATAGTCAGGGTTGTTGGTAGAAGATGATTGGTGCTGTTTTGAATTTGTATTTGAGCTGTTTGGGGGAGTGGTGAACTAACTCTCGATTTTAATGAATCATAAAGAGCGATGGGGAAAGCTCTACCACCAAAATATTTTTCAGCGTAAGGGCCAGTATATCCAGAGTTTTTTATCCAATCTTTAGCTCCGACAATATGAACCCTCATGTCCTTTGCGAGAGCGTCTAATAAATTTAGAGTCGTCGGCTTTCCTTTAACCGGAATAGATCTTGCAATTGGCATATATTCCCCAACTTTGGCGTTTTTGGCAATGATAGCTTTGATTGCTCCATTCTCGAGTGTTAAGATCTGGTGATCTGGAGTGACAGTTATGGATCTACCAGACTTTGTGGTGATATGAAGAAGTTCTTTATAGGGATTGAGTTTACGCGCAACTACTTCAACCTTGCTCCACTGGGGTACTAGGTCCGCGTTGTAACTCAGAACTTCTAACTCAGGATTTGTAATAGCTTCGCTTTCACCCACCCTGGTTATTGATTTTGAATCTTTGAAGATTTGGTCGACGTATTGACCAATCTTTATCTCAGAAACAGTCTCTTTTTGTCGGATCAGGGTGGGCTCGTCGTATCCTAAGCATTTACCGGAACCCGACTTGGCGAAGACCACCATATTGGCATTTTCGAGCGTGAAACGATCAAAAACGACGAGCGAGTCATTGTGTTCGTTGATGCCATACATGAGACCCTCATTGGCGGTGAGCTCAGAGCTGGTGAAGGGGAAGGTGGTGGCAAGACTGGTCGTGTCCATGTTGCGGTTCATTTTGAGCTTGTCGAGGCCGGTGGGGAGAGTAGTTTTGAAGCCATCCTCGATTTGGAGGCTGGCGGTTTTGGCCACGATTAGCAGCGCGCCGAGAGCGGACTTGATGTGATTGGTGACGCGATCAAGAATGTCTTTTTTGTCATCCCGGATGGTGATGTAGAGCCCAAACTGGAAAAAGCGCTCGGCCCCCTTGGCAAGCTGTTCTTGGAGCGAGCGAGCGTCTTCGAGCTTGACCTGCGTGTCGATGTTGATAATGCGGCCGCGCTGAATATCTCCCTGGAGCTCGGCCTCCATTTCGGCGATTTTGCGGCGGAGATCTTCGATGACCCCCTTACCGTCGACAGGATAAATAAACATAGAAATAGAGAGGGAGTGGGGGAAGTTGATCAGAGGACTAAGCCAGTTGGCGTTGACGAAACGAGGGTATCCTGCCACAAAGAGGGTGCGGTAGTAAGTGTCGTTGATTTTGATGTCGGAGAAATCCACCTCGATGGCTTCGGGGGCAATAATATCTTTGACATTGGTGGTGCCCTGTGACAAAACGGAGACAGAAGGAGAGACTTGGGGTCCAGAGTCTTTGGGGTCGGTTTTTTTGCCACCAAAAAGAGATGGCAGGTTTAGTTTGGGCATAGTACCAATAGTATAGCAGGGAAATGTGGGTTGTAATCTTGGTTAACCAGAATTACTTCTTCAAGGAATAAATTTATATGCCGCCTTATTTAGAGATGTTGGGGGCGACGATGGCCTGTTCGTAATCGGAGGCGGTGGTAAACTTTTGACCCTTGACCGTGGAGTTGTAGAAACTGTGGAAGAGCTTCATGAGGCTCTGGGAGTTGATTTGCTGGGCCGTCAGACCAATTCTGGCCAGCTGTTTGATAATGTGGTCGCGCTTGGGCTCGAGATCGGCCTTGGCTTTTAAGATTAGATCCTCGGTGATCTCGACTTTACCAGAGAGGGTGACGAGCTGGTAAGAAACAACGAGATAGAATTTTTTATCGAGCACGTTTTGCTCGGTAATCGTGGTTTCAATAAAACTCCGATAGGCCTTCATGCGCTCTTTGAGGATTTCGTCTTTGAGTTTTTTCTCCTGGGCGACTAAAAGTTCGAGATAGGCGCTAATATCTTTTTTCTCTGATTTGATGACGATTTGAATAGGGAAAGAGAGAGAGTTGAGGAGGCCAGCGTAGGAATAAATGGTGGCGTCTTGCTCTTCTTCTGACAGAAGACCAAAGTTGATGGCGGAGGCTTGGATGACGATGCTACAAACACCACTTTTGAGGATCACTAAATCGTCGCGAATGGTTTCGATGTCGAGATGATCTTGGGTGGTGGCGACAATAATTGAGTCGGACATAATTATTAGTATAACAGGGAAATATATGTTGTAACCCTGGTTTCCATTTTTTGTTTTTGTGAAGCTCGCTTCAGGAAAAATATCCTCGGGATTTGATTACTCGTCATTTTTCTTGATAATGCCCTGCCTGCGCAGGCAGGCTCGACTCTACAATGCACAAAAAACATAAACCAGGATTACTTTACTGATCATTTATTACTGGGAGCGCAGCTCGATGGGGGACAGAATTGTGTTGTTGATGGTGATTTGTTGGGGGGCAAAATTTAAATTATCCTTATCTACTTCGATGAGATAGGTGCCGGGAGAGAGGGGGGTAGAGGTATAAAACTGACCCAGAGAATTAGTTTTCATGGCTCTGGCGGGGATACCACCATCTTCAACAATCTGAACAATGGCGTTTTCGACCAATTTACTGTCGCGATCGACGACTACTCCCGTCACGAGATTGGGGAACCTGGGAGAGGCGGGAAGGGTGATTTTTTTGGGACTAGAAATGATCGGCGAGACCTTGGTGGTGCTAGCGGCGGTTGGGGCGCTAAAAATAAGACTAGGAGCGGGAGTGGGTTCGGATTTACTGGGAGGTGGTGTCGTGGCGGAGGATCCAACTATAGTATTTTGAGTTTTGGGAATATTTAAAATAACATCCGATACGGCCTCTACTGGTTTGAGTTTGCGGACGGCGATGCTTGGCTTTTCAACCTCCTCGATTTTTTGGACGACTATTTTTTGTTCTTGTGGGGGGGTGGGGGGAGTGGTGGTAAAGAGTGAGTCGAGAGATTTAATCAAATTGGTCTCGGACTCGGTGAGGTCGGAGACGGCTTTGTTGGTACTGGCGGCAACGGGAGCCTTGATAGTTTTAGTAACAGTATTAACCACATCGGGAGCATGAGCCTCAAACAGAAAAAGGTGGGGGATTTTGTTGGTTTTTTGCCAGATGAATCTAGTGGGAGCATAAATAGCCTTGATAAAATTGATGATCCACTGGTCGAGAGGGCGGTCTTCGATGGGAAAGAAAGCCAGTCCGGCCCCAAAAAGAATGGAGAGAATAATGAGAGGCCATTTGATGATAAAAATGAGATTGCTGGCGAAGAAAAGATAGGCCAGCCCCAGTCCAATACAAAGCTCGAGAAACTGCTTGAGGGTCATGTCTCCAACTAGGCGGAATTGATACTGAGTGACGTTTTGGGGGATGGGATGCTGCTGCATATATATTCAGTTTACCAGACAATCAGAAAACCCAGAAAGCCAGATGACCCGATAATCGGGTTGTCAGAAATTTAACTGTTGGCGTATTGGTGGAGGATGGAACCGGCCAGGGTTTGATATTTTAATCCTAGTTTAGCGGCCTTATCACGCAATGCCTGTTTAGTGCTATATGAAACACGAATATTAATATTCTCGTCTTTTTTCATCAATCTGAGAGTATTTTCGGCGGCCTTTTTAAGAACTGCTAGTTCTTTTTTGGAAACTGGCTTTAGAGATGGATCGTCTGGTAGGGACCTTTCAATTTCTTGCTCATACTCGTCAAGAACGAGATTTTTGAATGGATCGAACTTTTTTTTCATATGCCTCCTTTTTTATTGTATTGCTTTTGATATTTTCTACTGGGATAAATAGTTTTTAGAAATATACTTTGCTGTTCCTTGACGTATGGGACTGCATAGGCGTAGTTATTTATAAAGACTATGTAAATATGTTGCCTGCTATATTTTTGTAAATTGGGATTTGGAATAGAAATCGTATCTCTGTTGGACTTTAAAGCTTCGACAATTTGTTCAAATCCAATTCCTCGAGTTTGTTTAAGTAATTGATTTTTCTCCTCATTCCAAGAATACTTGAGCATTAATTACAATATATGACATTGTGCGCACTTTGTCAAATTATGGTTTGAGAGACGTCGAAGGAGCGATGACATATTTGTGGGCAGTGGCATCGCCGCCGTTTTGGGTGACCCAAGATTTAACTTCTTCTATCACCTCCGACGAGGAAGCCGTCTGGTTTTTGAGCGCGATTTCGAGAGTCATGGGGGCAGAATAGACGACTCGGAAACCTGGTCGATTGAGGGGAAGCTTTTGACCTAGCGGATAATCTCGAGCTAACTCAGTTTTCATGTTTTCAATCAATATGGGGTCGGTTTGACTGGACTGAGTAACAAAAACTAGAGTATAAATGGTTTTGTTGTTCCAGGTAGTTGTGGTTGTATATTGAGTCGATGGTTGGAGTGGGCGCTTGGGAGCGAGGGTAATGACGTTTTCTTTGGTTTGGGATATATCAAAGGGAGTTTCTGGAGAGAGGGAAAACTGGAGCTCCGATACGACAATAGGGTCTTTAAACGTATATGTGAGCGGATTGAAGATGGGATAGTTTTGAGTGTTGGATTCTGGATTAGTGGTCGAAACAACCGGCGTTTTAGCCCGAATACTCATAATTGTTACTATTACTAGAACCACAACAGTTAAGCCTCCGAGAATTTTGAGTGCCAGGATTTGTTTGGGAGTAAAAATTGTGGTGATCATAATTTCTTCAAAAATCCTGCCATATTGGTTTTGGGTAAACAGTTGTTTTGTGCGACACACCCATTACAAACCTGATTGGCGTCGGTCAAGCAGATGAGGGCTCCGGCGTCACTAGTCATTATACCAATGTGGCCGGGGGCACCACCGCTGCAGGTTCCCGACGAATTGAAAACAATGGGGTCTCCAGGAGTGGCACCAACAGTCCCCTGGACGAAACGCCAGCCTGGGGCCACGTTGCCAATATAACTGCAGGCATTGGCTCCTTGAAGAGACCCACCGGCGCAGGCAATAGCGGCTTGGACAAACCCAACACATTGTAGATAAGTGAAGCTACTGGCCGAGCGCTGGATCAGACTAATTGATTCTGGGGAGATGGCTTTGGCGGCGAGACAAGAGAGGCCCTGAGCAATATTGCTGCTCGTGACGCTCTGTCCATAACATTCGGCAAGATATTTGGCGAGACAATTGGCGCAAGAGGCTACGCTGCTACCTGCCGACTTAATTTCTGTACCCACCTCGGCACCCGCTGAATCATCGTCGCAGAGGAGTTCGGTTGCGACCTGTTGGAGCGCGGATCCGGCGTCGAGGCGAATTGTGTTCACAAGATCACTAATATTGTGGTTATTAACAAAAATCATAATCCCAATAATTGTTAGCGAAAGGAGAATTGGTTGGAGGACCGAGAGCATGAGTAGCGAAATGGTTGATAAAACAGTTGCAAATGCGGCTGGAATAGCGAGGAACACCGCGCCAATAGTTAACCCTATTTTGGTAACGGCACCACGGAAATCAGCACTACCTAAATAGTTTTTAATGAAATTCCAACCTAATTTAATTAAGTCAAAAACCATTAATACTCCAAGGACTACAGAGAAAGCTGAAGTTATCCCACCCGCAAGACCAATCAAGGCAGCTCCAGCTTTTTCACCTAGTCTTGCTAGGGCCTTTCCTCCTATTTGGAGGAGTAAGCGAGTGGCAGTACGGCTAGCTGAGACAGAGGCATATTTAAAGGCTGACCCAGCTCCGAGTTTGGTGGCGATGGCCGCAGATCTTTCAAGTGCCCATTTTGTGCTTGATCCCCAGGCCGACCTGAATGTTTCAAAGAGAGCACCATTAACCGTAAAGTCACCTTGCTTATATTGGTTGAGATTCCAGTGGACAAATTTACCTAGAGGGTTTTTCCAGGACGAAGTACGGGCAATAGCCTTGAGGGTTGTGACCTTTTTCCACTCGTCGATGCGATCATAGATCCAGGGAACAATGCGAAAGAGGGGGATTTGAGTTTTTCCTATCCTGATTGTAAAATTTTCGGCTAATTTGTCATACCACTCAACGGTTGCACGAACCCCCTTGTTCCAAGGCAAGTTTTCGTCAAACTCGACCCATTTGTCAAAGAATTTGGTTTTGAGTTCATATAGGTGAGACCTATTATTTTCAACCCAACGACCAAAGCGAGTGCGGTTGATGAGGCTTTTTTCGTCGAAATCAAGAAATGAATAGGCACCGAGATGGTTTTCGTTTTCTCTCAAGCGGCGCGACCAATGAATTTCGAGGTCTTCGGTTTTTTGTTTGTATTCGGAGGTATCTAGTTTGTTTTTATATTCGCCTGCTAGCCTATCTTTCTCAGATTGGTACTCTGTCGATAATTTTTCTTTTTCTATTTTTAAATCAGCTTCGGACTTTTCTGTTTTGAAGGGATTGATGCCGCGGCGCAATAGATTCCGCTCGCCTAGGGTGAGATGGTGTGACCCAACAAGAACTGACAATTCGTTTTGTCGATATTCGATGGCAAAATCGAGACCAGATTTTTGCAGTTCGTTTTTAATTGCTTGTAATTGGGTGGTATCAGCATTGATGCGCGAACCAGCCAGATCTACAATTTCGTCGCTTGTGAGCTGGCGATTTGTGCTGGCATTGATGGTCTGAATTAGAGCCTTGGCAAGTTTCTTTTTTTCAGTATCGCTAGAAATTGGGAGAATTTGTTGAATTTGCCTATAAATTTCGTATTCCGTAGCTACCACATCGTTGGTGGCGGCCAAGGCTCTATTTTTGAAATCGTCGATTTCAGCTAGCCTTATGCCGTCTTGAAGGAGTTGCTGTTCAACGCTTTGGGTAAATTTATTGAGATTAGCTGAAATCTCTTTGTCACCTAGAAGATTAAGATAGGCGGCCTGTTCTGGATATGAGTTACTAATAATTTGAGTAAGTTTGTGAGAGACTGCTTGGGTGGCCATGTCTTCATCATTCGAATAAGCGTGGGCGGCACCACGAAGCTCTGTAATATTTTGGATAATGATTTGGGCGAGGACTTGTTGAGATAGATCACGATTTCCAACCGGGACACCAGGAGGAAGAATTTTTTGAAATAAAGCTGGAGAGACACCAAGATTGGAGGCTCGCAGGAGCTGAGAATATAGTTTGTTGTAGTCATCAATGGCCTTGCCTGCGTCAAATTTTGTCCTTGGAGCTCCAGATTGTTTTTTTTGAGCTTCTCTATAAAGCGTTAGATTTTGTTGTCTGGCGGTTGTGAATAGTTTGTTGGGATCCCCAATCCGATCTCGATAGATTTCGCTAGCAATAGTGGCGAATTGTTCATACGATACTTTGCGCATGAGCTTGATGAGCTGGCCCTTGTCTTTGGTGTAGAGGTGATTGTTGTCTTCTAGCCAGTCCAAAACAAGCTTGGCAGCATCGTCTAGCTTGATAAATTCTTGAGGCTTGCCGAAGGGAGTGGGCAGTGGGATACCACGCGATCCTTTGCCGAGGCGGGATTGGACTGCCAGGCCAGGGAGCAAATATTCTTCGATTAAATATTTGTTGACCCCATTATCTTTGATGTAGCTAAAACTTTGGAACTGAGTGGTGTCTATGGACATAGAGTTATTCTACCAGCTGAGATAGGTCTGGTGTGGTAAAATTGGGGTATGGCGAAGAAAGAGAAAGAACCAAAGGAAGATGGAGAGAATGCCCCGCGTTCTGAGCCAGACAAGCAGTCTCAAGACTCTCCCTTGGCATTTTTAGAGCAAATTGCGACATTGTTTAAACTAAGATTGCTAAAGGAAAAACTCGGAGTTGATAAGGTAGACCAAAATAAGCTCGGCGAATTGCAGATGAAGCTCGGCGGAGATGATGACGAAAAATCAGAGGCTGAAAGTGAGATCAGTAAAATTTATAGGCAAGTAATTGAAGTTGATCAGGCAACCTTCCACAAAGAGGCCACGCTTGAAGATTCGTTACAAAAAGCGCTAATTACAGACGACGAGCTTCTAGGTAGGGCGCGACAAATAGATGCGAGAGTGCAGAGCTTGAGAGGAAAGGGGCCAGCCTCCGTAACAGAAACAGAGGTTGATGCTACGATAGCTGATTTAAATGAAGTTGCGGAAAAACTTGGTTTGGATATTAAAGTTGATAAAGGAAGGGTAGATAGCTTGGTGCACCAAGAAGTCGGTAAGCTCCATCGACTAAGAGATGAGATACAACTAGTTAGACAAAGGAATGAGATCAAAGAAGTAGCCGTAGGCCTACAGGCAAAAATCAAGCGCGACAAAAAAGACGAAATATTAAAAGAGGAAGACTTTAAGGATGTTCCTGATGACTCTAAGCGGGTAATGAAAGTAAAAAGAGGAAACGAAGACCATCAAAAAGATGCAGATCAATATATAGATAACTTGAAGATAGATTTTACGGGTGATCAGCTAGAAAGAACTGATGAAGAACATTTGGCGGAGGGTTTTTTAAAATCAAAAGCACAAAACAGGCGGAGACTTAGATATGGAGATGGTTTTGAGGGTATCGCCAGGGCAGATGAGCTTACTTTTAAGGCTGGACTTATTTACTCAGACAGATTGGTGGATCAAATCGTTAAACGAGCAGTAAGAGGGGTCCCAGCTGGTCCAAGAAGAGATCTTATTGAACTACAAACTAGGTTGTTGGCAACAACAGGGGTGGTAGAGGCGTGGACGAGTAGAAGGAAAGATTTAACACCCGACGATGTGATTAGAATGATTGAACAAAAACTACAACAAGGCCTTGGAAAACAGCCAGAAGTTCTCGAATTTTCTGACGAAACTCTACAAAATTCTTCGTATGATGCGACTCAAATACCCGGCCAACGTCGTCGTGGTAAGGAAAGTGCCGACCTTGATGCCCTACTTGATGGTTGGGGTGTTGATATGGCAAGTGTTACTAGAGCGTATAATGAAAGGAAAAGAGATTTTGACCAAAGGCCAAATAGGGTGATTGGCAGAGAGCACGCCATCCAATTTGATAAAGAATTCTTGGTTGATTTGGAAGCAATGTATCCAAACCTAGGTGCGAAAGAGCATGAATTTCTTAAGATTCAGGCAGAGGGGTTATTTGGGAATGAGCATTATAAAATTTTACAAGAGAAAGTTAGAGGCAACGATTATGAGGGATACCTAAAATACTTAATGTCGTACTTGTATAAAGTAGGCCTAAGAGAAGGTCAACAAGACTTTCAATTACAAGCCATGATGCGTGAGGCTAGGACCATCTTAGCCAACGAAGGTCGTAGTGATTTATTGGATATATATAAAGCTTTTGAAAAGACGGCAATCTTTCATGAGGCCTATTTTCAACTGGATCGTGAGGGCTATGCAAAGATATTGAATTCTTGGGGAGTAGAGCCACTGCAAGTGTTCAAAAACAAAGAGGCAAACACGCTTAATGTAGAGGTTGCAAAAAAAGATGGGACTAAACTAAACGATTTAGGTGTTATCAAATATGATGACCTGCTTCAGTCGGGAACATGGTCACATAGACTTATATATGGCGATAAAAGGGGTAGTGAACTCCATTATGACGAGGAAAAAGTTTATGACGACATGTTGGTCACTTTGCTTTACGGGAGCGAGGAACAGGCGTGCAGAATCAGAGGAACTAAAGTCATAAATATGGTAACTGGAGCTGAAGTTGCAGATTTGGCTGACAGGCTCGTAGTTGATGGTGACGAGATGAATTTGGAAAGTTTAATAATAGATAGTAGATACATGGCCGGTATTGCCCACGATATGTGGAGACTGGATGGAAGATGTGCCAATGTGTTGGATGATGTTTCGGTAGGTGGTGCTGTTGGTTTAAATAAAGAACTCTTGACGACCTGGAAAATTCGTCGTTATGCAGAAGAATATGGTTTTGTGCCAACCTGGATGCTTGAAGCATTAAGTTTAGATAACTTTATCTACGAAATAGAAAACTATAAAGACTTGGTCGGGGCGGGGATGAAAAAATTGTTTAAAGGTAAGGGGGGAGATGGAGCAGAAGTAGCCCAGCTCATTAATGATCATATTAAGCGCAGGAGAGTGTTGAGGGGTGAAGAATTTCGGACAAACTACTTGCAGATTGAGGATGTTCGACTGTTATCTAAAAAAACAATGACGCTGAAGGATGCGGAAATAGAATATGTTCGCAGACAACAACTATTGGGCAACACTGTTGATATAAACGATTCGGCATATAAGGAGCAAATTGGCTTGTTACATAAAAAGTGGTCAACTAATTTGTTTACGGCTGGCCAGCGAGCTCAGATTGATGCTGTTGATTGGAAGAAGGTTAACGCGGAATATGCGGAGGAATTGGGGGTGGAGAGCATAGGAGATACTTTTGAAGATTTTATACAAAATTTTTCATTCGGGCGACTGTCCGCCACAGAGAAATTCCGAGGAACCGATCTGAAGGATTATGGAGGCTATTTCCTTAAAAGTGGGGCGGTGGTGGACATATTTAAAAGTGGTTTTGCTGGGGGGGCAACAGAAGCAGTGGCTAAAATTTTTGGAACAATGGAGGGCTACTTGCCTTATGACAGCAGTGGGTTGCGTAGATTTATTATTAAAGAGATGGAAGTGATGTATAGTTGGGATGATAAAAAGTGGTCAGTGGAAGTCCCCAAAGAAGAAGTAAGGAAAGGTCCTAACGGGAACTTGATAGACGGAAATATGGATGGGAAGCGACTGCCAAACGGCGAACTGATGATGGATGAAAATGGATACTGGGTGAGTGAAAAATCTAGAAAAATGCTTTACGGAGATAGTCTAATAGGGAAGAGTAGAATGCGGAAATCTAGAAATGAAAGAGATATAGAATACGCAGTGTATTCGATGGTGGGGTCTGGAACTATCGATCGAGACACGGTAGAAGAGTTCTTGAATAAGAAATATGGTGGAGTGTTTAAAAATAATAAGTACATGGCGAGGGCTTGGAGGTGGATAAAACGAACAGCGTTTTTGGACGATCCCCTCATTTTATTTGAGGCTGCTTGGGAGGATGGGAAGAAATCTTTGGGGGGATTCTTTAAATACGTGTTTGGCTAGCTTTTGGCCGACATTTCTTTACTACCCGGTGGATGGCTCGTAGTCTGAATAACGCCGGGTTGTTTATATTGATCTGTGCCAAATATCTTTGCCTGTCTACGGTATCCGGCCTCTTTTTCGTAGGCACCTACAGCTGATCGGATTGGCCATCCACCGACTTGCCATGCGCCTCCCAACCCAGCGGCGATCTCTGATGTATATGGAGATTCTTTGACCTGGAGCCAGTCCATGGCCATCTTGGCTGCGGCTGGAGTCATGGTAAAAATAAAAAATCCGATGAGAGCCATGATATCGTTGCCCTGGAGATTTGTACCAGTTAGAGTAAAGGGTGGGAGCCACATTTTGCCATCTGCTCCCACAGCAGAATAAAACTCACTGTTGCTGTTTACCCCAAAGGGATTGGGGTCTCCGAGCGTTGTACCCTTGAAAAGTAGGGAATTGGTGGGATCGCCGACAAGAATGGCTGAAAAGATAAACATGGTACCAACAACGGGGAATGGGAGGAGATAGCTGGCGGTTTTTTTGAGCCACTCAGAGAACGCTTTACTGCCTGGCATTGCATTCATAAGCAGCTGAACAGGAGCTGTAACTGTTTGAACAATCAACATTACGTATGCCTTTACAAGTGTAAGCATAAGTTTGATCATCGTAACTCCGAGCCAAACGCCTGCGATCAATGCAGAAGGAGAAACTACCGCGGCTGCCTTACCTAGGAATCCGACGACACCAGTGCCTAAGCCAGAGAGGAGTGAATCAGAAGCGGCTGCGACGGCCCAGATTACGCTATTGCGGCCATCAAAGATAATGCTCCAAGCCGACTTAGACATGAGCCTACTAATAGCTTTGACAGGACTATCGATAATCCCGACCGTATTTAAGAGATATACGATAAAATAAATAATAAAGTACATGATGTCGATCATAAAACCAACGATGGCGTAACTAAAAGTGATGAGGAGGAGGGTGATGAGGAGGTTGGGGAGGGCGGTTTGGATGGTGATGATAGTTTGGGCGTTTACCTTGGTGCGCAGCATGATCATGATACCAACCACGACAAACATGATGATGTACAGAGAGTAAGCGAGATTACGAAAAGCCTTCCAGAATGGTAGAAAGGGTGCCATAGCTCCATAACCGGTTCCTTGGGCGAGGGCAGGCTGGGCAAGGCGTGGGAGTCCGATATTTTCCCTGAGATCCGCAATATATTCTTGACTAGAGATTTGATTTTGAAAAAGCATAGCAACATATTTGCTGGTTTGAGGAAGCAGGGCTGACTTTACGCACGGAGTACCATCGGCATTTTGGATACCAAAAAGGGCAATGTTGGGAGCTGCAATATTGCTGATGGCAAATCTTCCAGCTGGAATGTCACCGCCCTCTTCTTCAAAGGCACTCAAATCGCAGTTGTCGGGTAACGGGACCTCATATTTGCCGAGATTCATAGGAGACTCTCCCTTTAAGTCGCTCAGTGAAAACGCCCTAGTTGGAGAAACATCGGCAAATAAAAGGCGAGCACCTATTACTAAGATGGCCAGAAGATATAAGGAGAACTTTTTCATGATATGGGAATTTTAGCACAAATTAAGGGCGCAATTTAAGAGAATCGATCCAGTACTGTGAGGTGGCGCGGACGTAATCTTTGTCGCCGTAAACGAAGATGAGTTTTTTGGGGTCGATATTTTGACCCTCGAGCATCTCCATGGCTTTGAGATAGCTTTCTTTAAAAGCGGTGACGTTGGGATTCTTTTTTTCGTCGAGCTCGTTTTTATTGACGTAAGAGAGTCCAGAGATACCTAAGTAGACTATTTCGGCAGGATCGCTGTCTAGCCGGGTGATATTGATGGTTGTAACTATACCCACAGAGGTTTTGAACGATTCGAGGTAGAGAGGGAGTTTGTTTTCGATCGACGAAACATAAATCATGGCTTGCTCGCGCTTTTCTTTGGAGAGGTTGACGGGGACGAGCCCACTGAGCTGGCTGGAGTCAGAAATACTAGTGGTGGGCGGACTGACATTTTTCTTCGGGGAGAGGACGATGACCAAGATAAGGATAAAGAGACTAGTTCCGATGGCGATAAGGACAGATTTGTTTTTGAGTAAGGATAAATTCATATTTAATGTGTTTAAAACCCAGGTAGCTTGATAATATCACCGGCGATAAGGCGAAGGAGTGAGACTGAGAAAATGAGGAAGAGGAGGCCGGTGAGGGCAGAGAAGAAGAGATCACGGCCAGCCTGGAGCTTTTTGGCATCGTCTCCGGCGGTCATGATTTGGATGGTGCTGATGAGCATGGTGACGAGGGCGATGGCGCCGGCTATGCCCGCAACAAAACTGAGAAGGGCAGAGATAAAGGCGTCTCTCGTGAAGGGAAGACAGCCAAGGGCGGTAGCGAGGGACTCTGATCCGCAAGTCTCGGGAGTAAAAGCACCCGCGGCGGCGGTGAGCTGATCGTCTGAGGCCACGGTTTGGCCGGGATTGGCTGGGGGAGGAGAGTAGGTGGGACTGCGAGCAGCGAGGTATTCGTGAACCACGAGGGCGGCGGTAAAGGCGCCAGGTCTGTCATTGCCGTATGGTTTGGGCGGGATACACGGAGTGAAATCATCACAATATAAGAGGAACATGTTGGTGCGTTTGCTATCGAGGAGGTTGGTGGCGTAGGGATCGTCGGCGCCGATAAATTCGCGCGGACAGCCACCATAGGGAATGGGGGCGGGGAAGCCAACCTGGCAGTTGCTGTTGCCGCCGCCGTTGAAGTTGGAGATGGCGGCTACTAGTTTTTCGGTGTTGTCGATCGGGTGGCGGAGAATGGTTTTGCCGGTAATGATGGAGGTATCAACCAACGACTGTCCCCCCTCGAGTGGCTGGCCATTGGCGTTACTGCGCTTTTCTGGTCCTCCTAGGCTAGTAAAGTATGCGGTGGCTTCGGAGAAATGGATACCAGCCAAAATTTCGCAGGGCACCCCCGTTTCACCTTCGGCGGTTCCATAGGATTCTTCGAGGGCAGGATTGAGCTCACCATTTACAAACATGGCGGAGCTTAAGACGATTTGTTTAGCTGACTCAAGAGGAGCTTTCCAGGGAGAGTCGGCAATGATCTGGGCAAATTTGGTGCCGTCGCATTTACCCACCGCTATAGTTTGGTCGGTATTGTCAAAACAGCCGATACGGGTACCTAGAGCATAGGCCTGAATACTGGTGTCGAGCTGGGCAGAGAACATAGAGTCGTCACAGGCATAGTAACCAAGGCGACGTCTGGCATCGGCTGGTCCCATGTTTTTGCCGGCGTAGAGAAGCTCGGCTTCATCATCGACGGTATTGCTGAGATCAGCGTTAAAATCTTTGACGCTCTCTAACTCAGAAAGACTATCTCTTGTGTCGTAGGAAAATGATTGGAGGTCGGAGATGGACTGTCCCATGGCTTCGGGGACGGTGATCAGATGATATTTAACGATCTCAACTTCGTCGATGCGACCGCCATCACCCCACCCATTCCAAAAGAGTTCGAGGAACCAAGAGCTGTTAGCTTTGGGGTAGGCACCACCTGGGTCTTTGGTGAGTTTGGGTTGGAGGACATAGTCGGGACAAGTTTTACCAGGACCCAGAAAAGTGTCTGGCTCGAGATAGTCGATCCACTGAGTAAAGTATTTCCAGTTTGACCAGGGCACATATTTGAGACAACCGTCTTTCATTTCGTTGTAGAGCCGATCGTGAATTTTGCTGGGGACGGCGTTTTCGCTGGCAGAACCGGCAAAACGGATGAGTGGGTTGGTGGCGGCAAGGTCTTTGAAAATTTTCACTGCCTGATCGAGTGGATAGGTGACAAATAGCTCGTACATGGAGGCGTTATATGCCTGAGAAATGGATGGATCATAGTACAAACCCCTGCGGACTCCGACCAACATTTCTTCAGGAACCCAACATTTGTCAGGGTTTTTGGGACAACAGACATTCCAAACACAGATAGTTGGGCGGACAAAGCCCTGGCGGAAGGAGGGGGGGTAAAGTGGAACAGTGGCAAAATCTTTGGCCCACTCAGCCGGATCTTTTTTAGAGAGTTCGGCGGCGACAGTACGGACAACATATTCTTTTTCCTGGGCAACATCGCTGACGGCGTCGAGATTCCCCCCGGTTAAGAAAAAGTCATCGTCGGCTTCAACGATGGCCAACCCAGCTCCCGACATACCATCGGGGAGTTCGTCGTGAATGTCGATGAGTGACTTGGTCATATTGATGTCTTTGTATCCCCAGTCTACCCAGCCGAGCGGCCATTCCCCGGTAATGTTGAGGGTAGACTTGGTCTGTTTGGCGCGCTTGAGAACCATTAATTGGAGAATCGCTTTGTCTCCCTGATCGAGCATGAGCTGGTGAGAGCCGTAAGTAATCGGGTTTTCGGCTAGACCCACAAAACCGTAGGCGTTGGCTTCGTTTTGGAGCTTGGGATAGACGAGTTCTTCGCCCGAAAAATCGGTACCTTTGACGGTACGGCTAATACCTGGGCGCTGCTTGTAGCTGCATTTACCCTTCGTAGTCCCCTTAAGCTCTGAATTAGCATGTGCGGAACAACTGCCGTTGGGTCCTGACTCAGCATCTTTAACATATTCTCCAGAATTGCGGTTACAGATGGCTACAATTCCACCGTCACATCCATCTACCTCTTCACCCGTTTGGTTGTCGACGGCACAAACATAATCCCGCTGATCCCCTCCATCACAGATCATGTAGGGATCATAGTCGCGACTACGATCGCGATTTTCAAAAATTTTGAGAGCGGCAGGTCGAATATATTTGAACAAAGGGAAGAAAACCTCAAAATGATATTCTTCGTCTGGATTACCTTCGACCGAGAAGGGAGCAAATGGCTCGATTGATTCGGCCTGGGCGAGCGTAGGAGAGAGAAGAGCGAAGAGAGAAGAGAAAAAGATTATAAATAGGAGCAGTAGCCTTTTCATGCTAGAAGCCAAACTTAAATTGAGTGACGTCAACACCAGTGATATTTTTGACGACAACTAAAACTAGCCAGGAGATGATGGCCAGGGCGATCCCGCCGACAGCAAGAGTAATGGTTTGTTTGCCAGCTGCCATGCCTTTGGCATCACCCGCCGAGGTGAGGATTTTGAATCCGCCGGTGAGAATCATAATAAAAGCAACGAGGCCAATGAGGGGGATCATGGCTTCGAGGATGTTACCAAAATATTCGGGGATGGAAGACAGCTCGGCGGCAGTTTCGTTCATGGGTACGATTATAGCAAAGGTTGGGGGAATGTCCGACTAATCCTGATTTCTATTTTTTGTTTTTGTGAAGCTCGCTTCAGGAAAACGCGTAGTCTGGGGATTTACGCATTTTCTTGATAGGCTCGACCCTACAATGCACAAAAAACATAAACCAAGATTTTACCTGGAATTTTTATCATATCCATCTAGAGGGATATATGGTTTAGTAGGCTTTGGGCGGGGTGATGTTGCCGTCTAAGATGTTGATGCCGAAGAAGTAGGAGATGATCAACATGATGGCCCAGGCGGACGCGACGACAGCTAGACCCACGAGGGCAGCAGTAATGCGGTCGCGAGCTTCTTGGGTTTTACCCTTGTCACCACCACTGGTGATCCACTGGATACCACCCCAAATGAGGAACATAAAGACGAGCAGAGCAGAGACCACAATGGCTCCCTGGACGACGCCTTGGATGAGGGTTCCGATATTGGTGATGGCGACGTTTTCTGGCTTGCCGATGGAGAGATCGGGGGCACCGGGGGCGGCGGCTTGGACTTTTGAGATGAATTGATCGAACATAATGGTTTCTCCTTTATTTATTAGTGTAGTGAGTATTTTATCATTTAGCAAGGCCTATGCCAAAGAAGTAATCGAGGAGCAAATAAACCGCCCAAGCAGAGGCGACGATAGCGAGTCCGATAATCCCGTTGGTGATTTTGGCTCTGGCTTCTTCGAGCTTGCCCTTGTCGCCACCACTCATAATCCACTGGACGCCGCCGTAGATGAGATACATAAAAGTGGCAAGGCCAGCGACGAGGATGATGGCCGAGAATACCTTGCTGACAAAACTGCCAAGATCAGTGTTGATGGCTACCCGAGATTGGGTTTCGTCGCCGATATTGACACTAAAAGATCCGCTGTTTGCCATAAGTTTATCCTGCTGTAGGCCAACTAATATTTAAGAGATTCATGCCGATCGCGGTTTCGATAAATTTGATGATGACATAGGAAGCGGCGAGGATGGCGAGTCCAACCAGTCCCTGGGTAATTTTGCCCCGAGCCTCTTCGATTTTGCCTTTGTCGCCGCCAGCAGTGATCCAAGTAAGACCACCCTGGAGGAAGTAGAGGAGGAAGGCTAGACCGCCGACCAAAATGATCGTTTGCCAAAGAGTAGCGACGGTAATGGCGAACTGCTTGGGTGAGTCGTCGGGCGAGGAGCCACCAGGGACGGCGACGTTAGTAATTTGAGCAATGAGTCGGTTGTTCATATTTAATTGACCTTGATATTGTTAATGAGACTGCCGGGGTTGAGGATGTCGATTCCGAGGGCCTTGCCGACAATCCAGACGATGGCATATGAGACGGCAATGACGATGATGCCAGTGGCACCGCCCGTCATCATGCCCTTGGCTTTGTCGATCTTGCCTTTGTCACCACCAGCCGTGATCCAATTGAGGCCGCCCAACAGGAAGTAAAGAGTGAAGGCGATCCCGGCCACGACAGTCAAAACCACTAAAACGTTACTAATGAGCTTTTCAACGGCACTGGTTGATCCCTCGATGCCACCACCTGGCTGATAGCCTCCCGGGGTGGTAATTTGCTGGAAACCGATGTCGGCGATGAGTTTGGACATAATTAAATACTCCCTGGGCCGGTAATTTTAGGTGACAGAATTGCGGTGGCGCTGCCGAAGAGGAGGTACGAGACGATCCCAGTAACGGCCGCAGCAGCCACCATGACTACGAGCCCAATGAGGGACATGTTGATTTGGGCGGTAGCCGCCTCAATCTTTTTGGTGTCACCGGCGGAAGTAACATAGCTAAACCCGGCAATCATGAGGTTGAAAAAAGCAAAAATACCGGCACCTGCAAAGATGATGGTGATGACATTGGTGATAAAAGTGGGAAGACCTGAACCAACGTCGCCGTATCCAGTGAGAGGTGACTTGATGGTTTCGCCTAACAAATCGTTTGCCATATGTTTAGTTTAAGATAGATACTCCGGTAATGACCTGGATAATTTGGATTATCCAGTAGGAACCAAAGAGTACCAACATGCCCATTATAGCAGAGGTGATAACTTTGGTGCCATCGGCGATTTTGTCTTTGTTGCCGGCGTTGGCTATGATGGTGAATCCACCGAAGAGAATCATGAAGAAAATAACAACTCCGCCGGCGATATAGACGTTGGGGAGAATGTTGTTGACTAGACTCCCTGCTCCAGAATATTCTGAGTTGGCGGAGGAACCTTGGAAGAGCAATTTATCGCCAAGATTGAAGGATGTTGCCATGGGAAAATTATAGCACCTTGATTACTCATCAATCCAAACAATTTTGCAGTACTCACAGCTTTCTGGATAGACCAGATGAGACGCTCCGTGCTTAAAATTATTTGGACTTGATGAGTTTTTGGTAGAATGTGCTGATGGACTTAATTGTAAAAGAGGTTTTGGAAGGGAAGAAGGGCGCGGCGACGGCTTTTTACCGGGCGTATGCGGCGAAACTGAGGAGATATTTGTTAGTTAAATTGCCTGAGTCGGAAGTGGAAGAGATCTTGCAAGACACTTTTCTATCTGCATTTGATAGTTTGGCGCTGTATCGAGGCGAATCTAGTGTTTACACTTGGTTACTATCGATTGCTCGGCACGAAGTGGCTGACTTTTACCGCAAACGATATGTGCGAGAGGTTGTGGAGAAAACATCGCCGCTGTTTGAGAATATGGTGTCAGAAGTGATGTCGCCTGAATTTGTCTATGAAAAAAAGAAACTGGAGAGACGATTTATGGGAGCTTACAGAGCACTATCGACACAATATCAGGATGTGCTGTCGTATAGATATGAGCTGTCGATGAGCGTGCGCGAGATTGCCAATCGAATGGAACTAGGTCTAAAGGCGACAGAATCGCTATTGTTTAGGGCAAGAATCGCATTTAGAGCAGAATATGAAAGCAGAGCGTAACTTTATACAAGAGCTAGAGGATAAGGCGAGAGAACAGCAAAGGTTGGTGCAGACAGAATTGATCCCGGGTTGGGCGAGGGGACTAGGAGGGTGGCTGGCGGTAAATCCGTGGAGAGTACTCGTGCCGGCAGCGGCGGTTTTATATGTTTTGTTGCGAGTGGGTATGGGAGTGGGATACAGAGACTTTATTCTTGGATTGTTTGGAGGATTTAATTAAATGAACCAATATACCAATAAACCATTAAACAATTGGGGCGCGATGGGGGCGTGGATGGCGTATGTCTGGAGTGTGACCCTGGCGGGGCTGGCGATCCACCCGTACCAGTCGGTGCGACGGATGGTGCTGAACAAGCCAGTATTATTGCCGGTGGCGCTGTCACCAGTCCTGGGACTCCTTGGATTATTTGTGACGGGAAGAGTGGGGAGTTATGTATTTACCCTGGGTTCAATCGGGCGGGAAATGGTGGCGATGGTGCTGGGAAGCACGCTGATTGGATTATTGTTGTGGCAAGGACTCTTATTGTTCTTGGTGGTGAGGTTTTGGCGGGCGAGGTAATTTTAGAGAATGATTTGGTGGTGGTGGGCGACTAAGTTTGGATATGCATATGCAAAATCAAGAGTATTCGGCACCCGCAGTTTGGAGGGAACATAAAAGATTGTGGTTGTTAAATCAAGCAAGTCTGAGGATTGCGATGGCGGATGCGAAGGAGAAAATGTTACAAAATGAAAGTGAGTATGAGGAAAATTTAGGGGTTGGCTTAATAACTCAAGTCTTGGCGTCAGAAGTTGTGGCTAACGAATGATTTTTGCCGGTTGCTAGGACTAGTTGATTTCAGTGCTACGAAAAACATAATTTTGGAGGTAAGCATGTCAGTTGAAGCACAAGTGGAGCGAATATTAGGTTTACAGTTGTTACCTCAAGCACTGTATGAAATGAAGCTGGAAGTAGAGGCGAGAATTGATGCACACATTGATTTGTTATCAGCCTCGAACACTGCTAGAGGCAATGATTATTGTGAAGTGCTTGAGGCGTTGGAACAAATAATTAGAGCGATCGAATGATTTTTGGAAAATATGCGACTTAATTGTTTATGAATAGACAGGTTGTGCTGGTTGATGTGCTGGATAAGGAGCTAGGGTTGGCGGATATTTATGAAGCACACATGGGGAAGGGTTTAAAACACAGGGCTCTTTCGGTGATTTTGTATCGTAGAGTGAATGGGAAAACAGAACTATTGCACCAGAAGAGGGCGGATGCCAAGCCGGTGTTCAAGGGGCTCTGGAGCAATACATGTTGTACCAACTTGAGACCAGGAGATGAGTATTTGTCCAGAGCAGTATCGCGACTTGAAGAGGAGATGGGAATTAAAATATCTCAAGTCGACTTACGCATACTTTATCGATTTAGCTACGAGGCTCAGGATGTAAACCGTCCAGGATGGTGTGAGAACGAGGTTGACACGGTAATTGTGGCAGAGTGGGACAGCGAAGTAAAACCAAACCCAGCGGAGGCCTCGGACTACAAATGGATTGAGTGGGAAGAGTTGAAAAAAGATATAGAAGTAAGTCCGGACACCTATTCACCTTGGCACAAAATGATTATTAATGATCCACGGTTTGTGGAGGAGGTAAAAAATGTGCCAATCATGCGATAAACTTAAATCACAGGGGGTAGTAATTCCAGCTAATCCACCTGAGCACAATAACGCTTACCTGGAAGGTGATATCCCCGTGTTTGTGAGTGGTAAGGAACTTGTAGCCTGGTTTGAACAAAAATTTGTTCACGCTGCGTTTGGTGATGCCGCGTGGGATGGTCAACCAAGGTTTGATGGTCAGGTTTTACACATCGACGCTTACAATTAAGTCTGTATATGAAGAAACTAATTCTACTTAAAATAGGAGGAGGAGTAATAACAGACAAGAGCGTACATTACGGCTTGAGGGAAGATGTGTTGGTCAGACTAGCGAAGGAGATAAGCGAAGCCCAGAGCGAACTGAAGGGCACAAAACTCATTATAGGTAATGGGGCTGGTAGTTTTGCCCACTTTTCGGCACACAAATATCGGACAACGGAAGGGTTTGTAAACGATGATAGTCGGATAGGGATGGGGTGGGTAAGGCACGACGCGGTGAAACTGAATCAAATAGTATTTGAACAACTTTTGACTGCAAATGTGCCGGTTTTTTCCTTTTCACCGTCATCTTTGATGAGCGTACACAACGGCAAAACTAAGACGGTTTTTATGGATTCTGTAATTGATGCCATGGAAAAAGGGATTGTGCCACTAGTGTATGGGGATGTGGTGGTGGACTCTATGAAAGGGTGCGACGTGTATTCGACGGAAAAAGTATTTGACGAACTAGCAAAGTATTTTACTGAGGACTACGAGGTAAGGGTAATCCACATCAGTTCGGAGGAAGGGGTATATAAAAAGGGGCAAGCGAGTGTGTTTAGCGAGATTAGTGGGGCCAATATTGAGGAAGTAAAAAAACATTTGGGAGGATCACACGGGGTGGACGTATCGGGAGGGATGCTACATAAGGTAGAGGAGTGTTTGGAACTAACAAAACTAGGGATAACTAGTCAAATAGTGAGCGGGATGATTCCCGAGCGAGTGCGCGAGGCAATACTAGGCAAGAAAGTGAAAGGAACGACCATCAAATGACGTTGGAAAAAACAAAAATACCCAAACACGTAGCCATTATTATGGATGGAAATCGGAGGTGGGCGAAGAAACGAGGACTTGCGGCCGTGGCGGGACATGCATTTGCGGTTGATTCGGTAACAGAACAACTGATTGAGCGAGCGGGTGAACTGGGAATAAAATATTTAACACTATGGGCATTTAGTACGGAAAATTGGAAGAGAGATAAGGATGAAGTGGATGGGCTAATGAATTTGTTTCGCAAAGCCCTTATGACCAAAGTGCAGAAATTTATTGAGAAGGGAGCTAAGCTACAGATGATAGGCGACATGTCCCGATTTGCACCAGATATCCAAGAAGGGATGAAAAAAGCGATGGCGGCAAGTGCCCAAAACACCAAAATTACGGTGACGTTTGCACTGAATTATGGGGGAAGGGATGAGATTGTGAGGGCGGTAAATCGGTTAATGGTTGACCGCAAAAGTTCCGATCACTCGCCTATAATCACGCAAGGATCGGAACTAGAACAATACCTAGATACGGCAGGAATGCCGGATCCAGATCTGATCATAAGAACGGGAGGAGAGCAGAGGCTGTCGGGGTTCCTCATGTGGCAGGCGGCATATAGTGAATTGTATTTTACGGAGATATTGTTTCCGGATTTTGGGCCGGAACAACTAGATGGCGCAATTGAAGAGTTTCAAAGTAGGCAGAGACGATTTGGGAAGTAGATTTTAAGAAAGTATGCTCACCTTAAATATCACTTGGAGGATCTGGGCGATCCAGTAGGAGAGGAAGATGACAAAGAATCCAACGAGCGAGCTGGTGACCATCTTCTTACCTTTTTCCTGAGATTCCTTGTCCGCTGCGCCAGTCAGCATAGTGAAGCCGCCCATCACGAGCATGCCAAAGAGGATCAGACCAGCAACAGAGAGGAGAGTGGGGAGAAAACTGTTGATAATGCCGCCAATACTGTCGCTGCCGCTATTTAAGCCAATGGCTTGGTTATAGTCTCCGTAGGGTATGTCGGCCATATGTTATCCTCCAGTGTACTTAAAATCCTGGTAATTGAATGATATCACCAGCAATAATTTTGAGGAGGGTGACCGAAAAAATAATAAAGAGTAATCCGGTGATGGCGCCGGTAAAGAGTTCTTTGCCTTTTTTGACTTGCTCGGCATTGTCGCCACCCGTCATGATTTGAATGGTGGCGGCCAGCATGATGACTAGCGAGATGGCGCCTGCGGTGCCGGCAAGAAAAGTAAGTAGCTGAGCCGTGAATCCCTGAGTGTCAACACTCATACAGCCAAGGGCGGTTTCGATCCCTTTGCCGCCATTGCATTCTTGGGGGCCTGCCGCGTGAGCAAAATAGGGAAAGATGAGACCCGCCGCCGCTAAAGCTAGAGCGGGCAAGTATGTTAGGATGGTAGCATGCCTGTGCTCTGGAAAAAACTTTTTCATATTGGATTAATTGCCATCTTTGTAACGGCTTTTATTGTATCATACCAGACAGCTAGCGCCGAAAGTTTGGAGGAGATCGAAAAGCAAATAGCCGACCTGCAGCAGCAAATGCAGCAGTCGGTGGCGGCCACGACTCCGCTTGAGTCAGAAGTGGCCAAGCTAAGTAAACAACTGGGTGGAATACAGGCTCAAATAAGGGATTCAGAAGTTAGACTCCAGACACTAGAAGCTAGTATTAAGGACAGAGACCAAAAAATTAAATCACAGTATGTTGTACTGGCAGCGAAGGTGCGAGACTTGTACAAAAAATCGCGGCACTACTCACCACTCCTCGTATTTGCGTCGTCGAGTAGTGCGAGTGAACTCACCAGAGGGTTGGCATATAAGGCGGCGGGGGCGGATGAAGACAAAAACCTGATTGTAAACATTACCACCGATATTTTGAGTTTAGAAGCGGATAAGAAGAAAATTGAAGCAGATAAAATTAGGCTCGCGGGACTCCAAGCAAAACTAGATACGCAGAAAGCCTTTTTTGAAAAAGAGATTGCAGGGGCAAAGAAGTGGCAGGCAGAGCTGTCGGGGAAAATTGCGACGCTTACGGCAAAACAACAAGCAATTTTGTCGGAGAAATCGGGAACGTTTCAGACTACGGTAGGGGACGTACCTCTCGCGGATGACCCGGCGTCGCGTCCGGATTATAACCCTGGATTTTCACCTGCTTTTGCGATGTTTAGCTTTGGGGCGCCGCATTTTAAAGGAATGAGTCAGTACGGAGCCTTTGGTCGTGCCAAGTCAGGTCAGACATATGAACAAATACTGAAAGCCTACTATGGCGGAGGGATAGAGATTAAAGACCACAATCCAGACGTACAAATAAAGGTTGATGGATATGGGAGTTTTAGTTTAGAGGATTATGCGAAGAGGATTTATGAAATGCCGGGGAGTTGGGGGGATGAGGGTGGGATGGAAGCACTCAAAGCACAGGCGATTGCGGCGAGGAGTTATGCCCTGGCGCGGACTAATAACGGAGCTACCTCGATTTGTGCGACCGAAGCATGTCAGGTATTTAAGCCGAGCCCTAAGGGCGGTAAATGGGAAGAAGCGGTCAATGCCACTAGGGGTAAAGTGGTATATGCTGGTGGATCGCCGTTGTCGACCTGGTATGCTTCTACCTCGGGCGGTTACCAGGAGTCGTATAGCGCGAATGGTCATTCTACCCCGGGATTTTGGGATACTCCGTCAGGCCAAGCGGGCTGGACTGGGCAGGCCTACGAAAAAACAGCCGGGAGTCCGTGGTTTTATAAGGCTTGGTACAAATCGAGATCAGGAGACGCCTGTGGCAGAACTCACCCATGGCTGAATAGTGAAGAAATGGCAGATATTTTAAACGCTTGGCACGTGTTGTTTAGTGGCGGCGGCGACGCTAGCCGAGTGACGCCGGAGTCTGGGTGTTGGGGAGGCAACCCCTACACTAAAGCCGATTTGCGCGGAATAGGTGGGTTTAGCAGTGTATCAGGAGTGAGCGTGACGTATGCGAACAACGGGGTCACGGCCAACGTGACGTTCCAGACGAATAAGGGGTCAACCACGATGTCGGGGGCCGATTTCCGGAAAGCTTTTAACCTGCGGGCACCGGGGAGGATATCGCTCAAATCGGGGTTGTTTAATGTGGAGAAAAAATAGTGATTCGGAAAACCTCGTCCGACGAAAATTTGTGAGCTCCGGTATTATTTTGGATAGAGTACAAAATACTTGCCTACTGAAGTGTCGCGCATTTTGTTTAAAGGAAAAATAATAGTGTCGCCAAAATTTTATCAGTCGAGTTTTTCTCTATCTAGATATCTACTCAAGTGGATTGTGCTAACATATACTCATGGCAGAGATATTTAACGCGAAGGATAAAGTAAAGGCAGCGGAGATAGAGGTAAAACATGGCCTACACGAGCGAGTGTCGGTCAAACAACTGCGAACTATCCTAGCTAAAACTGGGTCGGACGGATTGTTTACCTGTTATGCGACCTTCCCTCCCGATACTCATTTTGAGTCACAGGAACTGGGGGAAGTGGTTATTTTGTTTTTACGCCAGCACCTCATTACCAACTTGCCTTGGGTGTTGATAGTGACACTCGCACTGTCGATACCTTCTGTGTTTAGTTTTTTCCCGCCTTTTGCGGCGCTCCCCACCAACTATCAGTTTGTCTTGATGGTGATGTGGTATCTGTTTGTGTCGGGCTATACCCTAGCCAAATTGATGGGGTGGTTTTTTAATATTTATCTCCTGACGGATGAGCGGATCGTGGATATCGACTTTATCAACGTCTTATTTAGAAAGGTCTCAACGGCAAAAATAGAAGAGATCCAAGACGTAAGTATAGAAGCGAGCGGGACTTTCCAGACTCTATTTAACTACGGCAGTATTTTTATACAGACGGCCGCTGAGGTGCCGGAATTTGATTTTGTAAATATTCCCAAGCCAGACAAAGTGGGGACGGTGATCAGTCAAATGATAGATCAGGAAGAGCAAGAGAAAATTGAAGGCAGGGTAAAATAATATGGAACAACTACTGATATTTTTTGACAACTTTACGATTTTGACTCTGGTTAAATTATTGGTGGTGGTGCTCCTGGGCGTGTATGGGATTTTTGCCGGGCTCATGGCACTACAAATTAAGGCCATGACCAAGGCGATCACCATGAAAGACGATTTCTTGATCCAAGTTTTGGGATTTTTACATTTGATTTTTGCGATTCTGGTGTTTTTGATGGCGGTGTTTATACTTTAAAATATGGTCAAGCTAACAACGACAAATATTGTGGGCTCAGCCGATTCGACTGGCTGGTCACAGGCTCAGTCGAGTGCAATGGATGATGGTAGGCAGCTGCTGGTAGTTTTGCAGTTGAAATGCAGCGACGAAGACTCTTTGGTGGATTTGGCGACAGTAGGACCTGCGATTTTGGAGGAGATTTTGGTGCAAGGTAGGCAAGTGGACAATCTAGATAAATTGCAGAGGATGGTCCAAAAGATTAGAGCAGGGATTGCGGAGGGACTGCAGGCGGAGATGATTGTAGGACTATTAAATAACGACAAGTTGCTGGTATTTGGTCAGGGAACAGTTGAGGCATATTTGGCGAGAAACGGTAAACTCGCGAGACTGGGAAACGACTTTAGTCTGGGATTGTCAATAGAAGGAGTTCTGAAGAGCGATGATGTTGTGGTGCTATCTACCACTAAATTTAGAGAAGTGGTGACACTGAATAAATTTAAAGAAATCATTATAACCGATGGGGATCCAGCAGAAATGCTGGCCCCATTAGTACACACACAAAATGAGACGAGCGGGGTAGCGGCGATCGTGGGGGCGGTGCGCGAGGCGGAGGGGGCGACGGTCGCAAAATGGCCGAATCTGCAAATAAAGCTGAGGAGTAGTGAACCACGGAAAATTAATTTGTGGATAGGGGGTGCGATACTATTACTCTTGGTTGTGATGATCGGGATTGGGATGGTAAGGAGAGTAAGGGTGGCGGCGGAGCAAGATTTTGCTGACTTAAATACTAGTGTGAGTGCAAAAACAGAAGAAGCGTTGGTAGTGGGAGAATTAAATCCCGACCAGGCGAGAATGTTACTGACAGAGGCGCGGGGCGAAATAGAGGCTTATTTGGTGACTGATGTACGTGATGAGTATAAAGATAGGGCTAGAAAGTTGGCGGTGGAAGTCGAGCGGGCGGATGAAAAAGCGTTTAAAAAGAACGACATTAAACTGGAGACAATTGTCGAGCTGGGAGTGCTGGCCGATAACTTACAAAGCAAAAAAATGAAAGCAGATGGAAAGGGCAATTTAGTATTCTTGGATAGCAGCGACTTTCGGTTGGTGGCTATGAACTTGACCGATAGATCGAGACAGATTGTTGAAGTTGGTCGTGATAGTGAACTAGTTGATATTGGAGTGAGCGAAACCAAGATCTATGGACTGCATAGCGGTGGCGTGAATGAATATTTTTGGAAGAACGATGACGAGAAAAAATCGATCGAGGCTGACGAATTTTGGAAAGCACCAATCCTAATTGAGCTATTCGCAGGGAATATCTATATTTTAGATAAAGATCAAGGAGAAATCTGGAAGTACCCCACACTGGGAGAGACGTTTGGCGGGCGAAGGCGGTGGTTTGCGGTTTCGATAGCCCCTGACTTAAGCAACGTAGTGGATATGAAGGTGGTAGGAGATATTTGGCTCCTAACATCGACTGGGAAGCTCGAGCGTTATAGCCGCGGGGCACCGACGACATTCTCGATGGAGGGATTCCCCGCCAAGGGTGAAAGTAAGAAACTGAGCGATCCGATGGCCGTGTGGGTGACTGATAGTCTGGTTTATGTGTTGGAAAGCGGCGCTGAGCGAGTGGTGGTGTTTGGGATAGACGGGAAGTACCAGGAGCAGTATTTGAACTCGGAGTTTAGGCATGCCAGTGATTTGGTGGTGGTGGATGATAAGGGGTATGTAATTATTGATAATGTGGTGAAGGAATTTGGGATCTAGATTTTAAGAAACTTGTCTACCGTTTTTTGTAAAACACGGAATAAACGCCCAGCGGCGTTTTTCCTCGTGCGCATATGGGCGATCCCGCCAAGACGGGAACCTGCTCGCCCAAGATTTGCGCAATGGTTTTCAAAAAAGATAGCCAAATTTCTTTTTCACCTTTATCAGGATTTTCCATCCTGAGGTAGAATACACCTATGATAGTGAATAAATGGGCGAAAAGTGAGTACAGCATCTCCGACACGTACGTGGCGGGGGTGATGCTAACGGGCGCGGAGGTAAAAAGTCTGCGAGAGGGAAGAGGGAGTTTGCGGGAAGGATTTGCCAAAATGATTGGTAGTGAACTTTTTCTCGTGGGGGCCGATATTCCCAGATATAGCCATTATTCTGGAAAAGAATATGATTCTAAGCGGTCGCGCAAATTGCTCCTGAAGAAAAGTGAAATGCTGAAAATCCAAAAACAAATTGAAGGTAAAAACCTCACATTAATCCCATTGAAATTATTTTTTAAAGGGAGATGGACGAAGTGTGAGATAGGGGTGGGTAAGGGGAAGAAGGAGTGGGAGAAGCGGGCGGATATCAAGGCGCGTGACATTAAGCGAGATCTGGCCAAGGCCGTGAAGAATACGGTCTAGTGTGGAGACGGAGGGCAATGAGCCCTCGTCCGCGTACCGTCTTTAACACCATC
>CAYGFS010000003.1:0-52597 GCA_964349305.1 uncultured Pseudomonadales bacterium
GATAAGGGGGTGGGTGAGGGACTGGGGGAAGCGGCGTGGACTGGTGCAAGAACCGAAAGTGCGATGACGGGGACTAAAAGTAATCTTTTCTGCATAGCAAAGTGTGGTTATATCAAATTTCGGCGGTTGTGTATACCGCGCTTAAAGTTTTCTCGAGTTTTTTACCGTCAGCTTGATACACACTGATTTTGATGGTGTTGGCGCCTTTGACCAAAGTGATCTCCTGACTAAAGCTACCCAGATCGTTGGGGACAATCAGATACTCCGCTTTTTCTCCCAGAATGGCAATATAGGTACCGGGGAGTGTTTTGCCGGTCAACGTCATTTTGGCTTCCTGACTTACCGAATTGTCGGGAGTAGTGAGATCGAGGAAAAGCTCCGTGTTTTGGGCGGTCTTATCCGTGTTCTTGGATATGTTAGAGCCGAGCGAGGGTAATTTTATGTTTTGTAGCGCATGGCGGGCCCGCAATACTCCCCCTGTGACAACGAGTGCAAGAATAAGACCTATAACAACGGCTACAGTGGCTTCTTTTTTGACTTTCATCTTGGGCACAGTTTAACCGATCAAGGCCTACACGTAAAGAGTACAAACTGGAGCGCTCGTGTGGTACTATAGTGACCTATGGATATAAGTTACCTCGGCAAAGAAAGCTATAAAATAAAGGCTAAAGGCGGGTCGGTGAGCGCCAGTCCAGCGGGACTGACGATCGTACACAAAAGCGGCGGCGAGGATTTTGTCATTACCAATCCTGGAGAGTACGAGGTAGAGGGGATCTCCGTATTTGGATACAAGGCAGAAGAGTCAAATGTTTATGTGGTCCAGTTTGACGATATTAGAGTGCTTTATCTAGGGAACCTAAGTAAACCACTGAGTGAAAAAAATATTACTGAGCTGGAAAATATTGATGTGGTTATTGTTTCGACAGAAACAATGCCAATCAAAGATATTGTGGAGGTAGTTGCGAAGCTAGAGCCATACTACGTTTTGCCATATGGAGGCATGGTCGAGAAGTTTGTGGCAGCGTACGAGCACAGCAGTCGCAGTGTCAAAAACCTCCCACTGAGCAAACTTTCGCTCCCCGACGATCTGACAGAAGTGATTGTGTTTGAGTAGTGTTAAAATGTTGCCATGGCAGTACAGAAAGTTCCTCCCCACAGCGATGAAGCGGAAAAAAGTGTCTTAGGATCGATCCTGATCGATAAAGACGCCATCGTCCAGGTCAGCGAATTTTTACAAAGTGATCATTTTTATCAAAACAAGCATGGCGATATCTATCGTGCCATGATCATGCTGTTTGAATCAAGAGAGCCAATTGATCTGGTGACACTGCCACAAAAACTCAAGTCGATGAAACTCTTGGACGCCGTGGGGGGAGTGAGCTATATCTCGACACTGGTGGAAGGGGTACCAAGCTCTGCCAATATCCGCCATTACGGGGAGATCATCCAAGGTTACTATACCAGACGCAAACTGATTGCCGATTCTTCGGCCATGATCGAGATGTCCTTTGACGAAGGCAGTGAGGTGGCCAATATCCTAGACAGCGCCGAGCAAAAGGTGTTCTCCCTGTCACAGTCCAGCATGAAGCAGGGCTTTACCCCGATCCGCAATGTGCTATCGGAGAGTTTTGATCGGCTGGATGAGCTATCCAAGAAATCGGGTAGCTTACGGGGAGTGCCCACTGGGTTTAGTGATCTCGACAATTGTCTGGCTGGGATGCAAGACTCGAACCTGATCATCTTAGCGGCGCGGCCGGGTATGGGTAAGACGGCTTTTAGTTTGAATATTGCCCAGTTTGCCAGCGTGGTATCGAAGGTCCCCGTTGGCTATTTCTCACTTGAAATGAGTAAAGAGGAGCTGGTAGACCGTATGCTCGTGTCCCAGGCAGATATTGACGCGTGGCGGCTAAAGACCGGCAAACTGACTCCGACTGACTTTGAGAAGCTCTCAGAAGCCATGGGGGTGCTGGCCGAGGCGCCGCTCTATATCGACGACACTCCGGGTATTTCGGTGCTGGAGATGAGGACGAAAGCGCGCAGACTAAAATCTGAGCACAATCTAGGACTATTGTTTGTGGACTATCTCCAGCTAGTAAAAGGTCGCAACCTAGAGAATCGGGTACAAGAGGTGGCAGAGATCAGCCAGGGACTCAAAAACCTCGCGCGTGAGCTCAAGATCCCGGTCGTGGCCATGTCGCAGCTATCGCGCAATATTGAGCACCGCGGAGCCGGGAGTGCACCCCAGCTATCTGATCTGCGTGAATCGGGGAGTATTGAGCAAGACGCGGACGTGGTGATGTTCCTCTACCGCGAGGACGCGGAAGATCTCTCCAGTGTGAAACTAAATATTGCCAAGCACCGCAACGGGGCGCTGAGGACGATTGATCTAAGATTTAAAGGTGATAGAGTGCGTTTTTATGGGGTGGATAAAAGCAGGTAATCACAAGTCACAAATTCTCCAATTCTCAAATTGAGCTCGATTTTATTCTTGAGGATTTATGATTTAAGATTTTTGCTTGGTGCCTGGGGAGAGACTCGAACTCTCAAGGTCATTACAACCACGAGTTTTTGAGACTCGCGCGTATACCATTCCGCCACCCAGGCTTGAGAATATTATATCCTACTTGTGGTCTGAGAGCTTGTCGTCATTCCAAGTCGAAAATCGGACATATTTTGCTGGTGCAAAATTCTCCTAGTTCTCGGCCTGCCCGGCCTGCGCAATTTTTTCTTTTGGAACGATCGGCAACCTCTCAATACACTATCTAAAGATCCACAATACAATGAGTAAGATAAATTGCGGCGCGAGGCCATCCCAGATGCGGGGGATGGAGTGGTGGAAACCATGATGAAACCTATTGAGTGGGGCCAGCCACGCGGGCTCGTATTTCCAAAAATTGCGGGGGGCTTCGAGGAAATCTGGCAGCAGCCCGAAGATGGCACCCCAAATTTGAGGATCTTGTAGATGATAGACAATAGAAGATAGATGATAGGAGGACAGAGGGAAATATATAATAACCAATATTCCGGCGAGGGCGAGGTCAAAAACTTCGTGTTGGAGGGCAGTCCATGGAGATTTCACCCCTTTAGTTAGTCCTGTGCCGACGTCCCAGTGAGGGACGGCGTCTTCTAGGTAGTGAGAGAGGAGGATGAGGGGGATGGCGAGAAATGGGTTGCCTATTTTGACGGCAATAAAAGCTCCGGTGACTGCGTGACTGATTGAAAGCATAGGGTTTAGTATACAATATCTGTATGCTACCAATCTTAGTCAATTTGGGACCAGTCAAAATTTATTCCATGGGAGTGTGTCTGGTAATTGGTCTATTTCTCTCGTTGTATTTCTGGTGGAAAATGGGGAGAGATGAACATTTTGACGAAATTGCGTTGTTTGATGGATACTTTTTATCGCTAATAACATTTCTCTTTGCTGGCCGACTCGGATATGTATTAACACACGCGAGTGATCTGGGGACTTTTTATCGGTCGATTGCTTTACTTGCTTACCCCGGGATTAATACCGTGGTGGGGATTGTGGCAGCCATAATATTTATTATTTTGTTCGCCAGGTCGCACGGATGGGATGAGTGGAAGGTAGCGGACTCGGTAGCCGTGGCATTGTCGATAGTCCTGATATTTGGCAGCTTGGGTGGACTGTTGAACGGTAACAATCCTGGCATGCCCGCGAGCTGGGGACTAATCTACCCTGGCCAAGAAACGCCGAGAGTACCGCTCGATATCCTGATGATTGCGTGGTCGGTGATTACTTTTGGGGTCGTGTCACGGGTGCGGAAAAATTTTCGCTTTTACTCGTGGTACAAAGGCGAATCCAGTATGGCACAAGAGGGACTAGCCAGTTTGATTTTTGTCATGCTGGTGGGGATTTATTATCTGGGAGCACCATGGATCGACCAAAACGTCTGGAAGGTGGGGGTAATGCCTGGACAATTTCTTGTAGGCTTAATATGTGTGGGGGTGAGCGGACTTTTGATATACAAACGAGTGGGTAGACGGAACGAGGGCTTATGGAGTAAGCTAAAGAGTGTTATAAGGAGAAAGTAATTATGCAGTATCCAAGAAATGTGTTGCAGTCGGTGTGGGATTATTTAAAGAAACTGGAGGGGGACTTGCTTAAACGCAGGAGCTCCCTCGCCAAAGAAGATCCGTTTGCGGATACCAGTAGACTCAATGACAATGCCAGTGACGATACTGAAGCCGCTGAGCAGTTTGGTCACGCCCAAGCCGCGACCCTGTCGGCAGAAACCAGCGACGCACTCAAACGAGTACAGCAAGCAATGAAGCGGGTGGATGATGGGAGCTATGGTAAATGTACCAATTGTGGGAACATGATAGACACCGACCGGCTCGGAATAGATCCGACGGCGGCGCTGTGTATGAACTGTGCCAAAAAGAAGAAATGAACATTTGGCTTTTGCTGTGCTTGGATTTGTTGTTAAAATATTTCGCGGTGCGCGGGGATTATGCGGTAATTAATCAGGGATTTTCTTTTGGGGTGTTAATGGGATCGGAATGGGTGTTTTGGATTATATTATCCGTATTATTTGTTTGGCTGTATCGACATAAAATGTGGATGATTTTGGCTGGGGGAGCAGCCAACGTGGTATCTCGGATTGTGTGGGGCGGGGTGGTGGATTACTGGAATTTCTTTGGTATTTTTCATAATAATTTGGCGGACTGGATGATTGTGGGCGGGATGGTGATGTACGTCTCGCAACGAAAAAATTATCCGTCGGTGTCGGACGAAAATTTGTGAGAACTGCCACTCTCGCTAACCATAATTTTGGTTTGCGGACTGATATTTCTTTCACGCCTCAGCGTAGTCCTTTGCTTCGCAAAATTACGCTTCAGCTTGAAGTGTCATATCGTATGCTCACAAAATTAGATTTTCGAGAGTGCTATATAATGACGTTATGGATATTCCCATCATCTTTGAAGACAGTGAAATAGTAGTGATTGATAAGCCCAGCGGGGTGGTGTGCAACAGGGCCGAGACGGTGGAGGTAGAGACGCTGCAAGATTGGTGGGATGGGAGATACAAAATCTCAAATCATAAATTCTCCAATGCTCAAATTGAGGATGAGAAGTACTTTATAGAGCGCAGTGGTCTCGTACACAGACTGGATAGAGAGACCAGTGGGGTGATGGTGATGGCCAAGACAGTCACAGCGTTTGTCAGTTTGCTGCGCCAGTTCAAGGAGCGAGGGGTGCACAAGCAGTATATGGCACTAACTCACGGGTACTGGGACAGCCGGGAGGGCGATATCAATCTGCCAATTGGGAGGCGGAGAGATGATCGAAAAAAGTTTGGCGTGCGGGAGGATGGGCGCGAGAGCGTGACCCACTACGAAGTAATCAAAGAATATACTAGCTGGGAGTTCCCCAAGGAACTCAAAGTGGATGATAGGGGATATGTCGGATTTACTCTGGTCAAATTTTTGCCGAAAACCGGACGGACCCACCAGATTCGAGTGCACGCCAAACAGATGGGTCACCCGATTGTTGGGGACTTTGATTATGCGGGGCGCAAGCGCAATAGGGAGGATCGTAAGTGGTGTAACCGGGTCATGCTGCAGGCTCAAAGAATCGAGTTTGAGCACCCCCGTAACGGAAAAAGAATTCATTTTGAATCGAAGGGTGAAGAGTTGAATGAAGTATTGAAGTATTTTAAATAATGAGCATCGCGTCGCCAAAAGAGAAGAAGCGATAGTTTTCTTGGATTGCGATCGCGTAAGCTTTACCCAAAAGTGAATCGGCAAAATTGGTAAATGTTTCGGGTGAGTTGGGGTAGGTACAGAATGCTGAGACGAGCATGAGGAGGGTGGAGCCGGGGAGGTGAAAATTGGTCAGGAGCGCGTCAACTTGCTGAAACTGATAGGGAGGATAGATAAATATGGAAGTGGAGTGGGAGCCGGGCTGCAGAAGTTCCGAACACTCGCCTATAGTCGTGCAAGGTTCGGAACTTTGTAAAGCGGCAGATTCCAAGGCGCGCATGGTGGTGGTGCCGATCGAGAGTAATTTTTGACCTGATTGCTTGAGGGTGCGAATATGAGCAGCAGTAGTATTGGAGATGGTGTAGGATTCGGCGTGCATGTGGTGATCCTCGATATTATTATCTTTGACGGGGAGAAAAGTACCCAGTCCGACGTTCAAGGTGAGCTCGTTCCAGCTATGATCTTGTTTGATCTGTTTGAGTAGTTCTGGCGTGAAGTGGAGACCGGCTGTGGGAGCGGCAGCAGAAAAGCCATATTTGGCGTAGATGGTCTGGTAATCGGCAGAGTTGCCCAGGAGCTTTTTGATGTAGGGAGGAGTGGGCATGGTTCCGAGCTGAGACAGGGTTGTGCGCAGCGCTGACTCTTCTTGGTTGAAGTGGATGGTACGTTCGATGTCTGAAACTGCGATGATTTTTCCTATGAGGACTGTCCTTTCGTCTGCCGACGAGCCCTTCTCGGCTTGCAGCCGGGAATTCCTTTTAAGGACAGTCCTCTCAAAAAAGATGACATCGCCGACCTTGAGTCCGGGACGAGCAATGCAGCGATAGCGAGAGTGGCCAAGGGGAACGGTCAGTAAGATCTCGACTTTGCCGCCGCTAGGCTTATGACCCAAGAGCCGAGCAGGAAAAACTTTGGTGTTGTTGGCGACCACAAAATAATCACGAGGTAGGAGAGCGGGCAGATCGTAGATATGATGATGGGTAATACTCCCAGTCTGGCGATTGATCAGCATGAGCCGAGCTGAGTCGCGGGGTACGGCGGCTTCTTGGGCGATGGCGTCCCCTGGCAAGCGGTAACTGAATTGTGAAAGAAGCATGGTGCGTATTATACCTTGAGCGTGGTAGCATAGAGAAATGAGAAAGCAGTATAGATGGGTTTATGCCCTGCTCGTAGGTTTGCTGGCTTCAATTGGAGTCGGGATGGGGGTACAAGAGTGGAAAACTAATCAAGTAGTGGGACATGAGCAATACCGATTTAATCTGGCTCTGATTACGACGTCGGGGGGGATAACATTCGTGTCGTTTGATCCTTCGGAAAAGTCGGTTCTGTCGCTGACGTTCCCGAACGATTTAGCGATCAAATCGAGGACCAGCGGAGAATACTCGATTGCATCACTCTACAAATTGGGATCATACAAAGGCGAGGGGGGAAAGTTTGCCAGACAAAAAATCCAAGGTTTTATGCGCGTGCCTGTACCTGGCTACGTCGTAGTAGATAAAGCAGGCGACAAAGTGGAGCGTAACTTGAGCAGCGGTCTGCTGAAGGTCATTTTTAGTCGGAGTGAGACGAGCCTGTCTAGATATGATGCTCTCTTGTTGTGGTATCGCCTGCGGCGATATAGCAGGAGGAGTGTACAAGAAGAGGAGCTAGTCAGGGCAGGGGTCATCGCCGACAACACCTATCATCCGGAGCGTCTGCAAGAGTATGTTGGGTCGAGACTGTTTGACTGGGGGATAGGGGAGTCGCGAGTGACGGTCGCGATTGTCAATGCGAGCGGGGAGAATGGACTGGGGAGTGATATGGCGGATTTTTTGTCTAATCTAGGGATGGATGTCGTGATGGTGAGATCGTTAAACACAGGCAGTGAACTAGATAAAAGTGAATGGCAGGTGGAGAGTGAAAGTGATGCTGACGAACTAGGATATGTTTTTCAGAACTTATTTAGTTATGACGGTGCTCAAGTGGAGCCGATTTCCGGTGAATTCCGAGCGAAAGTGCTGATCAGGGTAGGGAAAGACGCCAAGGAGTTGTTTTGATTATTTAGTGCGCGATTTCTTCAAGACGCCGTTGCCGCGAGAAAAAGTGGGTCCGGCTGAGGGTTTTTTGGGACGTTTTACTTCACGGATAAAAATGGTGGCGGTATTGTCGCTGGCACCTTTGAGACAGGCAGAATAGATATATCCATCACCCATGAGTTCTTTGATTTTGAGCGAGAGGTCGTCGGGTAAACAGCCAATGCAGGCCTTGTCCTTTGTGATGACGGCAACCAAGTGAGTACGAGGTACTAGATCTAAAATTTGTTTGCAAGAGAGTGAAAGGAGAATGTCTCGGCTAGCTACTTTAATCAGCGTCGTGCTTTTAGTAATACCCGGGAGTTCGATAAAATCTTCTTCGGCGAGCTCGACGCTGGCGAGATTATTTTTTTGATGGGGGAGGAGCTTTAAATTTTTCGTGGCAATCACGTCGTACTTGTCGATTTTGAGGACTTGGCTGTAGGCGTCTCCGGCCGCTTCTTTTTGGCCTAGCTCGGTGTAGGCACGGCCTAAACGGTTGAGGGCGGCAATGTTTTGGGGGGATTCACTGAGGATTTCGAGGTTAATTTCGACGGCGTTTTCCCAATCTCCACTTAGGGCAGCTTTTATCGCTTTGTCGTGTAGGGCGTGCATATGATCGCCTCATTATCGGGATTATAGGAAGGTTTGTCAAGGTGTTAGAATATAGGCATGTCAGGGCATAGTAAATGGAGTACGATCAAACACAAAAAAGCCGCCAATGATGCTGTCAAAGGTAGTGTGTTTACCAAGATGGCCAAGGGAATCACGATTGCTGTAAAGAAGGGTGGCGGAGTAGGGGATCCTGATATGAACTTTTCGCTGCGTCTAGCGGTGGACAAAGCTCGCAGCGTGAATATGCCCAAGGAAAATATTGACCGAGCAATCGCCAAGGGGATGGGTAAAGGCGGGGTAGAGCTGGCCGAATTGACGATCGAGGCCTTTGCGCCCGACGGTGTTTTAGTGATTCTTGAAGTAGTCTCCGATAGTCGCAACCGAGCAGTGTCCGAGATCAGGACATTGATCGAAAAGCATGGTGGTCGGATGGGAGAACCAGGGAGTGTTATGCACTCTTTTGAAAAATGCGGGATTGTTCATACTCAGCACAAAGTCGACGAGGGTCTCCAGTTGGAGTTAATAGATTTGGGGATGAGTGACATGGTAGAAGAAGAGGGTCAGACGACTATTTATACAGCGCCAGAAAGTATGCACGGCGTCACTAAATATTTGCACAGCAGGGGAGTCACGGCTGGGGGGATGATAGGCTACCGACCTAAAAATACAGTGGAATTACCTGATTCTACGCGGGCTGAGGCATTCCTCGAAGCAATCGCAGAATACGAAGATGTACAGGAGGTGTATGCCAATTTGGGATAGAAAGAGGGTAAATACCAAGGGTGTTCTGCTCACTAAGCGGCGCAAGTTTCTTCTAGTATCGATTTTGCTGTCGTTTGGACTCCTGATCGTTCAGCGATTGCCGGTGGAGTCGCGGTACAGCGCAATTGCGTTTTTTGCCTTGGCGGCATACTTGCTGACGGCCTGGTCATTGCTCAAGGATTTGCATGGCAGCGGGTGGGTCGTAAACTTGATTTTGCCGACACTATACCCTGTGTCGGTGGCGCTGTTTTACTTTTTACTGCCGCAAGCTGCCATTACTCGGACGATAGTGCTACTTTTGTTTGCTGTCTCGATGTATGGCTTGCTCCTGACTGTGAATATTTTTGCAGTTGCCAGTATTCGTACCATCCAGCTTTTGCGGGCGGCGAGAGCGGTCGGATTTTTGCTGTCCATTTTGACTAGTGCTTTTTTGTTCCACGTCATTTTTTCGTTACGCTCGGCAGGATGGATCGTCGGCTTGTTGGTATTTGCCGTTTCTCTGCCTATTTTGTGGCAAGGAGTATGGTCGTATGTGGCCTCCACCACAATCAAAAAAGAGTTTTACTACGCCTTGGTAGGCGCCCTGGTGCTAGCCGAGATGGCGATCGCGATGTCGTTCTGGCTGATCAGTGTGCCGCTGGCCAGCGTACTCTTGGCCATGGGGATGTATGTGACCCTCGGGCTTTTCCAGCATGATATGGAGGAGAGATTGTTTGCACGGACTATCCAGGAGTATTTGGGTTTTGCCGGGATCGTATTTGTGGTAGTCATTACGACGGTAATAGTTCGGTGGATGCGGTAGTCGTAGGTGCAGAGTAGGGGAGTCCTATAGTTTTCTTAGTTATCCTATAATAATTAGAGGCTTTTCACGAATAGTCCTATAAGTTTTCACGAATGTGGATAAAAAGTATCCGATCCTTGCGCGAGAACGATGACATAATTTGAACAGCTTTGATATAGTTTGCTCGTTTAGCATACTTAACCAGTGTGTGCCAGGGTTACTGCAAGGAAACACTAGGGGTAGACCTCTGGTAGAGGAGAGTTCTCTCCAGATCCGGATCTGGTAGCGCAAAGACGACGTGGGGAGTGGTGGAGAGTGCCGTGCATAAATAATTGTAGTGACAAATGATGTGAAGGGTGTGTTGCTGATCACAGTGGCATGAATTGGCGTGCACAGTTCACCTACAGCAATTGCCCTATTTTGAGCGATACCCAGACTGACAAGAGTAGATATCTAGCGTGTCGCACAATATATCTTTTATGACGTAATACCTGAATTAAGTAGGGGGCTCGGATTATTTAGATTTTTATCTTTTATAAACTTTATTGCGCACTATTGCCGCTTACGCACGAATTACTGTTTCTATTTGTCCCCCACTGGTCCAGGGGTCTCGTTTTTGCCCTTTCCGAATCAAACCCGTAAAAAATGAGCAATTGCCGCCGAGCCGTTGGTCATCTAACTCTGGAAAATGCCGTACAATCGATTCTACGGGCTCGTGATCTGGTAGCGTCGGTGTATAATGCCTGTAAATGAACTCTAAAGAGCTGAGAGACAGGATTATTCAATTAAACGGGTATGATGGTTCCCCGAACGATCAAATCGCCCATGGATTGGCGAATTACATTTTTACGATACTGTCGCAGTCAGGAGATCATCCAAGACATATATTGGATATTTATGGCAGCAAGCTAGAGTGCGAAGACCTAGACGAATTGGTGGCGGCAGCAGCGTCGCTGCGTGAAGAACTGAAATCAGAACTAAGTCCTGCAGATTGGAAAGAATATTTTAGCGGTAGAGCTGGTTGACAGCGACGATTTAATGTCGCACAATGTGAGTAGACACTGTAGTTGAACTCCCCTGCCCCTAAGGAGTCAAAGACATCAAAACTATAGGATAGCTTAATTTACCACTATGGGGTGGGTAGTCGCACGACTATCGTGTGCGGTGGGTATGTATGTGCAAAATAGATGGATATATCCTTCCCAATTTTAATTCGCGTTACTTGGCAGTCGAAACTATATGAGTGCTAAGGGTAGTACGCCTACACTCCAGGCCTGCATTGAAGAGTACCTCGAGTATCTCACAATCGAGCGACAGGTCTCCCCTTTTACAATTCGCAATTACCGATTTTACCTTTTAAAGTTTGCGGCTTGGCTAGCAAAATATTATCCAGGGTTGGAGATGACCGAGGTGACCTCTAAGATGCTTAAAACCTATCGTGTCTATCTCGCACAGACGAAGGACAACAAGGGTCAATTCTTGGCTCCCGTCACTCAGGGGTATTACGTGATTGCGCTGCGCTCCATGCTCCGCTACCTCATCCGCCAAGACTATGAAGTGGTGTCTCCCGAAAAGTTGGAGCTGCCTAAAGGAAAAGAGCATTCTCTCAAGTTTCTCGACTACAATCATATCGAGGCTATGATAGAAAAGGTGGATATATCCACCTTGCAAGGACTGCGTGACCGAGTGTTGATGGAGACATTGTTCTCGACCGGACTGCGGGTGTCGGAGCTGGTTTCTTTGAATAAAACGACGATCAACTTGGAATCGCGCGAGTTTGGGGTAACGGGCAAGGGGCGTAAGATCCGCGTAGTCTTCCTCTCCGACCGAGCGGCGCAGTGGATAGAGCGATATTTGCGCGAGCGGGATGATCATTACCACCCTGTCTTTATCCGCCACTCAGGTGCCAAGCCGCAGATCGATGACCCCAAAGCGGGAGAGAAGCTACGGCTCAATGTGCGCAGCGTGCAGCGGATTATCGGTAAGTACGGAAGACTTGCCCACCTGCCATATACCATTACCCCGCACGTGATGCGCCATAGTTTTGCGACTGACTTGATTAGCCACGGGGCAGGACTGCGTGAGGTACAAGAAATGCTGGGACACAAAAATATTGCGACGACCCAAATCTATACTCACGTGACCAACCCACAGCTCAAGAGCGTACACGAAAAGTATCACTCGGTGGGAGAGGTAGAGTAGAGCGCGCCCCTAGTATTGCCGAGCTTTTTGATGTGGCCATTTTTTTGTAGACTGAGGAGATCGTAGCGCAGTGTACTGGGTGGAATAGCCATGAAGCGGCGGTGGAGGAAGTCAAAACTACAAGGACTATGATCGGTAATAATATTGAGGATTTCTTGGCGGCGCGGCAGGAGGTGTGGTGTAGTAACCGCATCTGGCGTGCTGGTGATTTTGTCTAAGACATGGGAGGCAGCTTCGGTCATGATAGTCAGGAAATATTCAACAAAGGGTGTGAGGTCTTTACCTTCATTTTGGAGATGGAAGTAATACTGGTTTCGTGTAGCGTCGAGCTGTTCTTCCAGTACAAGCAAGCCGGAAAAATCAAAGCCAGTGCTGCGGAGCTGTTGCGAGAGGATGAGTCGACCTACCCGACCATTGCCGTCGAGGAAAGGATGAATTTTTTCAAATTGATAGTGGGAAATAATCGCCTGGACGACTGAATGTTGTTTGGACTTCATAATTTGCTGTTGCCAGGTAGTCAGGAGTGGTCGTATTTCTTGTGGGGGCGGCGTGATGTAGACGGGAACGCCGGCTGAATTGAAGATGGCGGATTGTTCGGTGCGAAATTGACCTGCATCACCACCGAGGTTGTGGTGGGACGAGCTATGAAGTAATTTGATGAAGTCTAGGTTAATCTCCACGCTGTCCTGTTGATGATAGAGCCAGATATAGGTTTTGACTAGATTTTGGATAGCTAGCTTGTTGGATCCTTTATCACCTGCGATCCCTTCGATGCTCGCTGAAAAGCGCGCACTCCCCAGGAGGGAATGACGGCGAAGACTGAGACTAAGTTCTGGTTTTACGGGGATGAGATCAAACGCGGTCCTTTGTCCCTCGAGAGTGTTAAGTAGTGATTGGATTTTGGGGTTGATGAGACAGACCTGATTAAGCTTCATGGATTGATGTTAGCAGATATTGGTAGATGTTGGCAAATGTTAGCAGATACTAGTAGATATAAATCTGTATAATCATGTCATGACACAAGTGGCGGTGGGAACCCAGATATGGAATTACCAGGAAATCGGGGGTGGGAGCGGGCGACCGCATGGGTCTCCACTACTAGTTTTGCATGGCTGGGGACGAAATGGAAACGAATGGATCCAGATGGCTAAAGACCTGTCGGGGTGGTGTGGACGCAAGGCTTATGTCCTAGATCTCCCTGGATTTGGCGGGTCGAGTCTGCCACGAGTCACCACGATACGTGAGTACAGTGAGTTGGTCGAGCAGTTTTGTCAGTATATGAAGATAGATAAAGCGGTAGTGGTGGGACACTCGCTCGGCGGTCGTGTAGGAATACTAATGGCAGCTAAAGGTAACTCTCGAGTGGAGAAACTAGTTCTTATCGATCCGGCGGGAGTGAAACCAAAATCCATAAAGAGAGTAGTACTCAAAAACGTGGCCAAACTGTTTGGGTGGGTGCCAAGTGGATGGCGGCAGAAAATGCTAGGTAGGGTAATGGATGAAGATTACCGCAATTCTCCTGCCCTGCGCAGCTTATACCGAGTCGTGGTCGGTGAGGATTTGCGTAAATACCTCCCCAAGATTGCTTGTCCGACTCTGGTGGTATGGGGTGAATATGACCAGATCCTCCCCCTTTCGTTGACTAAAGTGTACCGAGACAAACTCATAAATGTCACTGTGCGGGTGGTGTGGGGAGCCGGACATGATCCCCATCTGACGCATTATGATCAGACCTTAGCAATATTGCAGGAGGCGAGCGAATGAACAGATTATCTAGTTTAGCAGTTTTGCAGTTAGAGCAGTATGACACGAAGCGATTTTTGGCGAGCAGCAAAAAAGTAGATGTAGATATAGTCAAACGAATTAAGTGGACTGGGAGGCTGAAATTGACAAAGGCTTTGTCATACGGACTGGGAGTGGCCGGGGCAAATCGAGTAATTGGGGTGGGAACGAAGATGGCTGAGCGTGCGGTGTGGCGGTGGAGTCAGACGAGAATCAAACACTTACAGCGAGGCGGACTCAAGGTAGTAGGAATTGTCGGATCGTATGGTAAAACCTCGGTCAAGCACGCGGCGTACGAACTGCTCCGTCATGAGTACCGAGTGGTGGCCACGCCAGAGAGCTTTAATACCGTGCTGGGGATTGCAAAGTGTTTGAAATATGAAGTCGACGAGCAGACCCAAGTATTCTTGGTGGAAGTGGGGGCTTATCACGTGGGCGATATTACCGATCTACTCTACATGGTGAGTCCGCAGATTGGCGTGCTCACAGGGATCGCTAGACAGCATCTAGAGCGGTTTGGGAGCTACGCCAATATTGTCACCGCCAAACTGGAGATTGCCAAATATATGGAGGCGATGGGAGGAGTCTTCATCGCCAACGAGAGCGATAAAGCGGTCAAAGAAAATGTGGAAAAGTTGAGGATTATTCCCCTTTGGTATGGAGGGAAGTCACGCAGCGAGATCAATTTGGAGGGCGGGCGAGCCATTGCTCAGGAAATAGGATTAACCGACTTTAGCGCGATCGTACGACCTACCAAGAATCGTTTTGAGATGACCACTGCGCGCTACGGAATGAAAGTGATTGACGATAGCTTTAGCAGCAATGACGTGGGGTTTGAAAGTGCACTAGAATACCTGAGTCAGCAAACTAAATATACCAGGGTTCTGGTGACCCCAGGACTAGTAGAGCTAGGTGACGAAAGCGATGAAATCCATAGAGCATTAGGGAAAATGATACCTGGTAAAGCAGATTATGTAATCTTGGTGGGTAAAAATGATCGTACGAAGAATCTAGAGACGGGAATGGGTGGCAAAATTCCGGTAATATATATCCAGAAAACGTTGGAGTTTATGCAGGTGGTGAAGGACTTAAAACTAAAGAAAGAACCACTAGTGTTGCTCGAGAACGATGTGACAGAAAATTATTAAGATAATTTTGATCCTAATTTGCCACCGGCAGAAATATTCTCGAGGATGGGTGAGGCAAAGTCGGTTTGCAACTTTTTGACTTCGTCGTGTTTCATGAGCGCGAGCTGGATGAGATGATCGAGGAGTTTGGGATAGGTGTATCCGGATTTGTTCCAAAGATAAAAACTAAGCAGGCCGGGAATAGTGTTGATTTCAATGCAGTAGACCTCTTTGCCTTTGACGAGAAAATCGAGACGGACCAGTCCAGAGCAATCAAAGAGATTAAAGATCAACTTTCCCACTTCTTGGATTTTGTCGCTGAGAGCTTTGTCGATTTTAGCGGGAACCACTTTGCCGGCGCTGGCCATACCTTCACTTTTGCTGCTTGCCAGACCCGTCTTGCCGCGAGGCAGGTACTTAACTGTAAAGTCCAAAAACTCAGATCCTTCGTGGAACACTTCCTCACAAACCGAGACTTCCAGGTCGTGGCCAGCATTGCCCATGACAGAGATATTGATTTCGCGGGCTCCAGTGATCCCCTCTTCGACCACAATCCTAGTATCCATGGCGGCAGCGAGGTCGATGGCGCGAATGAGCTCAACCTTGTTCTTGGCACATGTTGTGCCGATAGAAGATCCGCCCCGACTGGGTTTGACGAAAATGGGGTATTTGAGCCGAGATGTGATTGATTTGACAAAGGTGGCTTGCTTGCTATACCAATCATGACGATAAAACCAGATATAGGGAGCTTGCTTGATATCGGCACCGTCAAAAACATTTTTCATGGCGATTTTGTCCATGCCCAAGGCCGCACCAGTTAGACCTGTCCCTACTAATGGGAGTCCGTAATACTCGGCCACCCCCTGGATCCAACCTCCCTCCCCTACCCCGCCGTGGAAACACGGGAAGATCACATCGAAAGGCCTCTCTGATTTTTTGAAGAGTGAAGCCTTGACTGGGACTAGGGATGGATTGTTTGGCGAGCTGGGGAGGGCGACAGTTTCCGCCATTTTTTCCAGCAGGGGCATATTTTGATATGATGAGATAGATTTGAGGTGATCGCCAGTGAGGATCTCGCCCAACTTGGTGACGTAGAGTGGGATACACTCATACTGAGGCGGCACCTGGGCCATGGCCTGGACCGCGGTGATGACCGAGACCTCGTGCTCAGGGCTCTTGCCCCCAAAGATCACTGCAACTTTGAGTTTGGACATAGGGGTATTGTAGCAGTAGCTAGGGGTTGTAGGTAAGTCGATAGACGGCACCGGCTTGGTCGTCAGAAATGAGGAGGGATCCGTCAGGGAGCTCGGCGACATCAACCGGGCGACCCCAAGAGTCTTTGCCATCCAGCCAACCCTCGACTAGAGGAACGTAGTTGGAAGCTGAGCCGCCGGCAATATCTATGGTGGAGAGACGGTAGCCGATAGGCGTGGTGCGATTCCAGGACCCGTGTTCGGCGAGGATGACTTTGTTTTTATACTCTCGCGGGAACATGTCGCCCCGATAAAACTTCATGCCGAGGGCGGCCACGTGAGGCCCTAGTTCGATGGCTGGCCTAGTGTGGGTGTTGCAGGAGTCAGGTTTGCCTAGCTGGGGATCGACCACGCTAAACCCGTGGCAATAGGGAAAGCCAAAAAACAGACCGTTGCTTGGGGCGTGATTGAGCTCGTCTTTGGGGATATCATCTCCCAGGCTATCACGCCCGTTGTCGGTGAACCAGAGACTGTTGTCCCGCGGATTCCAGTCAAAGCCGACCGTATTACGGATACCTGTGGCATAGGTTTCCATTTGTTTAGTCTCAATGTTGAGTCGATTGAGGCGGGCGTAGCGGCCGGTATCGACACAATTGTTACAGGGTGCGCCAATGGGGATATAGAGTAAACCGTCGGGGCCAAAAGCCAGATATTTCCAGCCGTGATGAGTGTCTTTGGGGAGGGTATCGAAGACGACTTCTGGCTGTGGATTTGAGGTGTAGGTTTGGTCGATGTTTTGGTAGCGGAGGATACGAGAGATTTCGGCCACATAGAGATCTCCGTCTTTGATGGCGACACCATTGGGAGTGTTTAAATTAGTGACGATTTTGACGACTGACTCGGACTCGCCGTTTTGGTCGGAGTCGGTCACAGCATAGACCGTCTTGTCCCTGGTACCCACATAAATTACTTTCCCCTCCCCTCCTATCGCTAATGAGCGGGCACCGGGTACGTTTTTGGCAAAATACGCAATGGAAAAACCTGGCGGCAGCTGTAGCTTGGCTAGTTCTCCCTCGGCTGGTTTACTCGGCCGGACGAGTTTAGTAAGGGCTGGATCGGTGGGTTCCTCAGAGGATGAGTAGTTTTTGAGTGATTGCAGCAAGTAGCGATTGTTGACTAGCCACGCACCAGCGAAAACGAAAGTGATGATGAGCACGAGGCGGAAAACGCTTTTCATCATGACTTTACTATATACCATCACGGACTGAGTTGTTTGGCGTAGCCTGATTCATCCTGTACTCGGTTAAGATGATGAGAAACAGATAGATTCCAAACCTGGCACAAACACGAAGTGTCAGAGGACCATCCAGAGATAGCAATATTCCAGTAGAGATGGATAAAAGAGAGAAACCGCGAAACCAAATTTTAACCTTAGAATTGGGCAGATTCCAGACAGAAATTCCAGTGAAAAATGTGAGGATGGCTAGGGTGATGTGCGACAAAAGTAGTGTGGACATACCGTTATGTTACTATGTTTCGAAACATAGTAACAAGAAAAGTCTAGTCGGCTCGAACTATTGAACTATTTGGAAAGTGAGAATCCCCAGGTTGAATCGGAGTAATTGGGTTCCGTGAGGAGCTGATTGATTTCTTTTTGGAGGCCAGCGATATCGGAATCTGTGAGATTTTGATACTCGTCTTTGTGGCCAGAAATAATGGGATCGCCGGCTTTTTGATATTTCGCGTTTACTGCCCGGCCGTAGAGATGGTAGTGTTGCTCATGGCGCCAGTTGCCGTTGTCCTGATAATTGACCCGAGCCAATTCGATCCCGATTGACATGTAGTAGCGTTTCATCGCTTCACCTACCAAGATGGTTAGGCGCATGAGTTCTTTGGCTTGATCTGGAGTTAATTGTTGGCGGTCGACAATAGAGACCTTGGGATTGATGACGATGTGTCCCCCATCGAGCCTGTCTACCTCATTCCTTGGATGTGGCTCGACAATAAAATTTAGAGATTCAAAAATCACACTCATGGGCAAATTTTAACAGAATCAAGCGAATCTAATGATAAATTGCATGAACTATTATTATAGGGTATCATGTGGTGGATGAGCGAAGATGAATTTGGGTATTATATTTGGAGTCATGGATACAAGGTAGCTTTTTCGTCTGTGCCGCCAGAAATTTCTGCGACTACTTTTGATGTCAAAGGCGCAAGTGGCGATGTGTACAGTTTGATTAATGCACATTTTGAAGTTATTGGGACTTTGCAGATAGCTCAAAACACTATTAACGTCTTATGTGAAGATCCTGCTCGTGATACAACTGCTTATTTTTATGAAGTTGGGGATGAAGCACAATTATTGGGTGATGAGATAATGATTAGGTTATTAAAGCGTCCAATAGATGATGGCTATTCTTTGATAGACGATTAGGAGAATGACTCAGACTTCCTCTTCCTCGGCATCCTGTAGGGTAGTAACACTAGTGACGACGTCGCCGGCGGCGGGGCGCATAAGGATGACTCCCTGAGTGGAGCGGCCAAGAACCTTGATGTTTTTGAGCGGGAGTTTGATGACCTGGGCTTGTTTGGTGGTGATCACGACCTGTTCATCGTCCTCCGTCACCATGCGAACAGCGGCAATATCACCGGTGCGCTCAGACAGCTCAGCGACTTTGACCCCCTGCCCGCCTCGCTTTTGGTCAGGGTATTCGCCGACGTCGGTGCGCTTGCCCAGACCTTTTTCGGTGACTACCAAAATTTCGCGGAAGAATTTGCGGCGCTTGTCGTCGGGTTTAGGAGGGGTGATCTCGACTGTTTCCATCGCAATCACGGCATCATCCCCTTTGAGGGTCATACCTTTGACACCCATGGTGTCGCGGCCGGTGGCGGTCACGTCAGTTTCTTTAAATTTGATCGATTTGCCGCCCTTGGTGACCAGGATCAAGTAGTTTTGGCCGTGGCTAATCTCGACTTTGATCAGCTGATCGTTATCGCGCAAAGCGATGCCGATCTTGCCGCTATTGCGGATGTTGGCGTATTCGGTGAGCGGGGTCTTTTTGATCATGCCATTGCGGGTGGCCATGGTAATAAAGTGACCCTTGTCATTGAGGAGATCTTTGGACAAGGTTAGGACTGCTTGGACCATTTCACCCTGCTGGATATCGAGGAGATTGATAATGGCTTGGCCTTTGGCGGTCCGACTGCCCTCGGGGAGCTCGAAAACGCGCATGCTATACACCTTGCCGGTATTGGTAAAGAAGAGCGCAAAATCGTGAGTATTGCCAACGGTCATGTGAAGGATCTCGTCGGTGTCTTTGGTGGTCATCCCCACTACCCCTTTGCCACCGCGGCGCTGGGTACGATAGGTTGAGAGCGGCATGCGCTTGACGTAACCGTCGCGAGTGATGGCTACCAAGTTGTCTTCGGCTGCCACCAGATCTTCTTCGCTAAACTCGCCGAGTTTACCTTTGATGACTTTGGTTTTGCGGGGATCGCCGTAGATGGCTTTAAGCTCGGCCAACTCTTTGACGATGGTAGACAGAATTGCCTTGGGATCTTTGAGTAGTGCCAACAGTTCGTTGATGCGCACCATGAGGGCGTTGTATTCATCTTCGATCTTTTGGCGCTCGAGGGCACTGAGCCGGCGCAGCTGCATATCGAGGATGGCCACCGCTTGGATCTCACTAAAGCCAAACTTTTTGATTAAACTGGCTTTGGCGTCTTCGGTGTCTTTACTGGCACGGATCGTTTTAATGACTTCGTCGAGGTGATCGAGGGCTATTTTTAATCCCTCCAAGATGTGGATGCGGGCGCGATTTTCTTTGAGTTCAAACTGGGAGCGGCGGACTATCACGGTTTGGCGGTGTTTGACGTAATGACTGAGGATGGTTTTGAGATTCATTAGGTGGGGGGTACCGACCTCATCAAGCGCCACCATGTTGGCGGGGAAACTATTCTGGAGCTCGGTGTGCTTGTAGAGATTGTTTAAGACGGATTTGGGTTTACTGGCTTTTTTGAGTTCGATCACGATGCGCATGCCTTCGCGGTCGGATTCGTCGCGGAGGTCAGAGATACCGTCGATTTTTTTGTCGCGAACCAGGTCGGCAATTTTTTGGATCAATTTGGCTTTGTTGACTTGATAAGGGATCTCGGTCACCACTATTTGGAATTTCCCCGACTTGGTCTCTTCGATCTCGGCCACGGCGCGGGTGACTACTCTCCCCTTGCCCGTAGCATAAACTTCGCGGATAGCGACGGCGTCGTAGATCACGCCCCCCGTGGGGAAATCGGGTCCCTGGACGTGCTCGAGGAGATCGTCTACAGTGGCTGCTGAGGTGAATTCTCCGGTTAGTTCTCCATATGGCCTAATCTCAATATCTTTGTCATCCGTGATTTCTTTGGCGCGAGGCGAGGTACCCATAGAGATGAGTTTGGTGGTGGCGTCGATGATTTCGCCAATATTGTGGGTGGGGATCTTGGTGGCCATACCGACTGCAATTCCGTCTGATCCCATGAGGAGGAGGTTGGGGAGACGGGCGGGCATGACGGTGGGCTCCTGGAAAGTGCCGTCAAAGTTGTCGATCCAGTCGACTGTGTCTTTGTCTAGATCAGCGAGGATTTCTCCCGTGATCTTGGCTAGTCTAGCCTCGGTGTAACGCATGGCGGCAGGAGAATCTCCGTCAACCGAACCAAAGTTGCCTTGGCCGTCTACGAGCATGTAGCGCATGGAGAAATCTTGGGCGAGACGAGCTAGGGCGTCGTAGACTGCAGTGTCACCGTGGGGGTGGTACTTACCCAGTACTTCTCCCACAATGCGGGCGCATTTTTTGTATTTGGCTGGAGGTAAAAGAGCGAGCTCTTTCATGCCAAAAAGAATGCGGCGGTGAACAGGCTTTAAACCGTCGCGGGCATCGGGGAGCGCACGGGAGACGATGACGGACATGGCGTAGTCGAGGTAGGACTTTTTCATTTCATCGACCACTCCGACGGTCGCGATCTTGCCAAACTTGGTTTCTTCGATATCCCAGGGCTTTTGGGCACCCACAGTGAGGAAGGAGGTGCGGTCGGCAACAGGCTGCAAAGGTTCCGTTTGAGATTCAAGTTCGGAACTATCCTTCACTTCGTTGCGGACCGCTGGAAGTTCCGAACTTTCCACCTTCGTTTCTTCATCAAGGTCCAATGGTTTCAAAATGCTCTCGTCAGCCATTTATTTCTGTCCTCTTTTCATATCGGCCTCTAATACTTTAGCTGCCTCGGCAGCACCCAGGAAGGCACCGGTTTTGACAAATTTACCAGGTTCGAGATCTTTATAATGATCAAAGAAGTGCTTGATTTTGTCTTTGGTGTGATCAGGTACATCGGTAATATCATTCCATCTGCCAAAGAGCGGATCTACCTTTTGGATCGGGACGGCGATGAGTTTGGTGTCGACGCCTTCTTCGTCGGTCATCTCGAGCATGCCAATAAGCTTGGCTTTGATACCGACACCAGGAATAATAGCCTCTGAGGCGAGCAATATAATATCGGTCGGGTCGCCGTCCTCCCCTATTGAGTCTAAGACAAAGCCGTAGTTAGCGGGATAACCCATGGGTGTGTGGAGGATGCGGTCAGCCATAAGCATACCAGTTTTCTCATCCCGCTCGTACTTAACTTTCCCGTCTTCGGGAATCTCAATATAGACTTTGATTGTCATTGCATCTGCCATAGAGCCTCCTTTTATACGTCTAATGTAGCCTGCGTGGCGTTGACCTGAATAAACTTTTTGCGTGGGGGGACTTCGTCTCCCATGAGTATAGTAAAGATTTCGTCGGCGGCTTGGCCGTCTTCAATTTTAACGCGCTTGAGCATACGGTGCTGCGGGTTCATGGTGGTCATCCAGAGCTGTTCTGGGTTCATTTCTCCCAAACCCTTGTATCGCTGGAGTGTGACTTTTTTGCCCTTGTTGGCTTCGAGGATGGTGTCACGCTCGGATTCGGTGTAGACATATTGTTCTTTTTTGTCGACTTCAATGCGGAAAAGAGGTGGCATGGCAATATAGAGATACCCGCCTTCGATAACCTCTTTCATGTGGCGGTAGAAGAAAGTAAGGGCGAGGGTGGTGATGTGCTCGCCGTCGACATCGGCATCGTTCATGAGGATCACGCGGTGATAGCGGAGACGATCGGCATTGTAGGTTTCACCGATGCCGGTGCCAAGGGCGATAATCAAGTTCTTGAGCTCTTCAAAGGCGATAATTTTGTCCAGGCGGGCACGCTCGGTATTTAAAATTTTGCCCCTAAGCGGGAAAATGGCCTGGAAGCGGCGGTCTCTCCCCTGCTTGGCTGATCCACCGGCCGAGTCGCCCTCGACGATGTAGATCTCACAGAGAGCGGGATCCTTTTCCTGGCAGTCGGCTAGTTTACCCGGGAGCGTGGTACCCTCTAGTACCCCTTTGCGGACGACGGCGTCGCGGGCGGCGCGGGCGGCCATACGGGCGCGGGCAGCCAGCTCGGCTTTCTCCAGCATCTTTTTAGCTTCGCCGGGATGCTCTTCTAGGTATGTCTCGAGCTGAGCTTTGACGACACTATAAACAGCGGATTGAGCTTCCATGTTGTTGAGTTTGGATTTGGTTTGGGACTCAAACTGGATCTCACTTGAGCTCATTTTGACAAAAACTACGGCGGTTAAACCTTCTTTCAGATCGTCGCCCGAGAGCTCAATTTTGTTTTTGCTGTCTCCCATCTTTTTGGTCATGTAATCTTTAATGACTTTGGTGAGAGCGGTCCGGAAACCTGTCAAGTGAGTACCGCCGTCGTAGGTGCGGATGACATTGGCAAAACTCAAGATATTTTCCGAAAAAGAATCGTTGTATTGGAAAGCTACTTCGACGCCGATTTTTAAGGTTTCGACTGTTTCGGAGCCAGTCATATAAACTACGTCGTGGAGGGCTTTTTTGTGAGTATTTAAATGAGTAACAAGAGACTTGATACCGCTTTCGAAGTAGAAATTGGTGGATTCACCGGTTGTTTCGTCATTTAAATGGAAGTAAAGTTTGGGAACTAAATAAGCTCTTTCGCGTACACGGGTTTTGATTTGGCGATACTCGAACTCGATGGTTTTTTTGAAAATAGATTTGTCGGGGATAAAGGTAGTGTAGGTACCGGTTTCATCGGTCAGCAAATGTTCGTGGCCGGGAGCGAGGATTTTTTTGACGGTGTCTTCTTTGATCACTTTGACTGGATAGTCGGGGGCGCCGATCTGATAGGCTTGCATGTGATACTCTCCGGCTCGCTTGACGATGACGGACATATGGGACGAGAGAGCGTTGACGGCAGAGGCACCAACTCCGTGTAAACCACCTGAAGCTTGATAGGCAGTCTCTTCAAATTTGCCTCCCGCGTGGAGTTTGGTCATGGCAATTTCGAGGGCAGAGACACCGGAGGGATGCATGTCAGTGGGGATACCGCGGCCGTCGTCGCTGATAGTGGCATAGCCATCTTTGCCGAGGGTGATATAGACGTTTTTTGCGTAGCCAGCGATGGCTTCGTCAACGCTGTTGTCGGTGATTTCTTTGAGTAATTCCTGGATTCCGCGTTCGTCTGTACTCCCGATATACATACCAGGACGCTTACGGACGGGCTCGAGACCCTCGAGGACTTTGATATCGGCTGCGTTGTATGAATTGACCATAAAAAATTCCCGAAAAAATAACTATAGCACAAACGATTGTAGCAGGCTAAAACTAGCTAGTCTACTTGATAGATCTGGTGTGAGGTAGTAAGAGATAGAAGTTTTGGGTGGCGAGAGAGACGGAGCAATTGCTGGCGAGCTGTAAATGAAAATTTTGGGCTAAACGAGCAATTTTGGCCAGCGTGGCGGCGGTTTTGGCGGTGATTTGACGGTCCTGGAGATGAGCTGACAAAGCCGATTCTATCTCCCCTATCCATGAAAGCGACTCAGCTCGGTCCCGTTTGACGATGTTGGCAAAGCGATCTCCGGGAGTAAGTGCCATCACCCTTTTGAGTTCTGTCAAAACTGTCGTATTGGTGACGGCGCTGGGTTCGCTAATGATAACGATGGTGCAGCGAGAGCGAATGGTGGGGAGGAGAGAAGTGGCAGCCGTACAAGTCAAATAAAAAGTTGTGTCTACCGGTGGTTCTTCCAGCATTTTTAGCAGCGCATTTTGGGCGGGAGGGGTCAGCAAATTGGCTTCTTCGATCCACACGATTCTTTTGAGGCGGGGGGAGATGCTCAGGGGGATCCACAAATCTTTGACTTGTTTGATGGTGAGGGTGCTTTTTTCCGCCGTCAAGTGGATCAGCTCGGTTTGAGCACTAGCGATCTTAACAACGTATGTTTGGCGTGAATTTGAGTCGCCGCCTGCGAGGATGTAAGAGTTCATGCGTTGATTTTATACCATAATAAGAATTTACAAGGTTCGGAACTTTGTAATTACTGATCTTCGTTGACGTCGAGTGTTATTTTTTCAATATTGCCAACGTCCCCTCCATCTTCGACAAAACCTTTATATTCCTGAGGCGGATTTTTGCGGTACCTTCCTAGTAAAGTAGCCTTATCGATCCAAGGAGTATCAATATCGTTAATATAGTTGTAATAAGACGAGTATTTATACTCAGATAATTTACAAGGTTCGGAACTTTGTAAATGCAGCGGATTTCTGTGAATATACTTCGAGAGGTAGAACCATTGATATTCGTTAGTTACGAGTACGTTTTTGTATTTTCCTTGGAAAATAGTGCCTGAGTGATGGTGTCTATCGTTGAAATACATGGAGTATCCAATGCTCACTCTTCTCATGAGATCCGAAATGGTTAAGGTGTTGTTCTCTTGTTTAATCATGAAATGAAAATGATTTGGCATGAGGCAGTATGCCAGGAGAGAACAGCTGCGAGGTTCGACTGCAAGGTTCGGAACTTTGTAATCCTTGGGTTTTCGACTGAGAGTGCTTTGAGCGATCCCCCGGGGATGGAGCAAATAGTAGCTTAGAATTTCTGTAAAAACTTGATAGTCTTCGGCATCCAGGAAGAGCTTTTGCTGGTGAGCCCCCCTGTTGTAGATGTGATAATAACAACCTGGTACAAATATGCGCTGGTAATAAATACTGGGCATGGATTCATTATTACAAGGTTCGGAACTTTGTAAAGTGTCCTCTACAAATGACAGTGCATTTAATGTACTATGAATGTATGCAGGATCTTGCCCTCATCCTCAAAAAGGATGGTCTGTTGTCTGACGCCGATTTTTCGCGCCTGGAACAGGAAAGTTATACCACTGGTAAAAGTTTGGATGAAATAGTGGAACAGTCGGGGGTGGTAGATACCCTGGGGATGACCAAGGCCAAGGCCAAACTTTATAACGTGCCGTTTGTGTCGCTAGAGGAACTGGCCTCGGCCCCTGAAGCTCTCGCCAAATTCCCGGAGTCGGTGGCGGAGCATTACCAAGCCCTCCCCTTCGAGTTTGACACGAAAGCCAATCTCCTCTCGGTAGCGATGGCCAACCCGCTCGATTTGCAGGCAGTGGCATTCCTAGAGGCCAAATCCGGGACTAAAGTCAAACCATTTATGGCACTAGCCGAAGAGCTAGTTGAGGAGATCCCCAAACGCTTTTCTCAGGGTTTGTCGGCCGAAGTATCGCAAGTGCTTAAAGAATCGGTGGATTCGGAAGTTAACCGCAAAGTGTTTGACGTGCAAAAAATCGGTGACGTGATCCGCGAGGCACCGATTGCCAAAATCGTGGCGACGGTCCTCGAATTTGCGGTCAAAGCGCGGGCTTCGGATGTACACATTGAGCCATTGGAGAGTCATACCCGGGTGCGTTACCGGATCGACGGCATCCTTCAAGAAAAGCTGGTGTTGCCGCGCAAAGTGCACGAAGCGGTGGTGTCGCGTATCAAAATATTGGCGGAGCTCAAGATAGATGAGCGACGCTTGCCCCAGGATGGGCGTTTTAGTTTCCGCGCGGAGGACCAAGAGGTAGATTTGCGCGTCTCATCACTGCCCACGGTGGACGGCGAAAAAATCGTGATGCGGCTACTGCGTAAAACCTCGAACGTGCCTTCCTTGGGGGATTTAGGACTCCGTGGAATGGCGCTGAAAATTATTGAAGAATCGATCAAAGTTCCCCACGGCATTGTGCTGATTACCGGCCCGACTGGGTCAGGGAAAACGACCACGCTTTACTCGGTCCTGCATATCCTCAATACCTCGCGGGTGAATATTGTGACCCTAGAGGATCCCGTGGAGTACCAAATAGACGGTGTCAACCAAGTGCAAATTAATGTGAAAGCGGGGCTGACGTTTGCAACCGGACTGCGGTCTTTTTTACGGCAAGATCCCAACGTAATCATGGTGGGAGAAATCCGAGACAATGAGACGGCCGACTTGGCGATCCAGGCCTCGCTCACTGGTCACTTGGTTTTTTCCACTCTCCACACCAACTCTAGTTCTGGTGCCCTACCCCGGTTGCTGGATATGAAAGCCGAGCCATTCCTGCTGGCCTCATCGATGACTTGTGTGGTGGCTCAGCGCGTGTTGCGGAAAGTGTGCGATAACTGCAGTGAAAAATACGCTCCACCCGCGCAGGCCATCGAAGAAATCAAAAAAGTGCTCGGACCCCTGTACGATTCGTATGTGAGCCAGCTGAGCGGTAAACCTGTCATGCTGACGCGGGGACGCAAATGCGAAAAATGTGGAGACACAGGATATCGCGGACGGATTGCCATTTTTGAGGTTTTGAAAATTACCGAAAAAATAGGTAAGCTGATCTTAGAGCGCGCGCCGGCGATCCAAATAGAACAGGCGTCGGTGGCTGATGGGATGGTGCTCATGGAACAAGATGGGTATTTAAAAGTCTTAGAAGGTGTGACAACATTAGAAGAAGTGATGCGGGTAGCAAAAACATAAGGAGATCTATGGATATTAAACAGATTTTGGATATGTGTGTGCAATATCAGGCTTCAGACGTCCATATTATGGTGGGTGTACCACCAATGCTACGCTTACATGGCAAACTGCTGACAGTGCCCGAAACTACGGCGATTACTCCCGCTCAAGTTGAAGGGATGATTGCGCCACTCCTCAACGAACAGCAGCGCGAACTGATCAAAGTTGATCGTGAGCTGGACTTTTCATATATGCTACCCGGTGGCGCTCGGTTCCGAGCCAATGTTTATTATGAAAAAGGCAATATGGCGGCAGCGCTGCGCTATATTCCGGCCGAAGTGCGTACCCTCGAAGACCTCCACTTGCCGCCGATCATCGGTAAATTGACAGAATTAAAGCAGGGATTGGTACTGGTGACTGGTCCCACGGGCCATGGTAAATCGACGACGTTGGCAGCCATGATAAAACGGATCAATCAGGAGCGCAGTGAGCATATCGTGACGATTGAGGATCCGGTGGAGTACGTCCATACCCCGGCAATGAGTATTGTCTCTCAGCGGGAGCTGCACTCTGATACTCACTCATGGAGTGTGGCCCTCAAATCGGTGCTGCGCGAAGATCCAAATGTGGTGTTGATTGGTGAGATGCGGGATTACGAAACCATTGAAGCTGCCCTCACCATTGCCGAGACAGGACACTTGGTCTTGGCTACCCTCCATACCAATTCGGCAGCCCAAACGATTGACCGTATTGTGGATGTTTTTCCCGAAAAAGAACAGCAACAAATAAGGGGACAACTATCCTTGTCCCTAGAAGCCGTGATTGCCCAGCGACTCATTCCATCGTCAGACGGAGCCCGCACAGCGATTGCCGAGATTTTGATTGCTAGCTCAGCAGTGCGATCGCTCATTCGAGATGGTAAGACTCATATGCTGACCAATGTGATGCAAACCTCGACCGATATAGGAATGATGACACTCGATACGGCTTTAGCGGAGGCATATAAGGCTGGAAAGATTAGCTTGGTCACAGCCAGAGAATATGCCCTAAATACTGAAGAACTTAATAGACTGGTGGGGAATAAGAGCTAATATGCAGCGGTTTAGATTTAAAACGAGAACAAATGAAGGAGTGTTACGCAAAGGAGTGGTCGAGGCACAAAGTGAGCAGTCGGCCGTGCAGGTATTGCGAGACCAAAAAATGATTATCATCGAACTCCACGAGATAGGTAATACCAAATCGATGTTCTCGATGGGTCAAAAAGTCAAGTTTGATGACGTGGTGAACTTTACTCGTCAGCTTTCCACCATGATCGGGGCGGGACTGCCTCTCACTGATGCTCTCTCGATCCTCCAGGTCCAGGTGCCGCCTGCCCTGCAAAACAAAGTGGCCGATGTACTGCGCAGTATCGAGGGAGGATCGACATTTGCAAATGCCCTAAAACATCACCCAGAAACTTTCTCGCGGGTATATATAGCCCTGGTGAGCGCGGGTGAGGCGGCGGGTGTACTGGATACGATTTTGATCCGTTTGGCGGATACGCTCGAGAAACAACGTGAATTTCGGGAGAAAACAAAGGGGGCGATGATTTATCCGGTCATTGTGGTGATAGGAATGCTGCTGGTTGCGTCGGTGATGATGATTTTTGTGCTACCGAAGCTGACGGTAATGTACAAAGACTTTGATGTTGAGCTCCCCTTTGTGACCAAAGTTTTGATTAATACATCAACATTTATGAGCAAGTTTTGGTACATCATGGCAGTCTTTATTTTTATCGGGGTTTACGCCTTTAAGCAATGGAAAAAAACAAAAATGGGATCTTTTCAGTTTGATGCGCTGGTGCTCAAACTGCCAATTTTTGGCAAGATCAAGTCGATGGTGCTAATGGCAGAGTTTAGCCGGACACTCGCTTTGCTCGCATCGGCCGGCGTATCGCTGGTGGAAGCGCTAAACATTGTCCAAGAAGTGGCGGATAGTGAAGTGATGAGGAAGGCTCTGGGGGAAGTAGCCAAGGATGTGGAGAAAGGTAATTCATTGGCGACTTCGCTGGCCAAACATACCGTCTTCCCGATGATAGTGTCACAAATGACGTCCGTGGGTGAACAGACGGGTAAACTAGATGAGATCTTGAACCGAGTAGCTGGATATTTTGAAAACGAGTCAGAGCACGCGATTAAAAACCTCTCCACCGCCATGGAGCCGATTATTATGGTGATCCTGGGGGCTGGGGTCGGGTTCTTGATTGTGGCGATCATCGTACCCATCTACAACTTGACGAGTGCCTTTTAATATGATGTTATAGAGCTAGATACTATACGTTCAAAGGAGATCTATGTTCAAAATAGTCAGCAGCATAAAGAAACTAGGTTTTACCATGATCGAGCTTTTGATCGTGATTGCGGTCCTCGGGATCCTGGCCGTGGCTGTCTTGGCTTCGATCAACCCAATTGAGCAAATCAACCGTGGTCGTGACACTGGTACCAGAAGTGACGCAGAGCAGTTTATCTCGGCCGTCGATCGATTTTATGCAGCCAAAGGCTTTTATCCGTGGATGACCAACGGAGCAAGTACAAATACGTGGACTGGTCCAGCTGTAAGTGACGGGCTTTTGACTGAGTTGAACAGTACTAACAGTATTCTTGGACGAGATGGTGTTGATGTGCTAAGTATAATGTCTGAAGGTGGGACCGCCGAGATTAAATCCTCATTTACCTCTAGGTTGATAGATCCTGACGCGGCTAACTATCTCTCTGTATACAATTCGGGAGTCTCTGGCGAGAGTACCTATGCCTGTTTTATCCCCAAGTCAGCCTCGTTTAGAGAAGAAGCTTGGACACGCTGTTCTACGGGTGGTGCTAGTGCCGACCTAAACCCTGCTTTACCATCTGATTTCCCCTCTAATACTGCATGTCCAACGGCTGCTTGTCGGAATGCAGCAACTTCTGATTTGGCAACTGGCTGCTATATTTGTTTGCCATAGTTTAGAAGATAGATGTTGGACGTTAGAATCTAGTATAGAATGTGAGGATGATGTATTTCATCCTCACATTTTTTATGGGTAGTGCGGTCGGGAGCTTTGTGAATGTGCTGATTGATCGCACCATGGTAGGCCAAGACTGGGTGCGGGGTAGATCGCACTGTGATCACTGTCACAAAACTTTGGCGTGGTATGACATGATCCCGGTGTTGAGCTTTTTGGTATATGGAGGCAAGAGCCGTTGCTGCCATACCCCACTCTCCTACCGCTATCCGATCGTAGAAATATTGGTAGGCCTGTTGTTTGTGTGGTGGCTAGGCATGGGGTTCTGGTTCTTCCGGCTGGTCTCTGCCCCTCTGAGTGTTGTGCAGCCAGCATTTTGGTTGGTGACGGGGGTGACCTTGTCGATCTTGGCGCTGGCTGATCTATTTTACGGGGTCGTCCTGGTGGGAGTCGTGTGGTTTGCGAGCATCGTGGTTGTAGCGTACCGGTTCACGCTCATGTATTACGGTGCCCACCAACTAGAAGACCTAGTGAAGGCCTTGGGATTAGCGGCAATTTTTTATAGTTTATTTTGGTTACTCTACAAGATAACCAAGGGACGGGGGATGGCTGATGGCGATATGTACATCGCCATGTATATGGGGTTACTACTAGGATGGCCACGTGGAGTGATGGCCTTGCTGGGCAGTTTCATCCTCGGGGCGATAGTGGGATTAATTCTGATTGCGACGAGATTGAGAAGCCGCAAGGATACCCTCCCCTTTGTGCCGTTCATGGTGGGGGCGACGGTGATTGCTCTAGTGTGGGGTGAACAAATTATTCGTTACGTAAGTTGACCGAAGTTTCAAAGTGAAGTGAAGGGTTGCGCGTGGAAGTCTCTGATCCATTGTCCTGCAAATCGAAGGAGACTTTGACTAGAGTGGGTTCGGTATCAGAAGGAGAACAAGTGAGCACAAAACCGTTGACGGTAGTAGTGGCGGGAGTCAGATAGGTGCCGGAGTTGGAAGCGATACGGGTGATGCCGCTGACGCTGTCGATTTCGCTGAGCAGACGGGTTGATCCCCCGTCGGAGCCCACGATTTCGATAGCGTAACCGCTAGAGTCGCACTCGGTGACAGTTTTGGCGTTGCGGATCATGCTTTGGATTTGACCGAGCGCATAATTGCCCGCTTGCTTTACTTTGGTAGTTGTCCTGATCCTCGTACTGGTGATCACACTCGTGAGCATGATGCTGGAGATAGCCAAGGTCAGTAAACTGAGCAGGCCAATTACGACAATGAGTTCGATAAGCGAAAAGCCCGAGTTTTTTACCATTGAGTGAGCTCCACTTCGAGAGAGGCATGACGCTCTTCTTTTTCTATCCAATCAACGACGATGGTGGCTTTTAATATGCCGCTGACTATGCCAGACGGATCAATAAATATTTCACGCTGGAAAATGGTACCTGGAATGAAATCGGTATCGTCGCAGGTAGTAGCTGCGAGGGTGGTAAAGTCGGTTGCGGTCAGGGTACTGGGAAGACTATTTAAACAATAAATGCTATCACCACTGATATTATCTTCTTCGACTTTGGCAGCCATTGTGGCCCAGCCAAGCTCGCTCCGCTGTGTCCGCAGCCAGTCAGCAACCTCTGTCGTGTACTTGGAGGCTTCGGCGAGGTCGCGGGCGTAGGTATTTTGTTTTTGTGAGTGATTGGAGAGGGAAAGCGCTGCAATGACCGACATACTGATCAGGGCGGCGGCAATGACGATTTCGATTATAGAGGTGCCACGATAGGTTTTGATCATAGAGATTATTGCATCCCCTGGTATTCGATAGTCCCTGAACTGGTGAGCTCAATTTGGTATGTCGTCCCATTCCCGGCAACAATATTGAGTAAATAGGGATTGGTGGGTAAAGTGATGCCCAGCGAGAGCGGATTAAAAGTGAGCGTGGCGGAGGATAATCCGGCAATGCCGGAAAAAGTGGTAGTAGTGGCAACGCCAGGGTCGTTTTCACACATGCTTTGTTGTTTGAAACTGTTAGGCGGGATAATTGTGACTTCTTGGCCTAGGAATTTGTTGGTGCAGTCGATTTTGCCGATGCTGGCAATTGTTTGATTTTCTTGGAGCAAGGAGAGCACCTCTTCAACCGCTGCCTGACCGGCTTGGCGGTCGCGAGCCTTGCCATAGGCGGAGACACCAAAACTAACAAGAATCCCGACGATGGCCACAAGGATCATGAGTTCGACAAGAGTATAGCCGTGCTTCATAGGCTTTTTATGGCTCGGATACACAGTACGACGGATCTACGGTGGTCTCGAGCTCAGCACATAGCTGGTAGGTGGTTGTGCCAGAGGGGGTGTAGGTATAGGTAAAATCAGGCGTTTTGGGGTCTTCTGGAACGGAGGTAATGTATGCTGGTACTAAGGCGGATAGACCGGGTGAAAGATCGGGGTACTGCCGATTCTCGGACCTATATGTTTCGAGGGCTTGACGGATCTGCTCGAGATCGGTTTTGCGCTTGGAATCGCGCGACAGCCGAATAGCGCGCAGGTAACTGACAGAGCCCACAGTAATCAAAATGCCGATAATGGCGATGACGACGAGGAGCTCGATGAGAGTGAAACCTCGCTTGAACTTAGATGTTAGATGATAGATTCTAGATGTTAGTTTCATAGTGTTACTGTTGATTTTGGGCGCAATAATACGTACCATCAGGTGCCCAGTCGCAAGAGGTGTTGAGCGGAACATTGGCATTGCCTGCGCTATTTTCCAGTGTAGCACAAACGCAATAAGTATCGGCGAGCACCATCCAGGTGAGCGGAGAATTGTCTTCGCGTGGATCTGTGGGGGCGACCCCGTTTTCAAAGGCTGAGCCGTAGCTACCCACGGGATATGCCCCAGTTTCGGCATAGTATTGCTCAAAAGCCGACTGGACATTGCTGATGATCTCCCTGCGGGCGGCGTCACGGGCCTGCTTTTGAGCAGTGATCAGATTGGCAACGCCGATACTAGTAATGATGGCGATAATGGCGATGACCACCAGGAGTTCGATAAGCGTAAATCCAAGCTTTAATTTTATTGTGCGCATATGACAAAGTCCTTTGTTTCATCAACTTTGTTACTGTCATACAGCGAAGCACAACGATCATGGGAATCCGTGATGTCAGAGTCGGAGAGGTTTTCAAGCTGGGCGATCAGGATAAATTGGTCGTCACTGGGAGAGACGTATTTGTAGGTGAGAGCAGTGAGATCGCTCGAGGATGGATCCATGGGGAGTGCTCCCATGTAGGTGGAGGTGTCGGTGGCAAAGGGGCTACCCCAATTGCACTCAGCCGGTATGGCAACAGTCCCACAGCCGACGATGGCGAAAGCTGGTCCGGTACCGGAGGCAGGAAATTGCTTGGCGTCGTTGTAATAGAGCCTGACGGATTGTTCGATGGCACGCAGATCAGATTTGCGACGAGTGTCCCTGGCACGAGAGCGGGCTCCCTGAAGATTGGTGGTAACGAGCGCAGTGAGAACTCCGATGATCGTAATCACGATTAAGAGTTCGATGAGGGTGAATCCTCGCCGGATCGTTGCAGTAAGTTTCATTGGACGTTGCTCGAAGTGATTTGATAATTACATAAGACATTGGCTGCGCAGTAGGTATCGGTGATACTGGTATCGATTGAGTTGTCACCCGAGTTTTCGAGGCGCGCATAAAGCCGATAATCGGTCCCATTGATAGAAGAATACCAGTAAGTAAAACCAGAGGAGTCAGCTGGGAGAGTAGCGGCATAGATGGTTCCATTGTCGTCCGTAAATGCTTCACCCCAAGGACATTCTGGAGGGTTGGTGGTTTTGCAGATAATTTCCCCGTCACTATTTGAGAGGGGGTATGAGCGGTGATCGTTGACATAGGCTTCGAGACTCTTGGCAACGGTTTGGAGGTCGGATTTGCGGGAGAGATCGCGGGCTTTGATGCGCGACGATTGAAAATTGGCCAATCCGAGGGTGGAGAGGATGGATAGAATAGCGATTACAACTAAGAGTTCGACGAGGGTGAATCCGCCTTTGATTGTTTGCATGTGTTCAGTATGGCGAGTTTGACGAATGACGTCAAGTTTGATTTGATAGAGGCATGCAAAATAAATATCCGCGCGGACAGGTAGGGTTGTTGCTCCTCGTGATTATGGGCGTGGTAGTGGCACTAGTTTTATCGGTGGCTTCCAGGAGTTTGTCAGATACCGTCTTGTCACGCCAAGAGCGTGAAAGCAGTGCGGCTTTTGCTGTGGCGGAGACCGGCATTGAGAGTGCCCTCAGTGCTCTCCAGGCTGGTGAAAGTCAAGGGATCGGTGGACCGCTTACTGATGTCGGCAACTTTGTTTCTGGTAATTACCAGGTTGCCAACTTGAGTAGTTATTCCCTGTATCTGCGTGAAGGCGAGACGGCGCATCTAGATTTGGTTGGATTTGGTGGTCCTACGATCACAATCGAATGGACCCGCAAAAATGACAATAGTGAAGACTTGGCTTGCGGAACTGAAGGCAGTGGTGGATCCGCCGCCGCGATTGAAGTAAATGCAATTAAAGAAACTACAGACACGGTAGTGCGGAGTTATTACAACGCCTCAAACTGCACGTTGTACGCGAACGGCTTTGAAGATGCTAATGATGGGGGCGATACCTATCGTAGTGCGGTGAGTTTGACGCTCGGTGATCCACTAGTATTGCCGGCTGGAGTCACCGCGCTGAGAATTAAGCCTATTTATGCGGGAGCAACTGTCGCAGCCAGCGGTAATAACTTGCAGACTCAGCTGTATAAAATCCAATCTAAAGCCAGCGGAGGCGATGCTCAGAAAGAAATTGAAGTAAAACGCGGATTAGATGCCCCCTCTTCGATTTTTGATTTTGCCGTATTTACTAGTGGGACTATACAAAAAGGATCATAAAAATATGACAGCGTATTTTGGACTCGACATCGGATCTTCTAGTCTAAAGGTTACTCAGTCCAGCTTGATGGGGGCCAAGGCGTATACGGTGGAGGCGATTGGGCTAGCGATGAATCCGGCAGGATCAGTAGATTTTACCAACCCTGATGTGGTAGCTAAACTAACTCCCGCTGTGAAGCAGTTGTTGAACGAAACTAAGATAAAGGAAAAACGAGTCGTGGTCTCGGTGGCAGAATCGAGAGTATATAGCCGCATTCTCAGTATGCCTACGATGTCTGAGGCTGAGCTATCGTCGGCCATTAAATGGGAAGCGGAGCAATTTGTGCCCGTACCGGTGGCGGAGGTAGAACTAGATTTTTCGATTGTGTCACAAAATTCTGGAGCAGGTCAGGATAAGAAGATGTTGGTCTATTTGGTCGCAGCTCCAAAAAAATATTTGCAGGCAATGGTAGATTTTTTGGTGGGTGTCGGCCTAGAGCCGATTGCGGTGGAAAGCGAGATGGTCGCCGTCACTCGAGCTCTAACTTTTGGAACCGAAGTAGGGACTAGTTTGATTGTGCATATTGGGGCCATGTCGACAGTTTTAGCGATTGTGGATGCTGGCGCTCTGACATTTTCGTATGTGACGGAGTCGGGAGGCGTGGCGCTAACCAGGGCTTTGGCTCAATCTTTGTCACTCCCCCTCCCCCAAGCTGAAGAGTATAAACGGACTTATGGCTTGGATGTTGGCCAAATGGAAGGTAAAGTGCGATCGGGGCTCCTGATCATTTTGGATAGCGTGGTGGGGGAGATGCGTAAAGCCATGGAATTCCACTTGTCCTCGCGTAAAACGAGAGTGAATAGAATAATTCTCTCAGGCGGTGGTGCCTATTTACCTCAACTACCAGGTCACTTGTCGGAGGTGTTTGGGGGGATTGAGGTAGTTGTGGCAGATCCGCTTAGTACAGCCAAGGCTGGTCGGGGCGTAACCCTACCCAGAGAAAAAGCTGTTTATTCGGCTTCTATCGGGCTTTCACAGAGGGTATTTTAATGGTTAATGTTTCCACCAATTTACTGAAGAATCGGAGGACCCTGAGTGAAAAGGATTATCAACGGGAGCGAACGGCATTGCGTTACGCGATTATCGGCCTGGTTGTCGTGGTCGTCATCGTCATCTCTTTGTCGGCATGGAATTTGTTTTTGACCTCGAAGTTAGGGGGAATCGAGCGTGGAATAACTGCCGCGTCGGAGGAAATGAAAGGTTTGGCGCAGGCCAATGCACAGCAGGTCTATCTAAAAAGTAGATTGAGTTTGATAACCGACTTTTTGTCAAGCCGTGCCACCACCCGGCAGTCACTGCAAAAAGTGCTCTCGACAGAGATTCCGGGAACTCATATTTCGGGAGTATCATTTGTTGACGAATCTCTATTGTCGGTGCAATATACTGCTAACGAAAGCTCGGCGCTCACCGAACTCCTCAGTTATTACCAGTCCGATACAGATTATTTTACCCAAGTAGTCAGCAATGGACTAACTAGATCGAAAGAGGGCAACTATCAATTATCACTGGCGTTGACACTACCCAAGGGAGATGCGAAAAATGTGGATCAATAGTCATAAAAACTTGGCGATTGCGATAGGCGCTGGTCTTTCGGCAGTTCTTTTGCTGTTTAGCGCGGTTTTGCCGATTTATCGAAACGCGAGTACTATATTGGGTAAAATTGAGAAAAAATCGGTGGAGCTCGAATCACTAAATAACAAAGTGACAATCTTGACTCAACTAGACCCAAGCGTATTGCAGGAGCGGGTCAGTACTCTAGACAAAGCCTTGCCTCCTAAGAAAGATGTACTTTTATACCTTACTTCTGTCGATGGACTTTCCCGCGAACTCGGTTTGACTTTTGGTGGTCTGTCACTCAATCCCGGTGAGATTAGCGAGGCGAGCTCGTCGGCAAAAAAAGTAACCAAGTCGACCAAAATCACCGGAGGATTGCAGGGGCTCGAAACGGAAATCAAGATAAACGGTGGCAAGGAAAGTATTTATACCTTTTTACGCACAATTGAAGAAGTTCTCCCCCTTATGCAAATCAAAGATATCAAAGTAACTGTTCTATCTGGCGAGCAGTATTCCCTGGCACTGACTTTAAGTATGTTGTGGGCGGAGCCGGCTACTCTCGACGTCAAAAGCAAAATTACTCTTTTTGGCGAAACTGAAGATAAATACTTTCAACAGCTGGCACAGTATAGACAATTTGAATCGGCGATTAATGTTGGAGCCAATCCTGAACCAAAGCTAGATTTGTTTGCACCGTTTAGCGTCCAGACAGAGCCTGTTACACCTCAACAGTAATGCTGCCGTCTTCTTCTGTCACGGGACTGGGAGTTTCGGTGGCAGGTGTTTCTGCTTCTTGAGAACCGGCAGGCTGTGCGTCGTTTTCTGAAACAACGGAGATGCGGACGTGGACACCGCGCTGGATGGCGATAACACGCATAATGGTGCGGATGGCCTTGATAACTTTACCTTCTTTACCAATGATTCGACCGACGTCGGCTGGGTTGACGGTGACGATGTAGTTGGTGGTACCCTCTACTTCCTCAACATCGATTTTGATGTCGTCTGGGACGGTCGTGATATTCTTTAAGATAAACTCGAGTACGTCTTGCATGAGAGCTCCTTCGTGTTGTTATTTAGTAGATTTTGAGTATTTCAGAGCGAGCGAGCGAACTGTGTCGGTTGGCCTGGCGCCTTTGGCTGTCCACTCCGCGTAGGCCTTAACATCGAGACGGAATTCTTTGGGGTTGGAAAGCGGATTGTAATACCCAATTTGAGAAACTGGTCTGGTACCGGAGTTCGTTTTATCTTCGACAACCACGATGTGATACTGGGGCTGAGCCTTTTTGCCGATCCGAGCTAGTTTAATTTTGAGCATAGGCGGTATTGTATCAGGAATGGGTAATCATCTCAAGAGTGTTTTTGGCGGCGTCTTCTTGGGCAGCTTGTTTGCTTTTACCACTGCCCTGACTGTAGAGCTGGTTAGCAATGCTAACAACCATCACAAATTCTTTATCATGGTCTGGACCTGCCTCGGATAAGAGATTGTAAAGCGGGGTAGCTTTGTAGCGTGACTGGGCGATTTCTTGCAGGAGAGACTTGTTGTCTTTGTATGTAGCTGATTTGAGCACGACATCGGCTTTGGCAAAAAGATGCTGAGTGAGGATGCCTACACAAGCAGGATATCCCTGGTCTAAATAAATGGCTCCCAAGAAAGCTTCAAAAGTATCAGCGAGGATTGAGCGATTTTGCCGACCGCCGGTGGCTTCTTCACCCTTGCTCATGAGGAGCAGCTTGGCAAAGCCGAGAGCTTCAGCCGTGTCTCCCAAGGATTCGGTACGCACGAGGGCGGCGCGGAGATTGGTCAACATGCCCTCCTGGAAATCTGGGTAGGTGTTGTAGAGAAAGTGCGAAGTGGCGAGCTCGAGAACGGCATCGCCTAAATATTCGAGACGCTCGTTGGACTGGGCGAATTCCTTGGATTCGTTGAGATATGAGCGGTGAACGAAGGCGTTTTGAATGAGATGTTCGTCGTCTACCTTGAGATCAAGGGCGGCGAGAAGTTTGACTAGATTGGTGTTCATATATTTATTGGTTCTTTAATATCGTACCAAGAACACCGTTGATAAAGCTAGCGGAGTTTTCGGCACCGTACTTTTTGGCGATTTCGACGGCTTCGTCGATCACGACTTTGGGAGGGGTATCGCTATACATGAGTTCATCAGTGGCTACGCGGAGGATGGCCAGGTCAATTTTGTTGATACTCCCCAGTGGCCACTCGGGGGCGGCCGTTGCGATAAATTCATCGACTTTGGTGGTAAAACCAGGAATAAAGCTCGAACCAAAAAGTTTGGCGACTTTTAACTCGCGTTTTTTGTGTCTCGGGTCAGTTGATGTTTTCATTTATTGATTACAGTTGGTGCAGACTGTGTGGGACTTTTTCATCTGGCCACAGTTGGTACATTTGACCAGCTTGGGGAGAGCCAATTTGATACTGGCGCGTCTCTTACCTTGTCTAGCGGTGGACCATTTGCGTTTTGGTAGCGGTGTCATACAGGGTGTATTCTAACAGCTTCGAAGCTGGCCCGCAATAACTCTGTATCATAGATGGAGGCGAAGCGCAGAGAGAAGAAGCCGTGCTGCGATTGTCCAAATAGCTCACCCGGTCCGCGATTGTCCAGATCATAGAGGGCCAATTTTTCTCCGTTTATTTCGTTTTTGAAGTAGGTGAGACGTTCTATAATTTTTGAAGAGTTTGATGAGGAGAACAAGAGACAATAACCCTGAGTCGATCCTCTCCCTACCCTACCCCGCAGCTGGTGGAGCTGTGCCAATCCAAACCGCTGTGCATCTTCGATAATCATGATGTTGGCTGCGGGTATATCAATCCCGACCTCCACCATGGAGGTGGCCACCAGGATTTGGGTGAGACCATCGCGAAATGCTTGGAGGTGCTGGGTTTTTTCAGTTTCTAACATGCGCCCGTGCATAATGTCGATAATCAGACTGGGAAAACGGGTTTTGAGATCTGACTCGAGCAGTTTGAGGGATTTTTGTGCGTTACCTTCATTATCTTCGGCTTCTTCGATCAGGGGGACAACCACAAAAACCTGATTGTGATTGGATACTACTTCGGACTTGATCCAGTCATAGGCCCTATCTCGCTTTTCTTCTCCCACTAAGTAAGTTTTAATCGGGAGTCGGTTTTTGGGTAACTCGTCCAGTCGTGAGATATCCATACTGGAGAAGATCGTCATGGCGAGGGTACGAGGGATAGGAGTGGCGGTCATCATGAGGACGTGGGGGGCAGGAGTGAGGGAGCTCAAGTATTCTCTTTGTTTGACACCAAATTTGTGCTGTTCGTCGACGACGACGAGACCAACGCTACCAAATTTTAATTTAGTAGAGAGTAGAGCCTGAGTACCCACTACGAGGTTGGCGGCCGTGTCGCCTTTGACACCAGCGGTCACAAGGGAGACTGTCAGCTGGCCACCGAGCAAGCTTTGGAAGGAAGCGTGGAGTTGCTCGGCTAAGATTTGGGTCGGTGCCATGACGAGGGTTTGGTGGTCAGAGAGATAAGTGGCGAGCGCAGCAGCAGCAGCAACTAAGGTCTTGCCGGACCCCACCTCGCCTGCCAGGAGGCGGTGCATGGCGATGGGTTGACAGAGATCGCCCAAAATCTCCCCGATCACTCGAGTTTGAGCACCTGTGGGAGTATAGGGTAGATTGGTAAGCCAGTTTTGCAGTTTAGCAGTGTCCCAGTGGAGCGGGGTGGTTTTGACTTTACGTAGTTCGGAGCTCTCTAAGCTCTCGAGCTGGAGAGTATAGAGCTCGTCAAAAGCCAGGCGACGGATGGCGGCATCAAGATCCGGACCTTCAAAGCCAGGCCTTGAAGGGTTGTGGATGGTGCGGATGGCCGTGTCGAGGTCAATGAGTTGGTGGGTTTGGCGAATCTTTATATCTAGGGGATCGGGGATGGGAGGAGTGACAGCTAACGCGGCAGCGATAATTTTACGTAAAACTCCTGATTTGAGAGTGCCGAGGCTGGGATAAATGGGCATGAGTTCATCCTGACTTTCAAAATCCGGTGCAATTTTGGTCAGTGAGGGTGAGACGACTTGTCTGGTATTTCCAAAAATTGTGAGTTGGCCACGCACTAGATAGGTGTCGGTCGGTGAGACTGAACGGGTGATATAGGGCATGTTGAACCAGCGCAGCGTGAGCGATCCACCTCCCCTTTCGGGAGTCTCCCGAAAGGTGGAGACTTGAGAAGTGACGTGGGCCCCGTGTTTGCTGATGGGGCGGGCGAGTGTTCCGACCAGGCTAACCCACTCCCCTACCTGTGCCTCGCGGGCGGTGGTAGCATGATAGGTTCGGTACGTGCGGGGGAAGTAGGTGAGGAGGTCGTGCGGCGTGGCAATTCCGTGTTTTTCCAGCAAGCTGAGGGTTTTTTCACCTATACCAGATATTGAAGCTAGAGTATTTGACATATTTGGTCATTTGTTAGATCATATAGGTGGTCGCAAGGCAACTTGCGCCCATCGAAAGTAAGGTCTTATGAGTAAAATCTAAGGTCTTTTTTCGTTTTTTCGGGAAAATACTTAAGTCCTACTCCATCTATTTTTGAGTTGTAAGTAATAAATTTGTTCGTACAAATTTCGTCGTACCGCCAATATTCACCTGGTTTTTTATCATACTCAAACATGTGATAGATAGGGTAGCAGTATAAATCTGCGATTTGAATTCCAATCGTTTTATCAGACTGGGAGAATAGGAGCTTCTCGATGATCAGAGGGCACTGATGCCAAATTCCATTATTGTTCCAACGCATTTTGTCATGTAAATCTGATAGTTCGTTGCCTAAAAAGTGCTTTTCTACCTGACCTTCTCGTGGGTCGATAATACAAATACCTAGTTGTTTAACTTGCTCGAGATATTTTTGGAATCTTTCCAGTAGAAACATATAGGCAACTTCGTATGGATTTTGGGAAGGATATTGTTGCCAGTAATCATGTTTATTTATCGCTACGGATATTATTTTTACAGGAATGGTTTGTAAAAAACCTGTGATTTGATCTTCTAGTTCGTTATATTTCTGTCTATCGTGTAGCTTGAGTGGTGAGTCAAATGCGATATCGGGGTTGGCATATCGTAAAAAATTTGATTTAATCTCTATTTCTGGTTTTTGATAATAATTGAATTTGATATCACGGAATTGTTGCTCTATGGCGTGTACATCTGATTCGTCAATAATACATCCAGTGATAACCAAATGATTTTTACCGTTTTGAGAGAGTGATATAGTATCACCAGATTCATCAATATACATTAGGTGCATGAAGAAATTGTAGCAGGTTTATTTAGCGGATGAAAAATGGCGCGAACGACGTGGCGAGGAGCGCTAGGGTGGCGATAGCTGTGATGACGGTCCAGACCTTGCGCTGGCGTTTAGTCAGTGACATAGATTATTTTCCTAAATGTGCGTTTACCAAACTTTAGTGTACTCCCAGTGACTGGAGTTGTGGGGTCCTCGACGCGAACGCCGTCGATTTCTACCCCGCCCTGCTCGAGGGTGCGTTTAATGTCAGAGTTGCTGACGCCAAGATCGGCTGATTTAAGGGCTTCAAGGATGGGTGTTCCCTCTTTAACACTCAGTTCGGGAGTAGTGTCTGGGGCGGTTTTGGTTTGGACAAAATCGTCGTAATACTTTTGTCCATTAGTCGCACCCGTGTCGCCGTGGAGCTGGCGAGTGATGTCGTAGGCCAAGCGCTTTTTGTTTTCGATAGGTTTGCTGGTGTCGAGGGATTTAATTTCGTCCATGGGGATATCGGTGAGTAATTCGTAGTAAGTAGTAATCATGCTGTCAGCCATAGCCATGATTTTGGGGTACATAACTTCGGGTTTGTCAGTGAGCCAAATGCAGTTGCCCATGGATTTGCTCATTTGTTTGCCGTCGGTACCGTTGATCATGGGAGTGGTGAGAACGAACTTTTCGCGGCCACTCATTTTCTTTTGGAGTTCCCGACCGATGAGCATATTAAACTCTTGGTCGGTGCCACCAATCTCGAGATCGACGTCCATGACGACCGAGTCGTAGCCTTGGAGGAGTGGGTACATGGTTTCGTGGTACCAAACGACGTCGCCCTTAGCGATCCGCCGAGTAAAACTCTCGCGCTTGAAAAGCTGGGTAGCACTGATGTTAGAGCCAATTTTAATAATGTCTTTTAGAGTAAGTTTGGTGAGCCAGTCACCATTTTGCCTAATCTTGATGAGATCAAAATCGACAATTTTACTGACCTGTTCTTTCCAGGTTTGGATATTGGCGTCAATTTCCTCCTGGGTAATTAGCTTGCGACCAGTGTCACGCTCGGAGGGGTCGCCAGCCAGGACGGTACCAGTGCCGAAGAGGAAAATGACTTCGTGACCTGCGCGGGCAAAGTCCATGAGCTTGCGGAAGCCAATAGTGTGGCCGAGGTGGAGATCTTTGAAGGTGGGATCAAATCCCTGGTAGAGACGGATTTTTTTGCCTGCAATGAGTTTTTCGAGACCCTCTTTGGTAGGGAGAATTTTGGCTACACGACGAGTAAGTAAATCATTGTTTGTTTTCATAAGACTCCTGTATTGTATCAAATATTTTTAATCCAGTGATCGAGCACTACTCGTACCCTCTCAATGCTATTAAGACTCACCCACTCGCCTTCTGCATGGAGGTTCTTCCCTCTGGGTCCAAAAACTATGGCTGGAATGCCGAGCGCAGTACAATGCCTTGCGTCAGAGCTACCGTGTTCAAAGCCAGAAATCGGGTTAATGACATTATTTTTTAATGATTTCACAAAAGATTTGCGTAATTTACTCTCTTTGGGACAATTAATAGTTGACTCTAGCTTGGCTACTTCAACTGTGCAATTTACAAATATTTTTTCAATATCAGAAATTATTTGCCTTGGATTATCCTGTGGATTCCACCTGATATCACACCACAAAGAGCCATCGCCTGGTATCTGATTAATCGCTTCTCCACTATTTATCAGTGAGAAATTGAATGTCGTGATTCTTGTCTCTTTTAGGGGGCTCGGATTAGCTTCTCTAAATTTGGTAAGGTTAGATGTTAACAACTCTAGTGCACTTTTTCCCTCCCATGGGCGTGAACCATGACAAGCCGCGCCCGAGGCGGTGATTTTGATCTGAATAATACCTTTAGCTTGTACAATCATCTTTTCACCAGTTGGTTCGAGAAATATGCCACCTTTTAGATTTGACATCCGAGAAAGGATTGCCTTGGTAGATTCTCCACCTACTTCTTCATCAGCCACTAACATAAAGGTAATGTGTTTGGTTCTAGCAAAATTATTCCATGCAGTAGTATTGGCAAGCATAATTGCACAGCTACTTTTGGTATCGGCGGATCCCCTACCCCAAACTTTGCCTCTCTCGATTCTGGGGATGAATTGATTGGGATTCCCTGGGACTACGTCGAGATGAGAGTTAATTAGCCACTTAGTTTTATCTAGGTCAAGCTCTCCCCAGATCAGAATTGGCCGTTTTGCGACCATGATTGTCTTTGGCTTAACTCCTTGTTCTTCGAGAATATTTTTTGATATTTTAATTATTTCTGTACAAGTCTTACGATCATCAGTGATAGAGTGGATGTGAATAAGTTGTTTTAAGATCTTTATTTTATTCATATAATATCTCCTTTTATTTAGTATTCGCTTCCACAAAACCCACTATTAGGAAGCATGCTTTTTGGCTTTAGCGTATGAATAATTCGTTCAAACTCAGAACTGATTTCTTCAAGCTCTCTTTTCAATTTGAGTGGGACTATGTCGCTGATTTGACCAGGAGCCAGGAGTGCCCTATTACCATGGTTGTCCCACCCTGATCCAATTGATCCGATCAAAATTACTGGTTTGCCACTCTCTCCACTTACTCTATCGGTTCCACTTATTACGACTTGTGGGTTGCTTGCAAACATGCCGATTAGTGGCATGTTTTGGTCAGTTGCTTCAACAACAAATAACGAGCTCCCAAGCCATCTTCTAGTTTCGTTGGTTAAGATAACGGCATCTTGCCCATCATCTGATGGGACGATTAGATTAAACGGTTTTTTCTGGATTATTTTCAGTCTGCGAATTTCACCTTTTGTTGACCTACCATTTAGAGCATCGCTAATTCTTCCTTTAATGGTAGAGTTGTCCTTGATGTCGCTTGATGCCAGAAGAAAAGGTTCATTCCTGAGTGGTTCCCCATGTGCAAATAGTGGTGCAATGGCGTGAGGAGTTAGTTCTAGTACTCCTAGACAGATTTTTTGAGTAGCTATCCCTGAAGGAATCCCTTCAAATTTATCTGCAGCACGAACTTCGGCTACTAAAGGGATATTCCCATGATTATCTATATGATGCAGAGCCGCAGATAACATGACTTGTTTACCTATGCCGTTACCTTGATCTATCGATGCTCCACGGCCTAGTTCCCAGCTCCCATTTTGTTTGACAAGTGCTGCTGTTGCAACGAGTTTCCCATCTTTTGTAGCGAACCATGGTAGAACTGAACCATCTCTAATGTCACTAATTAGTTTTTCCTCATTATTCGAGATTCCATGTTGAACATACATTTTTTCTAGCAGGTTAATCATTAGAGTGGCTGATACACCAGGATCAAATCTATTTGGTGGAATAATTTTGACACCAGAACATTTATTTTCTGCGGCAGATAGGCTCGCTACTATTTTTTCTCGGTTCATATTTTCCTTTTTTCAACAAATAAACCCCTGCCTACGCCCAAATTAGGAAAACCTAAATTAGGAATAGACAGGGGCCTGCAAGTGTAGCGATACCAACCCTGTGGTGTTATTTGGCTATAAAAAATCTCGCTCACGCGAGATCTGAAATAACCAAGGATAACCTTGTTTGTTCAGATGCTCTGTTTCTTTGTGACACATCTTAGTCTGATTACGGAGACAACCGTATCTGATTTTGTCAGATCTGCTTAGGAGAGTAAATTTCAATTAAAGTTTTGGATGTCTTGCAGCAAACGACATCTCTCTGATTACCCACTTTAACTTACTAAGGCTCCTTCGACGCTTTCCTATTAACTTGTGGGGAGTTTATATCATGAAAGTATCGCGAGTGTCAATGCCTACTATAGGCTAGTATGGCCGGCAAGGTGCGTATGAAGCAGAGTGTGATCAAGTTTGTGAGCTGATTTTTCGAGATCGTGAGTGGTTGTGGCTTTCATCCATTTATCCATCTTTTTGTAAAATTGTTCTTTGGTGGGGAGGTGGGAAAATCGCTTAATCAGCTCTTCACGAAGATTAAGAATGTCCTGTTTGGTGGCCATGATTGAGTTAGTTTTTTTGATTGCGATATCTGTGAGTCGACTTAAAGCAATCTGATTATCTATTTTTGTTAGCCAGATATTTGCTTCATCTTGAACAATTTTTTTAACATCTTGTTTTGATGTAAAATTGTCATCGAGGTATTTGAATAGCGGAGTCCAATCCATTTTTTGAGGTAAAGTGGTCATATTTTGATTAAAGCATTATACTGTTGGGTATGCAAGATTGGGCTGGGACATGGAAAAATCGCAGTATGGGCAGGACGCGACGCTTTGGCAAGATCAAATGGGACAAGCAAACCATCCTTAAATATCTCGGGTTGACTGCCCTATTTGGGACGCTCGGCGGCCTTTTTCTCATGCTGATTATGTTTGCTTGGTTTGCCCGCAGCCTGCCGGATCCCAACAAAATTGTGCGCCGGGACGGCTATTCCACCAAGATTGCCGATCGCGATGGTGGGACTCTATATGAGCTTTATACCGACTACAACCGGATCCCGATCAAGATCGCGGATGTGCCCAAGCAGCTGCAAGAAGCCACGATCGCGATCGAAGATAAAGAGTTTTATACCCACCAAGGTTTTAGCGTCTGGGGGATGATAAGAGGGAGTCTGCGGGGGATTACCCGGGGGCGCGCCCAGGGTGGTTCTACCTTGACTCAGCAACTTGTAAAGAATGTCTTACTAACTAGCGAGAGGTCGTTGCCGCGCAAGTTTAAAGAGCTGGTCTTGTCCATGCAGATCGAGCGCAAGTTTAGTAAAGACGAAATCTTGCAGATGTATTTGAACGAAGCTCCCTACGGTGGGACCGCAATTGGGATTGCGGCAGCCAGTGAGAGATACTTTGGGATAGAGCCCAAGGATCTCAACCTAACCCAATCGGCAATTCTGGCTGGCATGCCCCAAGCCCCTTCCCGCTACTCTCCTTACGGTAGTGACAAGCAGGCCTATGTGGCACGGTCGACGGCGGTACTGCGGCGGATGCGAGAAGATGGCTATATTACCAAGCAGCAAGAAGAAGAATCGCTTGCACAGCTCCCGACCATCGAGTTTAAGGAGCAAAATAGTGCCCTGAAAGCCCCCCACTTTGTGTTTTATGTTAAAGACCAGCTGGTCGATTTGTTGGGGGAGGCAGTTGTCGAACAGGGTGGCTACACCGTGACGACTACGCTAGACTCAGAACTCCAAGACTTTGCTCAGGAGACGGTCAAGGAAGAAATTGATAAACTCGAAAAAGTCCACGTGACCAATGGGAGTGCCATGGTGATGAATCCGGAAAACGGCGAGATCCTGGCCATGGTGGGATCGAAAGATTATTTTGCGCCAGATTATGACGGTAAAGTGAACGTGGCGATGGCGCTGCGCCAGCCGGGCTCGGCAATCAAGCCTGTCACTTATGCCACGGCGTTTGCTAAAGGCTACGCCCCTTCTTCCATGCTCCTCGATGTACCTACCAAATTCCCCGGAGGTAAAGAGGGAGAGTTTTATGAACCGAAAAATTACGACGGCAAGTTTCATGGTCCCATCCAGCTGCGTTTTGCCCTAGGATCATCACTCAACGTTCCAGCGGTCAAACTGCTCTCTCTGGTTGGGCTCAAAGACATGTTACAGACTGCCTATGACATGGGCTTTGACAGTCTCGAGCCCACGGCGGAAAACATGAAGCGGTTTGGGCTAGCAGTCACCCTGGGTGGAGGCGAGGTGCGTCTCTATGACCTGGTGCACGCCTATTCGGCCTTTGCCAATGGCGGTGAGCGGGTGGAGCCTGTTTCAATCCTGAAAGTGGTGAAAGACGGCAAGACGCTGTATGAAGCGAAGCAAGCCAAGAAGCAGCGGGTACTGAGCGAAGATGTCGCCTTTCTGGTCAACCATGTTTTGTACGATAATAATGCCCGACTCCTCACTTTTGGCGCCAATAGTTTCCTCAATATGTCTGGCAAGTCGATCGCGGTGAAGACTGGTACAACCAACGACAAGCGTGACAACTGGACGATTGGATGGAGTACCAAGGCTGTTGTGGGTGTGTGGGTAGGTAATAACGACAACTCGGCCATGAAGGAAGTGGCCTCGGGTGTGACTGGAGCCTCCCCTATTTGGCGCAAAATCATGCTCAAAACCTGGGATAAATATAAAGGTGATGACTTTAAAGCACCGTCTGGGGTTGAAGCTAAGCAAGTTGACACAGTTTCGGGGTATCCCGAGCACGATGGCTATCCTGCCAGAGCTGATTATTTTGTGAAGGGCACGGCCCCCACTGAACCTGACCCCATCCATACGAAAGTGAAGATTTGCCGTAGCGATAACAATAAACTAGCCAGTGCCATCGATATTGCGCGCGGCGAGTATGATGAGAAAGAGTTTTATGTACTCAAGCAAGAAAGTAATGCGTGGGAGAATGATATTTGGGCTTGGATCGATAGCCAGGGAGAAGCCAAGTTCAAGGTCCCGCGGGAAGAATGCAGTGCCGATACCGACACAGTGATTGGGTTTGAAAAACCGGGTAATCACGAGAAATTGAGCAGCAATACTTTTGAAGTGAGACTGCGCATTACTACCAGCAAGGAAATCGAATGGGTGAAGCTATATGTGGACGGCTCCCAGCGAGAAACCTTTGGGGGTGAAAAACTGGTGAGTACCACGATCACAGTGGACAACAATAAGGCGTATGAGCTCAAAGGTGTAGTGCGGACCAAGGACGGACAAGAGAAAGAAAATGTCATTAGGATCGGAGTGAACGTCGACTGGGATTACGCTCCTTCCCCTAGCCCCTCACCTAGTCCGTCGCCAAGCCCAAGTGGAATAGTGGTATTACCCTAACTAAGCTAAGATTTTGAGTCGATATTTAATTTGTCTTTGAGGGTTTTGAGGATGAGGTCTTTTTCAACATTGATAGCAGGAGTGTCTTGAGCCCAAGTGATTCTAAGTAGATAATTATTTTTTCCACTAATTTCGCTCGGTGTGCCAACTGACTCCATCTTATCCCAAGTATTTGGAAGACTAGATATACAGGTTACTATATCAAAATATTTTATTCCGTTGGGTGCTAACAAAGAAAGATCTCGGGAAGTGGGGTGAGAAAATTCTGAGACTATCCCAGTGTATGATTTGGTTAGTGGCATAAGGGCGTCAGTGACGAGCGTGTAGCTGTTGGCTGCGACAGTACCCACTAGCGCATCGCTCACAATGATTTCGTTTTTTTGGTTGATTTGATAGCTTTCGATACCGAGGGAGCTGAGAAGTGTTGAGAGAGAGTCTGCTACTCCAGAATGCGACGGGAACATGACGGTGAGCAGACGACCCTCAAGATATTTGTCCGCTGACTGACGGAAAACTTTGCCGATTTCAAAAACGGCGGTGTTTGTTTGTTTGTGTTTTTTGTAGGTAGAGTGAACGTGAGTTAGACCACCCAGGAGATCGTGGCGCAGCGCGTTTTGATCGCTGGAGAGAGCATTGGCCAGCACGACTTCGTCCTTTTGGCCGGTTGCGGCAGTCAGCGAGCTGGTAATGTGTTCGTGTGCTCCTTGCGCTACCATGAGGTCACGCAGGCGATCTTCAAGGCGGTAGATAGGGGGCGTGATATCACGGGGAACAGGAGTACTCAAGGAGATTTGGGGGATACCAGTGTAGTTGTGGATGCGCAAAATGTCCGAGATGAGATCGTCTTCCACCTCGACGTCGGTGCGAAAATAGGGTATCTCCAGTGTCAGCTCACTATCATTTTCCTCAGTGATCACGTATTCGAGGGATTTGAGGATTTTTTTGGCGGTTGAGAGTGGGATGTCCATGCCGGAGAGGAGGTGGAGACGACTCAAGCGCAAAGTCATAGTTTTGGGTACAACAGGAGTGGGATAATAATCACCGTTCGCGTAATAGGTCCCGCCGGCGATTTCCAGGATCAAATCTGTTGCTCGTGCAAGTGCTAGGTCGATGGCGCGGGGGTCAAGGAATTTGTCGTTGCGACTGACCGATTCGTTTAAAATCTTGAGCTTGCGCGATACGGCGCGGATGGTGCGGGAGTCATAGCTGCCGGAATCGAGCACGATGTCGGTAGTACTATCTGTGACACCGGTGTTTTTACCACCGACAATCCCGCCGATCACGGTGACTTCACCGCCTGAGGTGAGAACAAACGCATCGCTATTTAGTTTGACTTCAGTACCGAGCAAGGTGGTGAGTTTTTCGCCGTTTTTGGCCAGGCGAATAGTAATATCTCGTCCTTTTAACTTGGCGATATCTTGGGTGTGCAATGGTTGGCCGTACTCGATCATGACAAGATTGGTGATGTCGACGATGTTGTTGATGGACTCCATACCATAAGTGGTTAAGCGATCGATGATCCACTGGGGAGATTTGCCCACTTTGATGCCCTTGAAAACACGGGTCTGGAAACGTTTGACGGCGGGCGTGTCGACGGTGACTTTGATATGCTCGGCAGCAGGAAGTGACTTACCCGGTTTCGTCGAGAACTTTGGGAGTTTGAGAGGGATGTCTTCAAAAGCTGCTAGGTCACGAGCGCAACCAATCATAGAAAGCCAATCGGAGCGATCCATACGGTGCTCTAGGTCGAGGACATTTTTGTCGTCCAGTGGTTTGTCTAACATAAGACCGAGCTGAGTAAAACTAGCCGCTACTTCTTTAGCCGACTTGCTGGTTTCGACGTAGTCTTTGAGCCACACGAGAGGAATTTTCATAGGTAGACTATTTCACCTCCGTAAAGCTTGCGGATGTCCGTGATGCCGTATTTAGACATGACGAGGCGGTCGAGGCCAAGGCCGAATGAATAACCCGTGTAGATTTCCGGATCGATTCCGCACGATTTATAGCAGTTGTAATGGGTCATGCCAGATCCCAGTGTTTCAATCCAACCACGATATTTACATACCTGGCAGCCTTTGCCGCCACAAAATCTACATTGCATATCGACTCCCATGCCGGGACTCACCTCAGGATAATATTTGTAGCGGAAGCGGAGTTTGACGTCGGCGCCAAATAAAAACTGATGTAATCCCGTGAGCATGTCTTTAAGGTGGCCGATGGTAACTCCCTTGTCTACCACAAATCCCTGGTATTGGTAGAAGAAAGCGCTGTTGGTGGAGTTGGTAGTTTCATTTCGATAACATTTTCCAGGAACAACGACGCGGAGAGGTGGTTTGTAGTTGGAAAGCACCCGCGTTTGGATCGAGGAGGTGTGTGTACGAAGAAGTAAATTTGGTTCTTGGATAAACAGTGAGTCCTGTAGATCGGTGGCGGGGTGGCCCTCAGGGAGGTTGAGACGGCGGAAGTTATACTCGACGTCCTCAATCTCTGGTCCTTCGCCAATAGAAAAGCCTTGGTAGCGGAAAAATTCGTTCATTTCGCGGATAATGACGGTGGTGGGGTGGAGGCGGCCGATCGGGTGAGGGGTACCAGGGACAGTTAGATCTAGACCACTGATTTGAGACGAGGCGGCAAGCTCGCTTTTTTTGTTGGCGATTTGCTCTTCTTGGGATTTTTTGAGTTCGTTGAGCAGTGGGCCGAACTTTTGTTTGTCCTGCAGGGCCAGGCCCTGCAGGCTCTTGAGTAGCTGGGTAGTACTCCCCTTTTTGCCAAGGTATTTGAGATATAGTGAGTCTAGATCAGTTTGATTTTTAATCGATTCGAGATCAGCTGTGAACTGCGGACCAATTTCAGATATTTTTTCTGGAATATTTACAGCACTACGATAATTCGAATTATCGTAGTGTTTGGCCATTGGTTGCGTGGTCGTGTAGTGGACAAGTGTGGAATTGTTTGTGTGTTCGATGTTGGAAACGGTAATGGGCCAAATATCATCGCCGGTCTTGAGCTGGGTACCGCCGTCGGGGATATGATAATCCTGACCAATGCTCAAAACACGGAGTTTTTTGCTGGTGGGGAGCTTGGCGGGGAGCCAATTGGACAGCTTTTTAAGTTCTTCGAGAGTCACAAATTGAGTTTTGATCTCGGGTTTAGCGGTGACAAGCTTGGTGAGCTCTGTGTTTAACTGGTCTAGATCTAAATTTTGTATTCCTTCGAATTCGATAAACAGCTTTTTGCCAATGCCGTGCATCCCGCGAATGGGAATAAGTTGTGGATAGATAGTCCGCGTGACCAGATCTACCAGGTGGCCGGCAGTGTGCCACTGCATATGTTTGAGGCGAAGAGGCCAGTCGATGGTAAGCTCGACGCTTTGACCGACAGTGAAATCACCCTTCATGGTGCCTAAGTGTTTGATTTGCCCACCGTTGTATTCGACAGACTTGACGCTTAACTCACCCGAGGCTGATTTAATTGTGCCCTTGTCTGACTGTTGGCCGCCACCCTGGGGGTAAAAGATGGTTTGGTCGAGGATTGCGTAGGTATTCCCTACTGCAATCACCTTAGCCGTAGCTTTGGATTGATACGAATTGGTTAAATAAAGTGCTTCGGTCATACTATTTTCCTATTTTATACTAAACAACTACAAAAAACCCCGCTTGTGGGCGGGGATTCGTAAGTTGCTATTTGTAAAAATTACGCAACAAACGCCCCGCTGGTAAAGTGGGTAAACCCGCCTGCAACAGCTGTGCCGTAAGCACTGCGGGCAGGTGAAAATTGCTTTGTTTGTATGTGTGACATTATTTTGAAGTATATACCCCTAGATACGCCAAAAGCAACCTTCCAGTCAGCAAACCCTTATTAGTGGGAATGTGCGGATGGTTGCTTCTCGCAA
>CAYGFS010000004.1:0-51630 GCA_964349305.1 uncultured Pseudomonadales bacterium
CGGTGTAGGAGGCGGATTTAAAGAGGAATACTGCCGGGCAATCTTCGAGGAGGAAGCGCTGAAAGTCTTGGTAGATCTCGGTGCGCAGTTTTTGATCGGTGGTCCGACGTCCGTCCTCCAGTAGTTTATCTATCTTGAGATTGCTAAAGTGAGTAAAGTTGGTGGCTTGGGTGGAGTGCCAAATAGAGTATTGATCCGGATCGATGGGGGGCGAAAAGTCGGTGAGCAACACTTGATAATCGCTCGTGACATTGGAGACTACTTTGACTTCGACTTGGATCCCAAGTGTTTCGCGCCAATCGGAAGCGATTTTCTCGGCGATATCTAAATATTGCAGCATGGTTTTGAGTTCAATCTTTTGACTACTTGGATCTTTGATGTCTTGAGTAAATAAAGTTTTGGCACGAGTGGCGTCAAAATCGTAAGTTTTGACTAAATCGTTGAAAGCCCAAGATGATTCGTCGATAGGTGAAATACTGCGCTGTTTACCAAAAGATTTATCTTTGATGGCATAGGCCAAAGCTTGGCGGGCGGGTTTGCTGGTCAAAATAACGTCATTGTTGTTGAAAAAGAGGACGCTCTGCTGACCCTGAGAACTTTCGTCTTGCGTGATGATGTTGCTATCGTCGCGAGAAATGGTTTCTGGAACGTAGGAGAGTTTCTCTATCGCGTCGATCTCGCCCAGCTTGAAGGCAGTCAAACTGCTGGTTTCGGTAGGGTAAAACTTGTAGATCCGGCGCTCATTCTCACTTTCGAGAGCGAGAGACTGGAGGACACCGCTAGATACCTCGACTTTGGTTTCACGAAACTCGCCGGTCCCGAACTTATTTTTTTTGAGAATCGGTCGCGAGACTGCCGAGAGAAAGGGGGCAAATGGCTCTTTGAGACGATAAGTAATGATCCCCTCGCCCGCTTCGACTTCGACATCTTTAAAGTTGTACGAAATATCGGCGGGAGTAAGAGGTGAGCCGTCGTGCCAATAAACTGAGTCGTCGAGCGTAAAAACATACGTTTTGCCATCATCTTTGACTTCCCAGCTTTTGGCCAACTCTGGACTGACGGTCCCATCGGGTTTGATAGAGACTAACCCGCGGCTGAGGATGGCTTGGATGTCGGCGGGAAATGTCTCGAAACTGTATTTGCCTACTCGGCCTAAGCGAACGGTGTGCTTGGGGGTGGGAATATACCGGGCAAACAGGAAGAATATGAGAATGAGAGAGAGCACGATCCCCGTGGTACGGACAATGATGGTGCTATGGCGCGCGAGGAAACTCTTGGTGACCCAGTAGTAGCGTCTGATGGTTTTGAACATAGTGACTAAAATGAGCTAGCCATGGCTAGCCCCACAAACAAGATACTCACCATAATGGTGGCGTAAAAAAGCGATTTTTCCATACCTCTTTTGGCGTGGTAGTTGGTGCTGCCGCCCAGTACACCTGAGAGTCCCGTCCCCTTGGCCTGGAGGACGACAAAGACAATGAGCGTAACTGAAACAATAATTTGGGCGACCAGTATCCACATACTTAATCCTCGGCTCTAAATAAGGTACTAATGAGGGAGTAGGTAAAGCTCATGAGGAGCGAGCTGAGGACCAAGACCCAGAAAAGAGCGAGCGGACCAGCGGGCAGCGAGATAACTGGAGAATTGAAGCCCGGATAAGTAAAGCCCACAATACGGATGCCGTCGTAGAGGAGGTCAAAGAGGTAGAGCACCAAAACGTTGGTCAGCCAGCGGAAAAGACCCAAGGTAAGCAAGTTGATGGGGAGTAACAAGAGTTTGATAATTGGGGTGAGCAAAAAATTGAAAAGGACGAACACAAGCGAGGCCACAAGGTAAGCCGACCATGTTTGCTCAATTTGGAAACCAGCCAAGAAATACTGGGCGACGTAGAAGCTGGCTGAGGTGGCGAGGATTTTGACAATGAGTTTGCGCATAACTAGAGTTTATCTTACCTAATGTGTGCCCAGGTAGCAAGCCGGGTAAAGAACCCCTTTAGTTTAGACCAAAATGAAGAGGCGTTCACGGGAGCCAGCTCGTACTGGCCATAGGGAGGGAGATACGGGACGGTGACTGTTTGACCCGCGACTTTAACTGACTCATTCACCATGGCCGTATCGCCGAGATTGTAGACCGTATCTTTACCGCCCTCCGTTTTAACTTCATATCTGGGAGTAGGCTCGATTGGATCCGCGACTTCGACCTGGATATATTTGTCCTGCGGGTCGCTTTTGTAGGCGCCGGCAGGGAGAGGATAGCTGTCCTCACTGCCGTGTCTCACAAAAGTAATGTGGCTAAAGTCGAGCTTGTTGAAGTAGTCGATACCGCCCGTGGTATTGCCCCAGGTCGGATCCACCTGAATCCATTGTTTTTTGTCGGAGTGGTAGTACTCGGGCCAGGAGTGGAGAATGTCGGTCTCCGTATTTTGCGGCTGCAAGGCATTGTTTTTGGTATAGCCATAACCATTGATTTCTCTGGAGGCGATATTTTGGGCGCGGGTGAGGGAGACAAAGGCATCGGTAAACTCGGTGCAAAGGACGAGGGAGGGAGAAGTAATGGCGGTGAGGGCTCCTTTGCGCGTGCCTGTACTAATCCCGGCGTAGTTGTACGTAAAGTTGTTGACTAAATATTCATAAATATTTTGAGGAGTTTTGAGTCGTTCTGCCAGATCAACCACCGGCGCGGAAGTGGTGTCCCAATATTTGGAATGGGCAGTTTTTTGAAAACTGCTTACGCTGGGGTCATAAAGCGTGGGCACCGGGTAGAGGGTGACGAGGAGCTCAGCGGTGACCAGCAGCTTTTCTTGCGGGCGCAGCGGGTAGCGGGCCAGCCAGTTGCCATTGTCGTCGAGATCAATACGGGTGGGCGCGGGAGAGATGGCCGAAATAAGCACTCTTTGATAGGCAGTGTCTGGCGGGAGCGCGAGCTCGGACTCTGCGGCCGACAGCTCTTTGTTTTTGAGTTCGTACGTCAAGTTGAGCTTGTAGGTAACTGAGCGGCCAAAGAGGAGGGTGAGCGACTCATTTTGGTGGCCGACAAACGTGTAATTGGTATAGACCCCGTCGGGCTCGGTCAGGCTTTGGGGTGGATAAATCAAGGAAGGTGTGCCCTCTACCCCCTCCACCCGGACGACCCGGGTATATTCTCCGGCTTCGTTGGCACGGGCTAGACGAGGGATATTGATAGTAGTCGTCTGACCAATCGACTCGACGACGTCATCGGTTTGGTAGGCGAGTGTGAGCGTTTTGACCTGATCCTTGCCGATGGCCGGACGATCAATTTTGAGGTGGATGGTGGTTGCGCCATTTTGGATGGTCGTAGCGAGCGTGATCTCACCGGTTTCATCGGAGGCAGTGATGCCCTCTAGGTTTTCGCCGCTCGTGGCGATCGAATAATCGGTCGCGTAGATATGGCTCAAATTATTTTTGAGGGCAATGGTGTGGACGACACTGGTAGCGCCAGAGGATTTGATGGTGTAGAGAGAGTGGAAAGAAGTCGTAAACTCGCTAGCGCCAAACGCTTTTGGCGCAGAAGATAGAAGATAGATGATAGAAGTTAGGATGAGTAGTTTTTTCATGCAATAAATAGGATAACATACATAGCTATTGACATGCGGGGAATATTTGGGTAAATTGAAGAAAAGGAGATATTATGCCAATCACATTGTATAAACGACAAAAACAGATAGTTGACTTTATTGGACAGTATATTCAGAAATTTGGAACCTCCCCTACCCTCCAAGAAATTGCCGATTCGCTCGGAGTATCCTCTCTAGCTACTGTCCACGAACATTTGCAGACCCTGACTAAAAAAGGCGTAATCCGCAGGTTTGAAGGAGCGGTACGCGGGATTGAGCTGCTAAACCACAAAATAGGCAACGCCCTAGAGAGTGTCGAGCTGCCGATCCTGGGGATGATTGCCGCTGGATCGCCTATTGCGCCCATGACTGACCCCAACGCGACCCTGAAGGTGGCCTCGTCGATGCTGTCGGGTAAGAAGCGCTCCTATGTCCTACAGGTCCGGGGAGACTCGATGATCGACGAAGGTATCCTCGACGGTGACTTTGTGGTGATCGAGGAGAAAAAAGAAGCGCGAGACGGCGAGATAGTCGTAGCGTTGCTGGACAATGGTCTAGCAACACTCAAGAAATTTTTCAAAGAAGCTACCCGGATCCGTCTGGAGCCGGCCAACTCCACCATGAAACCGATATATGCGTCAAACGTGACAGTGCAAGGAACTGTGGTTGGACTTGTGCGACGTTTTGGGCAATAATAGAGCGATGTTTGGAAAAATCTTTGATTTTGTTTTGCACATTGACGTTCACCTGGGTCAGATAATAGCCAGCTACGGCCTCGAGACTTATGCTATTTTGTTTGGAATTATTTTTGTCGAGACTGGGTTAGTATTCGTACCCTTCTTGCCTGGAGATTCACTCTTGTTTGCGGCAGGAGCATTTGCGGCTTTGGGCTCGCTGAATATCTGGGTACTGATACCATTACTAATGGCTGCCGCGATTGTGGGAGATACGGTCAACTATTGGATAGGATACTTTTTCGGGAAAAAATTGGTAGCCAGTACTTGGATACCCATCAACGATGATCATATCGAGCAAACCAAATACTTTTTCCAAAAACACGGGAAGAAAACAATTATTTTGGCTAGATTTGTGCCGATAGTCCGGACCTTTGCACCGTTTGTGGCCGGGATCAGCCGGATGCACTACGGTCAGTTTATTTCGTACAACATCGTAGGCGGAGTGGTGTGGGTGGCGGCTGCGACCCTCGCCGGTTACTTCTTTGGGAATATAGAGTTTGTCAAAGAAAACTTCTCCATCGTGGTGATAGGAATAGTTCTTATTTCGGTAATACCCATGCTCGTGCCCCTAGTAAAAGAATTGCTGAGAAAAAAATGACAGACGGTTGTTTGTATGTGATTGGGACGCCGATCGGCAATCTCGCTGATGTCTCCCTGCGCCAAATCGAAACTTTTGAGAAAATTGAAGTGTTGTTTTGTGAAGACAGCAGAGTGAGCTCCAAGCTAATTAACTATTTACTAGATAAGGGATTGATTACAAAGAAGCCGCGGTATGTGCCGTATAACGAATTTAATGAAGACAGGATTTTTACCCAGCTAGTGCAGATGGTGAGTGAAGGAGTCGCGGTGGGACTAGTGTCGGATGCCGGGATGCCGGCCATCTCTGACCCAGGTTACCGGGCGATTCGGGCGTGTCTTGATGCAAGTCTACCCGTACAAGTAATACCTGGGCCGACGGCGCTGACCACGGCCCTGCCCTACTCCGGGATCGGCGGTGAGGTGGCGCTGTACCTCGGCTTTCTCCCTAAAACCAGCGGCAAGGCAATAAAGATGTTAGACGCCAGTCGTAAGATGTTAGAGGAAATCCCATCGACTAGAGTAGTGTTGTATGTTTCGCCCCATAGACTACTGAAAGATTTGGAACATATTAAGACTGTGATGGGAGAGTCGACTCACTGTGTGCTTCTACGGGAGCTCACCAAGCAGTTTGAAGAGCGGGTGGAGGGAACGGTGGGAGAATTATTAAACCAATATACCATTAAACCAATTAAGGGCGAAATAGTACTTGTTTTGTCAAAGTAGCGAGCGGCCGGACATGGAGCTGGGCTTGTTGATCCCAAGGATTTTGAGGATAGTGGGAGCCACGTCAGCGAGGACTCCGCGTGGGAGTGATTTGGCCATATTAAGGTAATCACGACCTACGATGAGGAGGGGTACGGGGAAACTAGAGTGCTCGGTATCGACCCCCCCGGACTCCAGACTGATCAGCTCCTCGACGTTGCCGTGGTCGGCTGTGATGAGCATAGTGACGCCCTCGGTTTGCATAACCCGCTCGTAAACCTGAGCAATGAGAGTATCCACATAGGAACATGCTTTAATTGAAGCTTCGAGATTGCCGGTGTGAGCCACCATGTCGGGATTGGGGTAATTGATCACGATGAGATCGTATAGATTGCTGCCGATGGCACTAATTAGTTTTTTGGTTTGCTCGGCTCCCGACATCTCTGGCATCAGGTCGTAAGTGGCGACTTTGGGGGAGGGAGTAATAACTACGTCTTCGCCGGGGAATGGGAGCTCTCGCTGACCGTTGAAATAATACGTTACAAAACGCTCTTTCTCGCTTTCGGCTAGTTTGAGTTGGCGCCGCCCGGCGAGGGCGATCACTCGCGACAGCGGCATCTCGACAAACTCGGGGGGGAAGGCCACGTCCACGGGAAGATTCTTCTCATACTCGGTCATGGAGACGAAGCAAAGGTTGCTGGGTCGGTTGGGCCGCTCAAAAATATTAACTGGAGCAGGGATATCTTCTTTTAAATGTGATTTATGGTATTTGATGGCGTAGGGATCGAACGACTCGGTATGGTGGACAAAAGCGTCGTCGGACATGGTTATGGCCCGGGTCAGTTCACGAGGGCGATCAATACGATAGTTGAAGAAAATGACGGCGTCGTTTGAAGCGATGCGGGGTGCGGGCGCGCCGCTATAGAGCGGCAGGATGGGTTTGATGAACTCGTCGTTTTCGTTTTGGGTGTGTCGCGCGGCAATGGTGGCCAGCAAGTCGGTCGTCTGTTCGCCTACCCCACTGATAAGTGCGTCGTAGGCCACCTTGATCCGTTCCCAGCGATGATCGCGGTCCATGGCGTAGTAGCGCCCCACGACGGTGGCGATTTGACCTACCTGCATATCGGCAATTTCTTTGTTAACTTGTTCAAGATAAATCGGTGAAGAAGTGGGACTGGAGTCTCGACCATCGGTAATCAGATGGAGGTAGACCTTACTTAACCCCTGCTCCTTAGCCAGACGCATGAGAGCATATAGATGCTCGTTGCTGGAGTGGACGCCGCCCTGTCCAATCAGCCCCAGGAAATGGAGGGAGGAACCGTTGGTTTTGACGTGCTGGACAGCTTTGATAAACGCCTTGTTTTCCATAAACGTACCGGAAGCGATCGCCATGTTGATCCGTGGCAAGTCTTGGTAGACGATACGACCGGCCCCGATATTGAGGTGGCCTGTTTCGGTGTTGCCATCTTCTCCTTTGGGTAAACCAACAGATTCTCCGGAAGCCACTAGCTCGGTATGAGGATAGGTCGTACCAAGCATCGTCATGGTCGGAGTTTTGGCTTGTTTGATGGCGTTGCCTGGGTAGTCTGGTCCGATCCCCCAGCCGTCGAGAATGATAAGGACTGCTCGCGGTTTGATCATATTCCTAAGTATGACTCTATTTCTAGGAGACGGTTGTATTTGGCTACTCGCTCGCCACGATCGGGAGCCCCAAATTTGGCGTAGTTGGCACCCATGCCGACGGCGAAATCGGCGATAAAATAATCATTGGTTTCGCCTGAGCGATGAGAGGCAATGGTGGTAATACTATTGGCTTGGGCCAGACGCATGAGCTCGACTGTTTCGGTGACGGTACCGATTTGATTGGGCTTGACGATCACGGCATTGACGCTACTGTTGTCAATGGCTTTTTGTAAGCGCTTGAGATTGGTGGCGATGAGATCATCGCCGATCACCATGATGGAGTTGGGCAGCGTCGATTTTAGTTTGTTCCAGCCTGACCAATCTTCTTGGTCCAGCGGATCTTCGAGTCCCAGGAGGCCGTAATCTTTGACTAAATTGCTATACAACTCGATGAGCTCGTCGCGGGATAAAGCTTTGGGAGAATCTTTGATATTGTATTTGTTGTCTTTGTAAAAAGTATCGGCGGCCACATCGAGACCAAGGAATAAATCCTGACCCAGACGGTAGTTGGAGTTTTTGATCACAAGTGCCATGAGCTCTAAAGCATCGGCATTGGTAAAGAGATTGGGGGCAAAGCCACCTTCGTCGCCAACACTATGGATGGCGTTGCGATGGATGAGCTCGACTTTGAGGTTAGCCCAGGTTTCTGCACCAGCACGGAGGGCGTCGCTATAGCGAAGTCTAGTACTGGGGATCACGTGAAATTCCTGGAAATCGAGATTACCGGCGCCATGCTTGCCGCCGTTGATCAAGTTAAAAATGGGACCGGGCATGGAGAGCGTTGCTCCGGGTCGGTACCTAGCACCAATATATTTAAAGAGCGGGAGTTTATACGTACTGGCGGCGGCTTTGAGGGCTGCGATCGAGACAGAGAGGACGGCATTGGCGCCGAGATTGCGCTCATTGTCGGTACCGTCGAGATCGATCATGAGATTGTCGATTTTCTCTTGTTCACTAATTTCCATCCCGACCAGTTTGGGGGCAATGACGTTGTTGACATTGGCGACGGCTTTGAGTACTCCCTGGCCATGGTAGCGGGCACTGTCTCCATCGCGCAGCTCCGTGTCTTCGTTTTTCCCCATGATGGCACCAGAGGGGACAGAAGCAGTGCCAAAAGCGCCGGTGTCGGTCAGAATAGAAGTTTCGACCGTTGGAGTCGCGCGAGAATCAAGAATCTCTCTGGCGACGATCTTTGTAATTTTGGTCATTTTTTATGTACTAATTTGCGCTCTGTATCGTAGAGGACTTTGCGGGTTTTGTCGATCACGTCAGGAGTGACTGAGACACTGGTCACACCCTCTCTACAGAGGAATTCGGCGACGTCGGGATGGGAGCTGGGGGCTTGACCGCAGACGGAGACAGTAATGCCCCGCTTGTGAGCCGTACGGATAATGTGCTGGAGGGCCCAGAGTACGGCTGGATTGCGTTCGTCGTAGTCGGCTGCCACGGTCTCATTGTCGCGATCCGTGCCCAGCATCAGCATCGTCAAATCGTTGGTACCCACGGAGATCCCATCAATCCCGACATCGATAAAGTCGTCGAGTAAGATGACGTTAACGGGGATTTCGACCATCATCCAAAGCTTGAAGGTGGCCGTACGAGAAAGTCCACTGGCGATGACAATTTTTTTGACTTCTTGCATTTCTTTGACGTTGCGGACAAAAGGAATCATCAGGCTGAGATTTTTGAGACCCATTTCATTGCGGACTTTTTTAATCGCTCGCAGTTCGAGATCAAAAATATCCGCGTCGTGAATATAGCGGTAGGCGCCGCGGTACCCTAGCATAGGGTTGGGCTCGCTGGGCTCGTATTCTTCCCCGCCTTTAAGGTGAGAGTATTCATTAGATTTGAAATCGTTGGCGCGGTAAACTACTGGGCGCTCCCCAAAAGCGGCACAGATTTTGCCGATACCTTCGGCGAGTGCGTTTACAAATTCTTTACTTTTGCCGTCCTTGATCATTTTTTTGGGGTGGACGCCGATGCCAGCCATCATAAACTCGGCGCGCAGGAGCCCTACCCCGTCGACGTTGCGCTTGGCGATATCCTCGGCGAGTTCAGGCTCTCCTAGATTGACATACACTTTAGTGGCAGTTTTGAGGATCTCTGCGGGAGCAAGGTAGGTCGACTGCGCGGGAGCAAAGTTAACGGAAGAGGCTTTGAGGGAGGACTCGTAGATTTTACCAGCGGCTCCATCAACCGTAATAACCCTACCCTGTTTGAGGGTTGTAGTAGCGGTTTTGGTACCTACCACACACGGGACACCCAACTCGCGGCTGACGATGGCAGCGTGGCTAGTTTGACCGCCCTTGTTGGTGACAATGGCGACGGCGCGTTTCATGGCGGGGACAAAGTCAGGCGTAGTCATGTCAGTGACGAGGATGTCGCCGCGTTTGATTTTGCCTATTTCTTTGGCTGATTTGAGGATATTAACGATGCCGGTGACCACTCCAGGACTGGCGGGCTGGCCCTCGAGAATCAGTTTGCCGGAAATAGCTTTAGCCTGCTTGACAGTCTCTTCATTTTTAGAAGTGGTGGCGTTCATGGTGGTGATGGGACGGGTTTGGACGACATAGAGTTTGCCGTTTTCGATGGCCCACTCGGAATCTTGGGGGAAGAAATAGTGCTGCTGGAGCTTTTTACCGAGCTTGGCAACACTCTCTGCCTGTTCGTCGGTCAATTTGCGTTTGTCTTGACGCGACGCGGGTACTTTGCGCTGGATATTACCCTCTCCTGACCTCACCATTTCAATATCCTGATGAATGGTCGTGTGCTCAAGGAGTTTGAGCGAGACTTTGTCCACTTCGTAGTGGTCGGGAGTCACGGCACCCTGGACAATATTCTCACCTAGCCCCCACACGGCTTCGATGACAATGCGGGATTTGTCGTTAGTGACGGGGTTGATGGAGAACATAATGCCCGAGACGTCGGACTGCACCATCCGCTGGACGGGTACCGCAAGAGCCACTTTAAAATGATCAAATCCCTGTTGGACACGGTAGTAAATGGCGCGGGGCTCAAAGAGACTGGCCCAAGCTTTGCGGACGTGGACGATAACTGAGGCGTCACCCCGGACATTGAGATATGTTTCTTGTTGGCCGGCAAAACTGGCTTCAGGAAGATCTTCGGCGGTGGCCGAGCTGCGGACAGCTACCCAAGAGTTGCCGCCGAGTTTGTCGTAGGCTTTGTAGACCTGCTCTTCGATATCTTTGGGGAAAGGTGATTTTTCGATCAGGTCCTGGACTCTTTTGCTAGCGCGGTTGAGGGCGTCGGCATCCTCGACATTGAGGCCTTTGAGCATATCCTTGATCTTGTCTTCGAGATTGTTGACATCGATCATGTGTTTGTAGGCAGAACTGGTGATGACAAACCCGCCAGGTACGGGGAAACCTGCCTGAGTCATCTCACCCAGATTGGCGCCTTTGCCACCGACCTTGGCAACATCGTCTTTATCTATTTCGTGGAACCACAGTACATATTTTGGGGCAGACATAGTATTAGTGTACGGTGTATATTTGATTGAGTAAAGGCCTGCAGGGCCTGGCCCTGCAGGTACAAGATATGCCACAAAAGAATAGTCGCAAGGAATACGGTGCTGGAGGGTACTACCATATCTATAATCGTGGTGTCGAAAAGCGTGAGATTTTTCTCGACGAGGCTGACTACAAGACTTTTTTGGGATATGCAAAGCTCTACTTATCACCACCTATACTTCAGGGCCAGGCCCTGCAGGACGAGAAAGGGAAAACAATATCGCCGTCAAAGGTCACAGTAAATTTTAATGGTGAAATTGAGTTGATTGCTTATTGTCTTATGCCAAATCACTTTCATATGTTCGTGAGGCAGAATACTGATCGAGGTATAGCAAAATTTATGCAGTCTCTTGTGCAGAGATATGTTATGTATTTTAATAAGAAATACAAACGCGTTGGTTCGCTGTTTCAAGGAAGGTACAAAACAGTCCTTATTAAGACTGAAGACCAATTTACGTATATTACTAAATACATACACCGTAACCCGGTAAACATTTTACCTTCAGGGCCTGGCCCTGCAGGTCTCATTGATTATAAATACTCGAGCTATGGAAACTATCTGGGGTCGTTCAAGCAGAGCTGGGTGAAGACTGACGATATCTTGAACTACTTTTCGAAAACTAACCCAAGAAACTCCTACCAGGCGTTTGTGGAAGAGTCAGGCGATGTAGCGAGAGTTTATAGAGAGATGATAGATTTAGATGAGGAATAAGGTCTACAGGGTCTGACCCTGAAGGCTCGCAAGTAGTTCTTGATGCAGCACCTTGTTACTTGCAGCAACCGGGAAATAAGTAAAATGTCGATTGTTCTCAAACTCAGTGAGCATTTTACTTGGATCAAAATTGTTATTTGTAAGATCTGTAACTATGCAGCCTGCGCCTTGCGTGACTGTTGCCGCAAACATTTCGTACAGTTCTTCTCCTCCCACTGGATCTACGTATATATCGATTACACCAACGGCTAATTTTAGCCAGTAAATATGTCCACTACTGACAATAAGTCGACCAACCTGACTAACTAGAGGCAACATATCTCCCAACTTTAATCTCTCCTGGATTGTTTCAAGTGTAATTACTGACCAGGCAGTAGCCAGCGACGTTGTGGCTTTTGATGGAACATTAATTTCCGCCAAACTTTGAACTTGATAAAATTTGGTGGAATTACCCTTTTCAACATACCCTATCAGACCATTTTGATAATCTAAAATAAGAGATGCTATCCAGGCATTGTCTTTGGTGAATAGAGAAATGCCCATCGCCGCCTCACGAAATGACTTGCTCGCTAGCGAGCTATTGCAGAACGGGTCGTAGATTATTTTGTATTCATAATTTGGACTTGTTTCGTACCAACCAGATTCTTCGGAGAATACTTTAGCGGGAATCGCTTGTATCTCATTTTTGATGACCAAATCCAATTCGAGGTCAAAACTATACTGAATGTTTTCTAAGTCTTTTACCTTTACGACCTTTGCAAGCTCTGAAGTAAAGTCAGAATAATTGTTTAACTTGGGATTGATGAAATCAAAGCATTTTTGCGCGATATCTAGGAGTGTTTTTTGGGAATCCATATTATTTGACCATTTCGGCTTTGAACCAGTCAACGTTCGGGATACCACTAGGGTCGATGCCATAGAGAATAGGTAGATAGGCTGCAACAAACTCACCCAGCTGAATGATTTCAAAAATCTGCTCGAGCTTGGTGGGAGCACTAGCCTGGATCAACTGCACTTCGAAGCCCTTTTGCTCGATGAGTTCTTTGGTGAGGAGTACTCTCTTCTGAATCCGTTCGTGGTAGAGGGAGGAGTTGAAGAGGAAGAAAATGGTGGTATCTTTGGCTAGCTTGGGATAGCTGAGTGCCTCCATGTAGTGATGGTTGAACTCGGGCAGGTGCCACTCGCTGGTCAAGGACTTGGCGTTTTCGTTGAATTGATTGTTGATGACGTGCCCTGCCCCAATCAAGTGCTCGGCGGCGACAAAGATGGTGTGCTTGTCGTAGGCGGCAAAGGCGAGAAGTTTGGCCGGACTGTGTTCGTTCTCAGGTCCGAGGTTTTTGACTAACTCCCGCAAATTGTCGACGAGGTTGAGGACGTCGGACTCCGCGATGTTGATGAGTCCCATTTTGGCAAACATAGCCAGCTGGCCAAACACGGCGTAGCCAATGGCCATACGTGGCTGTTTACTGGGATTGAACTTCGGGTCGATGAGATAGATGGGCCAGCCGTGCTCCCCTGCCATCTCGGCCAGTTTACCGCCGCCGGTAATGACAGCGATTTTGGCGCCCACTGACCGGGCTTGCTCAGCTGCTGCGAGCGTTTCTTCCGTGTCGCCTGAATAGCTGGAGAGTAATACTAGTGAATCTGAGCTGACATATCCTGGGAGGTGGTAGTGGGGATAGATCTCCATAGGGACCTGAAGCTCGTCCTTGAATAAACGTTTGATGATGAGGCTACCTAGATTGGAGCCACCCATACCGGAAACGATGATATTTTTGACAGCCGAGTAGGTCGCAGGGAAGGTCAAACTTTTAGTCGAATCCCAGGCATCCTGGATCTGATAGGGCAAGGCTTCGACAGAGCCCAAGAGATTGTACTCATCGATGGCTTTGATTTTGTCGCGCGAGTCGAGGATGGAAGTCATACTATGATCTTATCAGATTAAGCACTTCGTCGCGCTTAAGTTCCATTGTAGATTGATCAACCGCCTCTAAATTAAGTCGAAGTTTATTCTCGGTATTACTAGGACGAACGTTAAACCAGAAATCGTCGTATTCTATGGTAACACCGTCCAAAAATGAGATATTTTTTGCCTCCTTATATTTTTCGGCCAATTCTTTGATTTTTCCTACCTTGTCAGTTACCAGCGAATTAATTTCACCCGAATGAAAATATTTTTTCAGTGGCTTCACTATCTCAGCTACGGGTTTGTTTTGTGCAGAGACATGCTGTAAAAATTTGAGCACAAAGGCGAAAGGCGCTTCAAAAGTACCATAGCTAAATTTATAAAAATAATGGCCGGATGACTCACCACCGAAGATTGCGCCATTTTTAATCATGGCCTCTTTGATTAGTGAATGACCCACCCTGGTAACTAGTGGCTTACCACCAGCCTCTAGAATCATATCCAAGGTAATTTTGCCAGGCCTTATATCATATCCAACTGTCGCTCCTGGATGCTCGGACAAAGCGATTTGAGCCATGATACCTCGCAAGATTTCTTGACGAATAATATTACCTTCGTTATCCACAAAGAAATACCTATCACCATCGCCATCTGGTACTATGCCTAAGTCAGCTTTATTGTTTTTGACTGCTTCTATTGTGGGCAAAAGATTGGCGTCAACTAGCGGATCTGGTTGATGAGCTGGAAAGGTGCCATCCAATTCAAAATTAAGTTTGATGATTTCACACGGTAGCTTTTCAAAAATCTTGGTTGTGTCGAGTGCCCCCATTGAATTGCCGGCGTCGATAACGATTTTAAATGGTTTAATTTTACCAATATCAATATTTAATTGTTTGACTTGAGATTTATATAAATCATCTAGAACGTTTGCTTTTTGTGTTATTCCACCAGGTTTGTTGGACTTGACAATTGGATTGTTGACAACCATGTCCCGAAGTATATACATTCCAGTATCTTCGCTTACGGGGATTCCGTGTGATCTGACGATTTTGAATCCATTATCGTCTTTGGGATTGTGTGAGGCGGACACCTGAATACCGCCGTCACATTTGTAAAAGGCAGAGGCAAAATACATGGTAGGAGTTGAAGCTAGCCCTATGTCTATTACATTCGCCCCGCTTTCACTGAGTCCTTTAATCAAAGATTTATGCAATGCTGGGCTCGATATTCGCATATCACGACTGACCAGAATTGTGAGATCTTCTCTACCCTCTTCCTTCTGACGTAAATCGGCAAAAGCAAATCCTAATTTATATGCAAAATCTTCATTTATATCTGACGGATATACTCCGCGAATGTCGTAAGCTTTGAATACCGCTTGATTGATGTTCATTTTATCTCCTTCTTTGATAAACCAGGACTTTATCTTAGTAAAGTAATGAGCAATAAGTCAAGGTGGTCGGCGTAGGAAAGCTTGGTGGCGCCAGTTTTGATGGCGAAATCAATCTTTAAGAGCTCAGAGAGAAAGATCTCCAGCTGCATGTTAGTCCACAGACTAGCTTGAGCGCGAAGCTTGCCCATTTGCCAGGGGGCAAATTTAGGGCTGGTCGCGGACTTGATAATAATGAGGTAGCTGATTTGGCGCGCGAGCATGGTGAAGACAATAATATCCTCGGTGGATTTGATGACGTCGTGGAGGAGATCGAGCGCGGCTTTGGCGTTGCCTGGTTCGATGGACTCAAGCAGCGTAAACAAAGCCGTAGGGGCCTTGGAGAGCGAGATTTTGGCTCCCGTGAGCTTGGAGAGATTGGGTTTGGTGATCTCTTTTTTGTCCCACAGCAAGACATTTTTGTCTCCCGTGTAACTGGCGAGCAACGCGATGCAAGCATCTTTTTCTTTGGAGCGCAGGCGAGAAAGCAAATTTTCGATCACGAGCGTCTCCTGGGAAAAAAGGCTAGCGGTAGCGAGAGCGGACTCAAGATCGCGGGCGAGCAGCTTGTCCCCTTCGAGCGTGCGGATTTCGTGTCCGACTGCTCGGTCCTGGGCAAGCGCTGTTTGGAGGGCTGTGCGGGAGAGAGCGGTGCCCTCGCCGTGGAAGATATATAGCATAAGTTTTAGATACTAGTCGTTAAGTATTAAGGTATCACCTATATTGACACCATTGGCCTCGGTCCAGCCGGCATCGACTTCGAGCACCATGTTGATGGGCTGGCGGGGAGAGTAGGTGGGAAGCTTGTCACTTGTACCCACGGGAGCGTTGCGGGTAATGTCGACGACGAGCCCGTTGCTGAGCCAAATCATATCGAGGGGGAAATGCATATCCTTCATCCAAAAAACTGGGACGTGATACTGCGGAAAGATAAAGAGCATACCATCAATCCCCGTGAGACCATCGCGGTCAGACAGACCTTTCTCCCATTGCTTGGGAGTTTGGGCGGTTTCGACGAGCAAGGGAATATCTTTGATGGTGATACTGGATTTGGCGGGCAGCCCTAGTACCACGCGAAAAATGTTTTCGAGTTTGAGCAGTGCCCGTGATTCTTTGAAAAATGGCATGATCCAACTAGGAGTTTTGGCTGGTGAACCACTGGCAGCGGTTTCGTTTTTGGCGACCTCTGTGGGTGAACCTGCTGACTTGGGCAGATTAAAAATAGATTGACCTGAAGCACTATATTCTCCGTCTGGTTTGTACAGAGAAAACGGCGCAAATTGCTCGCCTCCCTCTAAAACAAAGGGAGTGACGGCCACGACGTTGGAGTCATTTTGCCAAATATCCCAGGCTGTGCTCCAATTTTGAGCAATGACCGAATCTTTGAGCTTGGTTTGATCCCAGCCCGTCTCGGTGATAAAGACAGGCTTGGGAGCCAGCTTGAGGTAGGATAGCTCAGTTTTGTAACTGACAATACTTTGGAGACCCGTTTTTTTGGCGGGAGCAATAAAGCCAGGATTGGGGTAGCTATGACTTGACCACCCGTCAAAGTAGCTCCAGATGAGTGGATCAGCGACTGCCATACGACTCAAGTAATTTTGGGCTGAGAGCGAAGTAGAGCTATTGGGGAGGGCGGCATCGAGCGAGGGACCCAGGAGAAAGAAATCTCCTGATCTTTCTTTGAAAATACTAAAAGCGTTTTTGACGATGGAGGCATATTTTTCTGGATCGACTTTGCCTCCCCACTCGGTACTGCGATTGACTTCGTTGAAGAGGACAATGTAGCGATTTTCGATGGGCCAATCGAGCTCACCCAAAAAATTGGCAAAATCGACGAGATCAGTGTCGTGCCCCGTGGCCCACGTGCCTCCCTGGGGAATGGTGGTTATCCGGATGATAGGAATCAAGTGAAGTGATTTGGCTTCTGCCATGAAATTTTGCCACTTGGTTTTGTCGCGATCGGTCGGCTGGATAGGGACCGTGACATAGCCCCAATCGCCGCCATTACTGTTAACGAGCTTGGCGGCAGAGCCTATTTCTGCGGGATCCAAGATGTGTACTCCGGCCGTGTTGTTGGGAAGGGTACGGGGATCGTAGATCGCCCCGACTGGGGCGAAATAACCAATAATCAAGCACCAAATTCCAAATAGAAAGTTGTAAAGTAGTATTCTACTAGGGTTTAACCCTTGTATTTTTCGAGGCATATTTTCCAGATACGAGGGTTAAACCCTTGTAATCCCTAAATGCGAATAAGCTTTGTCGGTGACGACCCTGCCCCCTTTGGTGCGGGAGAGCAGACCCTGCTGGATGAGATAGGGTTCATAGACTTCTTCGATGGTTCCAGCGTCTTCAGAGAGGGCGCTCGCGAGCGTTTCGACCCCCACGGGACCGCCGTGGTGGTGAGCGATAATGTGGGTGAGGAGCTCGCGGTCGGAAGCGTCCAGCCCCAGTTCGTCGATCTCCAGCAACTTGACCGTTTCTTCGACCGCTTCCTTACTCAAGTGGCCACCATAATTGATTTGAGCGGTGTCGCGGGCACGGCGGAGCAAGCGATTGGCGATACGCGGGGTGCCGCGGGAGCGACTAGCCAAGCTATCGACAGCCCCGGGCTCGAGGGTGATTTTGAGAATGGAAGCGGAGCGGGTCAAAACATTGGATAAGTCGGGTGTGGAATAGTACTCGAGCTTGTTGATGATGCCAAAGCGACTGCGCAGGGGTCCGCTCAGCGCGCCGTAGCGAGTGGTGGCACCCACGAGGGTAAAGGGTTTAAGGTCAACGGAGACGCTCCGGGCAGCTGGCCCTTTGCCTAGCACGAGGTCTAGTCGATGATCTTCCATACCTGAGTACAGTGTTTCTTCGACTACTTTGTTGAGCCGGTGGATCTCGTCGATAAAGAGCACGTCCCCTTCTTCGAGGTTGGTGAGGAGCGCGGCCAGATCGCCGGCTCGGGTCAAAGCCGGGCCAGTGGTGACGTGGATGTTGCCGCCCTGCATGATGGCAATAATGTGGGCAAGCGTGGTTTTGCCTAGTCCAGGCGGGCCATAAAGCAGGACATGGTCGATTGACTCACCCCGCTTTTTGGCAGCGGAGAGTGCGAGCTCGAGCGATTTCTTGAGACGCGGCTGGCCGACGAAATCGGAAAGAGATTTAGGCCGCAAGGTCACGTCGATTTGGATTTCTTCTGCCATGACGGTGGGTTCTAAAATAGTTGGGCTCATACCTTTTTACCGAGACTCTTTAGTACTACAGATAATGCCGCTGACTCAGATAATCCGGTCAGATCGATAGTTTCGAGGACCCGGTCGATTTCACGCTTGTCAAAGGAGAGTTCGCGCAGCGCGTCGTAGATATAACTATTAGCCGAACTGGTGGCTTCGACTAGGGTTTTACCTAGATCAAGAATGATTTTTTGGGCGGTTTTTTTGCCCAAACCTTTGATATGGGTAAGGAAATCGAGATCACCACTGGTGATGGCAGTTTTAATAGCAGCAGGGGTGGCCGCTTCCAAGATCTTGCCGGCGAGTTTGGGGCCGACCCCGCTGACTCCGATGAGCTCGATGAGGAGATCTCTCCCCTCTTTACTTTGGCAGCCGATAAGACGTGGGATCGTCTGGTTTTCTAGATAGTGATAGGTGTAAAGTGTTAAGTCGGTTCCAAGCGCCTGGCGTCCCAGCCAAAGTCCAATCACTTCGTAGCCGACGCCTCCTACGGCGATCACGGCGCCATCACTGGTGTGGTGGAGGAGTTGACCAGAGAGATATGCAATCATAATTTGGTCGCCTGTGTAGCGAGCGCTACTGCAAGTGCGTCCGTAGTGTCATCTAATAATTTGGAGGTATCTAACCTCAAGAGTAATCCTACCATACGTTCGACCTCACCCTTGCCGGCATTGCCTGCTCCGGCGACGGCAGATTTGATCGTATTTGGGGAGAGCTCGGTCCAGCTGAGGCCGTGTTGGGCAAAGGTATAGAGCATGACTCCACGGGCTTGGGCGACTGTCATGACGGTTTTGACATTCTTTTGCACAAAGAGGGCTTCGATGCCGATTTTGTCGGGCTGATATTTAAGAATTAGATTTTCGATCTCTGCTTGGATCTTGAGCAGATATTCGGCTGTCCCAGTGTTTTTGGGTAGTTCGAGGCAGTCACAGGCTACAAGGCCTGGCCTTGAAGGAGTTCCATCAATGATGCCCCAACCAATGCGATGAGTACCCGGATCGATACCTAAAACTCGAGTCATGAATCAATACTACCTATTTCCCGAACGAAAGGCAAATCTACTACACTTGATCAGCAGATTATACTTCCACGCATTTAGCGTCACCGTCAGGAGTAAATATGTCTGGATGGTTGCCCCTCGCTACGACAGCTAATCCATCCTTGTAATTAATGGTTTTTGGACCATCACATGAGGCGAGACAATTTGCACAAATTCCCGATATCTCACTTTCTAGTATTTGAGCATCACCTTCTTGTGATCGAGCAAATTGCTCAAAAACTGCTGTTGCTCCACCCGGATTAGCGGGGTCACTAGTCATAATTTCTACAAATGTTCTTAACGTCATAATTATTCCTTTGAGCTGAGTAAGTAATATTAGGGGATATTTTACACCAGTTGTCTAGGTAGTACTGTGTCTTGGTTTCGAATTGGCGGCTTTGAGCTCGAGCCAAGTACGCTTGAGCGCGGCTTCTGCCTGGGCAAACTCAATCTCGCGCTTCTTGTCGGACAAGGTCACCTTGGCTTCATTTTGCGCCCGCTGGACTTTGGCTAGATCAATATCTTTGGCGCGAACGGCAGAGTCAGCCAGGATAGAGACTTTTCCTAGTACATCCACCTCGATAAAGCCGCCAAAGATGGCCACGATCTCTTCCCTACCCTTGTCGTCTTCGAACCGGAGCAGTCCTTCTTTGAGTTTGGCCAGGAGCGGGATGTGGCCGGGAAGCACGGTGATCTCACCCATCTCGGTTTCTACCGTCACACGCGAGGTGTCGACGGTTAATAGTCGTTTCTCTTGAGTGACAATATCGAGAGTCAATAATTTCATATAGCTTACGGCTTACGGCTTACGGCTTGCAGCTGCTGTTAGCTGTTTGCTGTTAGCTGTAGGCTACTTTCCTTTCTCATAATCGGCGAGAACTTCGTCTAGTCCGCCCTTCATATAAAAATCTTGCTCGGGGATGTGATCGAGCGTACCGTCGATGATTTGCTTGAACCCTTTGATCGTGTCCTCGACTTTGACGTATTTACCCGGGATAGAGGTAAACTGCTCAGCCACAAAGAAGGGCTGGGTGAGAAAGCGCTGGATCTTGCGGGCGCGGGCCACGGTCAACTTGTCTTCGTCCGATAATTCGTCGATACCCAAGATGGCGATGATATCTTGGAGATCCTTGTACCTTTGCAGCACCTTTTGCACGTTGCGAGCCACGGTGTAGTGCTCATCGCCGACCACGTCGGGAGAGAGCATTTTGGACGAGCTGGTGAGCGGGTCCACGGCGGGGTAAAGCGCCTGTTCGACGAGACCGCGGTCGAGCGAGATGGTCGAGTCCAAGTGAGAGAAAGTGGTGGCGGGAGCGGGGTCGGTATAGTCGTCCGCTGGCACGTACACTGCCTGGAAACTGGTAATACTTCCCTTTTTGGTACTGGTGATGCGCTCTTGGAGCGCGGCCATTTCGGTCGCCAGGTTGGGCTGGTAACCGACTGCACTGGGGATACGGCCAAGGAGGGCCGAGACTTCACCGCCGGCTTGACTAAAGCGGAAAATGTTGTCGACGAAAAGCAGCACATCTTCACCCTGCTCGTCGCGGAAATACTCGGCAAATGTCAGACCGGTCAAAGCCACGCGGAGACGGGCACCGGGGGGTTCATTCATTTGGCCAAAGACCATGACAGTACTTTTGAGTACGCCAGAGTCAGACATTTCGTGGTAGAGATCGTTCCCCTCGCGGGTGCGCTCTCCTACGCCAGCAAAAACGGAGTGACCAGAGTGTTCCTGCGCAATATTGCGGATGAGCTCTTGCATGATGACGGTTTTGCCAGTGCCGGCGCCGCCAAAGGCCGCGACCTTGCCTCCCTTGGCAAATGGAGCAATCAGGTCGATAACCTTGATGCCAGTCTCGAGGATGGTGGCTTGGTTGGCTTGCTCGACGAGGGTCGGGGCACTGCGGTGGATAGGCATACGCTTGACAGATTTGACCTCGCCCTTGTTGTCGATGGGATCACCTAGTACGTTGAAAATGCGGCCGAGGGAGTTTTTGCCGACCGGGACACTGATGGGAGCGCCAGTATCGGTGACCTGAGCACCGCGAGATAAACCATCGGTGGTGGACATGGCTATGGTGCGGACGACCCCTTCGCCCAAGATTTGCTCGACTTCGAGGATAAGACTAGAGCCGTCATTTTTCTTGACTTCGAGGGCATTGTAGATGCCAGGGAGAGCTCCGTCAAATTTGACGTCGACGACGACGGAAATGATTTGGGTGATGTGGCCAATATTTTTCATAATGTAATCCTTACTCAATCGCCATACGAGCGGTTGTAACATCTAATAATTCTGAGGTAACTTGGGATTGGCGGGCCGAGTTGTAATCGAGGGTCAAACTGCCAATCAAATCGCGGGCGTTGTCGGAGGCGTTCTTCATGGCCACCATGCGAGCCGAATGCTCGGTGGCGCGGGACTCCAGGAGTGCTTGGTAGAGCGACATTTCGACCTGATACGGTACCAGTTTTTGCATGAGCGCGGCGGGATCTGGCTCGATTTTGTACTCACCGGTATGCACGGGTTCGCTGTGTGTGAGTGGCGTGACGGGGAGGAGTTTCTCGATCGTGATCTCGTTGGTCAAGGTCGAGATAAATTTGGGGTAGGCAAAATAGATCGAATCAAAGGTACCAGCGCGAAAGCTATCCATGGCGTAGCTGGTAATGGCACGGGATTCTTCGAAGGTGGGGGTTTCACCCAGGGTGTCAAAGCGGGCGACCAAAGTGGCGTCACGGCCCGGGATGACCCAGCGGGCTTTTTTGCCGACGGTCGCTACAGATATGGAAGTATTGGGGAAGCCAGCCGCAAAATTGAGGAGACCCCGGTGGAGGTTGACGTTGAGGCCGCCGCACAACCCTTTGGTGGTGCTGATCAAGATGACCAGAATCGTTTTCTCGGGACGGACGGCAGTCAAAGCGTGGCTGAGGGTACCGGTTTGGGCACCGGAAACTCGGCCTAGGATAGAGCGCAGCTTGTCGGTGAAGGGGCGGGTAGCGAGCGCGGCGTCTTGGGCGCGGCGCATTTTAGAAGCCGAGACCATCTGCATGGCTTTGGTGATTTGACTGATGTTCTTGGTGGAGCGGATGCGGCGCCTGATGCCAATGAGACTGGTCATAGTTTAGTTGTCGGCTTTAATAGTTAAGTGGTCACACATAGCCAAAACGTCTTCGGCCGACTTTTTGAGCAGTTTGAGAACGTCGTCGGTCAAAGCGCCTTCTTTTTTGAGTAAATCAATGAGCTTTTGGCCCTGTTTACTGTCTAGATATTCCAGCAACATGACTTTCCATGCGGCCATGTGCTTGAGCTCGATAGTGGCGGCAAATCCTTCGGTGACGGCCCAAATGAGGGCGACCTGCTTCTCGACCGAAAGTGGCTCGTCCCAACCCTGCTTGAGGATTTCGGAAACGCGCGCACCTTTGTCCAGCTGAGCTTTGGTTTTGGCGTCCAGGTCGGAGGCAAACTGGGAGAACGCGGCCAGCTCACGATACTGAGCGAGGTCGAGACGCAAGCGACCGGCGACCTTTTTCATCGATTTGACCTGAGCATCCCCTCCCACGCGGGAGACGGAGAGACCAGAGTTGATGGCGGGTTTGAAGCCAGAGTTGAAGAGATCGGTTTCGAGATAAATCTGACCGTCGGTAATACTGATGACGTTGGTGGGGATGTAGGCTGAGACATCACCGGCTTGGGTTTCGATAATGGGGAGTGCAGTCAGGGAACCGCCGCCGTACTGCTTGTTGAGCCGACAGGAGCGCTCGAGTAAGCGAGAATGGAGATAGAAGACGTCGCCAGGATAGGCTTCGCGGCCGGAGGGGCGGCGTAGCAGGAGCGAAATTTCGCGGTAGGCCCAAGCATGCTTGGAGAGATCGTCATAAATAATGAGGGCATCCTGGCCGTTTTCGGCGTAGTACTCACCTAAACAAGTAGCGGAGTAAGGGGCGAGGAACTGCATAGAGGCGGGGTCGGAGGCAGTGGCAGCCACGATGGTCGTGTATTCCATGGCACCGTATTTCTCGAGAGTAGCTTGGAGCTGGGCCACAAAGGAGCGTTTTTGACCGATCGTGACGTAGATACATTTGAGGTTTTGATCTTTTTGATTCATGATCGTGGTAATGGCGATCGAGGACTTGCCAATACCCCGGTCACCAATGATGAGCTCGCGCTGGCCCCGGCCCACGGGGATCATGGCATCGATGGCGATGATACCGGTTTGGACGGGCTGGGAGACGTGCTGGCGGGTAATGACACCCTGGGCAATGCGCTCGACTGGATAAGTAGCGGCGGCTTTGGGGGCGCCTTTGCCATCGATGGGCTGGTTGAGGGCGTTGACGACGCGGCCGAGGAAAGCGGGACCGACGGGGACAGAGAGGACTTTGCCGGTCGCCGTAGCGCGGTCGCCTTGCTTGAGATGCGTATATTCGCCCAGGAGGACGACGCTGACGGTGTCACGCAGGAGAGAAAGGGCTAGTCCGACGGTCCCACCAGGCAAAGTAATGATTTCATTCATCATGACGCCAGAGAGACCAGAAACAGTGGCGACGCCGTCTCCGACAGTGAGGAGGGTACCGACATTGGTGACCGTGGTTTGGGTACTGAGACCGGCGAGTTGTTTGAGGAGTTCCTGGTGGAGATCATTTTTCATACGCTATTCCTTTGCAGTTAAAATATATGAAACCGTATTAATTTTGCCCAGTACCGAGGCGTCGATAAAGGTGTCGTTGACCTGGAGCGTAAACCCGGCGACCAAACTGGGATCGGTAATCTCGCCGAGCTCGTAGCTGTCTCCAAGAGATTTGTGGAGGTAACTATGGATCTGTTTTAGCTCGGTGGCACTAAGAGATTGAGCTGAGGTGACCAGGACGTGATTCTTCGAGTTTTTGTACTGCGAGGAGTGGAGGAGACCGTCTACTACTTCGCCCAGTAAATCCTGCTGACCCGAGTCGCGCAGGTGAGACAAAATGGTTTTGACAATAGCACTCGCTTGATTGGTCATAAATTATTTGAGTTTAGCCAATTCCTTGGCGGTAATCGATTTAAGATCGGCGGGTTTGAGACTGTCAGCCAGCACTGCTTTGGTGGTCGCAACGACCATATCGGCAATGCGCTTTTTGAGAGCCAACTCTTCGGTTTCGAGCTCTTTATGGAAAGCTTCCTTTTGCTTACCCAGCTCCACCGCAGCCACGCTTTTGGCTTCCTGGATGAGCTGTGCACCCATCTTTTTACTTTCCTCTTTGGCCTGGGCTAAGATGACGGCGGCCTTTTTGTTGGCATCGGCCAACCTGTCGGCTTGCTTTTTCTCGAGAGCCGCAGTTTCTTTGAGACTTTTCTCGGCGGCGAGCTGACCGTCAAGAATCTTTTTAGAACGGGCGTCCAAGATCTTGATGATTGGCTTGAACATGAATCTCGTAAAAAGAAAAACGAGGATGCCAAAGTTTAATAGCTGAAGCAGAACCTGCTTGATGTCTATTTCCATATGGCTCCTTTATACGAATTTAAGAATTAGAGCGACCACGAGCGCATAGATGGCGATAGCCTCGGCAAACGCAAAACCAAGGATCAAGTTGTTTTGGATTTTGGCGGCAGCTTCGGGATTGCGACCGATGGCTTCGACGGCTTTGCTGCCGATCAAACCGATGGCGATAGCGGGGGCAATACCTCCCACGGCGATGGTCCATCCGACAATGGCGTTACTGGCTTGGGCTACTTCTGACATATGTTGTCTCCTTGTGCGGCCGACCGTAGAGGTCGCCCCTACTTATAATAATTATGCGTGTTCGTCTCCATGGCCTAAGGTGGCCATATTAATGAATACGGACGCAAGCATCATAAAGACGAGGGCTTGGATAAAGCCGACAAAAATCTCGAGGGCAATAAAGGGAGTGGGACCCAGAACGGGGACCAACATAGCCATGACTAATAGGAGAATCTCGCCGGCAATAATATTGCCAAAGAGACGGAAAGTAAAAGAGATAATCTTAGAGAGATCGGAAATGAGCTCGAGGATGCCCACAAAGAAATTGATGGGGTTACTAAAATCTAAGAATTTTTTGAAGTACTTGAGCCCGAGATACTTGTAACCATAGACCTGTACCATAATCATGGTAATCAGGCCGAGCGCGAGGGTGGTGTTGATGTCGGCAGTGGGTGCGCGCCAGTACGGGATAAAGACCTCGGCGCCGTGCAGGGTCTCGCGGAAACCAATTTGGGCGAGTCCTGGTAGCAACCCCGACCAGTTGGAGATGAGAATAAAGATAAAGAGCGTGCCGACCAGGGGGAAGAAGCGCTTGGCCTTGGCAGCGCCGGCAATGCTCTCGACCATGTTAAAGAGTCCTTCAATAATCAGTTCGATGAAGGATTGGAGACGGCCAGGCGCGCCTTGTGAGCTGATTTTGCGGGAGAAGAGATAAACAGAGACGGAGAGTAGAGCGGTGAGAATCCAGCCAGTGAACAGCGAGTTCGAAATCGTCAACCCAAAAAAATGAGCAATCGGCTCGGCGCTGATTGAAATATTAAGAGATGCCATACGGAAGTTTATGTTAACAGATGCTTTTGGTTACGTCAACGAAATTGGTGCGATCTACTAGAGAAACTCATATCTTTTTAGCTGATAGTCACGATGTGTATCTATGATATACTATATATACACATGGACGACGCACAAAAAGAATTACTATATGGTCAATTTGCTTGGGGTTTTTTTGTCTTTATAACAATTTCGGTGGTGGTACTGCTGGAAACTTTAATCTTGAATCGTGGCTGTAGTCTTTAATCTTTGATATAATACTTTAGTTGTGGGGCCTATAGCTCCCGGTAAATCGGGACAAGTCATCTTGGTTAGAGCATCCCGACTTGTCGGGAGTGTCCTGTGAAATGAAATACTATCTATATATATTGTTCGATCAATCAAAAGATAGATATTACATTGGCCAAACGTCTAATCTAAAAGATCGTCTTGCCAGACATCAGGATCATCGTAGTAAGTACACGAAATCAGGCAACTGGTCATTAGTGTACTCTGAGCTGTATAATACTAGGTCAGAAGCATTTAAGAGGGAGCTCTATCTTAAGTCGCTCAAAAGTAAAATTAAAATACGTGAGCTTGTAAATAATGTGGGGCCTATAGCTCAGTTGGTTAGAGCACCTGCCTTTTAAGCAGGGTGTCCTGGGTCCGAATCCCAGTGGGCCCACACCCATGGCCCTATCGTCCAGTGGTTAGGACACTTGGTTTTCATCCAAGTAACTAGAGTTCGATTCTCTATAGGGTCACACATATGCCAGAGCGTGATGAGAGTAGGAAGCTATTTCCAACAGAACGAGAGAAGAGGAGTGATCGACTCTGGAATACGAGCGAGTGGTTTTTGAAAAGTTTTTTACTATTCCCAGCATATGTTCTAATCCACTGGATTGGATATAAGATTTCAAGTGGCGATTGGTGGAAATAGCTTACGATTTCTTGGCTTCACGGATTTTGGTGGCGGCTTTGCCCAGGAGATCGCGGAGGTAGTAGAGCTTGGCGCGGCGGGTGAAGCTGGTCTTTTTGACTTCGACTTTGACGACGACGGGTGCGTGAAGCGGGAAAATCTTTTCTACACCGATACTGCCGGTGGCGATCTTGCGGACGACAAAAGTGGGATCGTCCTTGGCGTGGATGGCGATCACGACGCCTTCAAAAATCTGGATACGAGATTTGTCCCCTTCTTTGATGGTTTGGTGCACACGGACGGTGTCGCCGACGTGAAAGGTAGTTTCTTTGTGAGTTGCTGAGTTGGCCATGGAGGGTATTTTACCAGGATAGTTATTTTTGAGCAATGGCAGTGTCTAGGAAAGCAAGAAAGACGGGATGGGGTGAAAGCGGACGCGACTTGTACTCTGGGTGGGCTTGGGTGGCGATAAAGAAGGGGTGGACAGTGGTGGGCAGCTCGATCATCTCGACAAAGAAGTCGTCGGGAGAGGTGCCGGAGATGACAAAACCTTTAGCCTCCAACTGCTCTCTGTAGTCGTTGTTCACCTCGTACCTGTGGCGGTGACGCTCGGAGATCTGGGTAGTGCCATAGATATTTGCAGCTAGTGTCCCCTCCTTGAGCACACAGTCGTAGGCTCCCAGGCGCATACTGACCCCGTTCCCCTTGATCCGTTGATACTTGGGATCGAAAGGAATGTCGTGGATGATGGGGTATTTGGTGCCTGGGTCTATCTCGGTAGAGCTGGCGCCCTCCAAGCCAACCATGTGGCGAGCATATTCGACTGCAGCCAACTGGAGGCCGTAGCAAAGTCCGAGGTAAGGAATTTTGTTTTCCCGAGCATACTTGATGGCAGTAATCTTGCCTTCGGTACCGCGGGCTCCCCAACCGATGGGGACGATGATACCCTGGACACCATCAAGTTGTTTCGTTCCCTCTTTTTCGATCACCGCAGAGTTGATGCTGCGGATCTGGAGCTCGATGCCATAGGTAATACTGGCGTGATCGAGAGCTTCAAACAGGGCATGGTAGCTGTCTTTGAGGTTGTAATCACCAGTCTTGAAGTATTTACCCACGATGGCGATCGTCAGTATTTTATCTTTCTTACCTATAGCCTTATTAACAAAAGACTCCCAAGCGGATAAATCGGCGTTGTGATCATCTAGGCCTAGTTTGGCGAGAATTTTGGTGTCGAAACCCTGTTTATGAAAATTGAGCGGCACCTGGTAAATGCTCTTTAAATCCTGGTTCATAATAATATCTTCGGAGTGAACGTTGCAGAATAAAGCCAGGCGGTCGCGGCGGCGCTCGTCCAAATCGCCTTCGGTTCGGGCCACGAGGAAATCGGGCTGGATAGACATGGCGTTGAGCTGCTTGACGGAAAGCTGGGTGGGCTTGGTTTTGGGCTCGCCCACGTGGGCGGGCGTGGGGAGATAGGAGACATGCACGTGGACGACGGTGTCTTTTTCCCGGAGCTTCATGATGCGGCTGGCCTCGTAGTACAAGACGTTTTGGTACTCGCCGGCGGTACCACCCAGCTCGACTAAACAGATTTCGGCCTCATCTTTTTCGGCCGCTAGCTTGATGCGTGAGATGATCTCGTCGGTGACGTGGGGAATGGCTTCGATGTCTTCGCCGCCGTAACCATTTTCGCGTTCGCGGTCGATGACGGCTTTGTAAATCTGACCCATGGTGACAAAGTTGTGGGAGCCCAGGTTCTTGCCCAGGAAGCGCTCGTAATTGCCCAGGTCCATGTCGGTCTCGGTGCCGTCTTCACACAGGAAAGCGTCGCCGTGCTCGAGGGGATTGATTAACCCTGAATCAATGTTGAGATAATTTTCGCATTTAACTACCGTGACGGAGTAGCCCTTGGCTTGCAGCAACATGGCAATACTTGCAGTTGTAATACCTTTACCCAGAGAGGACAAAACACCGCCAGAAACGAAAATGTATTTGGGGTTCTTAAGAGGCATAGTTTATTATATTACAAAGTCTCGTCGCTAGGCAAGGAGGAAGGTGGGATTAATCTTTATGACTTAATTCTGGGATTGGAATTACCCCATATTCGATAAGTGCCCAAACATTAACTAAACTCGTAATAACTCCGCCTAATAGTTTTAACGATGATTCATCTCCAATGGCTCCGACACCTACAAGTCCTAGCCCAAACAAGGTGCCAAGAATATGTGTAAGTATGATGGCACAACCATCATAAGTCCTTTCCATCTGCTCGGAGATAAGTACTTCTCCATTGCTCTCTCCTAAAGGTGAGACTGCACTCTCTTTCACAGCTTGAATATTTACTGCCATAAGTATATTAAACACCGTATGTCAAATTATTTAGTGAGTACTTTGAAGACGGGAGGCGGACTCTGTCTTGACCCGGAGCGGTGAAGGATTAATCGCATGGAAATCCTTGAGTGAAGTGGTGCCGCGGAACACAAGCGAGAGAATAATGTCTTCGGTGAGCGAGAAAATGTGGAAGGAAATCGTGGGGGCGCCGTAGGGTAAATGATCCATAAACGAGACCCTGGTCTCTCCCTCCACAAACGAGGGGATGCCAAAAGGCAGCATTTTGTCGTCTAAATATTTGGTGCGGGCGGAGGCCTCACCCCCGTAAGGCTTGAAGTATTTGCCGTTTTCGTCGATACAGTAGAGCATGCCTCCGGGTGACTCAATGGTGCCACCACCCGCGATGCGCGAGACCCCGATACCGGTTGCGCCCAGGGCCAAGGCGGTCGCAATATGATCGCTGGCCCCGCCCTCTACAATCACGGGGATCCCAATCTCTCCCCGCATTTGCCAGAGGAGAATGGGCCAGTCGATGACCGAGCCGCTGCGTACGCCGGTAATGCAGCGCCCGCCCCCGCCAATGCCAATATAGAGCCCATCAGCCCCGGCGGCCTCGAGCTGCTTGGCTTGCTCTACGTCGACGACCTGACCAGCAAAGAGCTCGACACCATCACCCAGATGTTTGCGCAGCTTTTTGAGACAGCGCAAGACATTGATCCCGGGCTCGGGTGAGTAAATGCGAAAGGTACGCACGCCCACGTCGTAGAGGGCTTTGGCCCGGCGCAAAGCTTTGTCCGGGTCCCCTTCTACCACGCCCATAATGTTCTTTTTCCAGTGGTCCAGCAGATAGTCCCGATCGGATTTAGAGCGGCCAATGAGTACTTCGCTCTCTCCCAAAGCTTTCCAGACCTCTTTAATCAAATCTTGCTGTCTCTTGATATCGGCGAGGGGTCCGTTGCGGGGAACACCAGTCAGGGAGTGGCACTGAGCCATAGTGGAGAGGGCATAAACACTCGAGTAAATGTCTGGCATGGCGGAGCCCACGAGGAGCGAGCGAGCGTGTCGGCCCAGTTTGACAAGTGGTCCCTGGAGAAAGTGTTCTTTACGCGAGACCCGAGCATTTTGCGAGCCCACTACCTCGATCCCCAAATCTTCGATCGAGAGAGCTCTCCCCTTCGCAATGGCTTGATCCATGACCGCGCTCTCGACTTTGGGCGGGGCGACCCAAGTTTGCTTGTCGGCGAGCTTGAGGTAGGCGAGGCGATCGGGGTGATTGAAAAGCTCGAGAAAGTATTGACGCACACGTAAGATTTTGAGCATTTTTTCCAGGGGCAACATGGCTTTTTGATAGGCAGGGAGAAAGTCGTAGGGGGTAGTTAACAGCCCTTGAGAGGGGTAGGCATGGGAGTTTTCGCGGGACTCGATGTACCAATATTTGAGATAAGAAGGGGTGTCGGCTTCGAGTGGGGCCAACTTGGACTGGATGTACGACTCCCATAGCTCGATGTTGCGAAACGTAGTAAAGGCGGGAATTTTCATTGATTTATAGTATCTTACTGTCCATCTTTTTCACAGACTCACTCACTACGTAGACATCGGAGCCGTACTCGCCTGTCCCCACATAGACCGCTTCGCCCCGGATGATTTTTTCGTAAGGAGTGCAGTATTTGCAGCCAGCATCACCCTCTGGGCATTTGAACCGCTCCAGTTGGCGGGCGAGCTTCATTTCTTTGCCGACCTTCATGACTAGTTCTTTGGATTTATCCAGATCAGGGAGCTTTTTCTCCACGGGGAAGTCGTCCCGCGCGATATACCAATAGCTGGCGCCGGTCACGTCGCGGGTCTGGCAGTTGTGGGCCAGGAGGTAGTAAATGGGGAGCTGAAGGGAGTCCACGCTTTCCTCCCCCACGCCGGTTTTGAAATCGAGGATACGTACGCTATTGTTTTCTTCAATGTATTCAAGCCAATCGATTTTGCCGCACAAGATCAAATTATCTTCTTCGGAGATCCAGTACTGGGGCAGGTCAGCGTTGATTTTGACGGCTTTTTGAGCCAAAGGACCAGGATGTGCCATAACCCGGCGCAGCATGTCCTCGCCCCGGTTTTTGTAATTGGCTTCGGTTGCCTCGTCGGCAAAACCACCCATGGGACCGCTGACTTTTTGCCAGGCCTGATCAAACCTTTCGACGAGAGATGTTTTGAAGCGATCTTCGGTGGGGAGATTGGAAAGGGATTCGAGTACTTCGTGCACGGCAGAACCGAGGGCCATACTAGGAGTAGTCAGACTGATTTTGTGGCCACTGCGAGGGTCGCGATAGATAGTGCTCAGGTAATATGCCCGGGGACAGTTTTTGAAATTGGAGATGCTCGAATGAGATAACCAAACAGCGGTAAATTTGTCCATGCTAATATTATAGCAATGAAGAAGATCAAATTGTGGATCTACAGGTTTTATACCAGCCCAGCGTGGAAAATACTGATGGCGTCTTACCTGATTGCGATCGTGGGCGGACTCTCGTGGTTTCTCTTTGACCAGAGGGTAGTTGAACGCGCCCTCGTGGCACAAGTGTCGGATAGTGATACGGTCGTGGATCAATTGTCGCAAGTAGCGCAGGAATACGAAAAACTGAAGAACGATGATCAGGTGGTAAAAAATGCCAGCCTGAGCGCCGAAATTGCCAATATCCAGCAAACCTATACCGAGGGAGCCAAGCTGTTTGAGGACCGAGCCGATTTGGTGATCACCGTGGGCAAAGTGAGTAGTGTAGACATCGCGCTGGCGAAGTATTTGAGACTACTAGGCGATAAGGACTGGACTGGGGCAATAGAGCAAGCCAAGAAAGTGCGGGCCGAGATTGACAAAATTGTAATTGCTAATACTCCAAAAGTGCCAGTAGTGGCCAACCTGCCTGCGCAGGCAGGTGCACCCCCCAGCAATACCGCGCCAGGCTCAGGCTATGCGAGGCAAAAAGTCAGTACGGAGCGGGGGGAGTTTGTGGTGTCGCTGGTGGTTGCGCCAGGTGCGCGTGCGGTCGTAGAGACGGCTGGTGAATCGGATTGCAGCGACAACTGTCCGACCAAGAATCTGGCGGAGCACGTGGCGGCCTCAGGTGGCTTTGCCGGGATTAACGGTGCTTACTTTTGTCCTCCAGACTACGCCCAGTGCCAGGGTAAAGTAAATACCTTTGATACTCTGGCAGTGAACGGGCGGACCAAAGCGGCGCTCAATCGTGCCAACAACGTTTACTCCACTGTCCCCTTAGTGGCCGCTTATGGTAGTAGCCTGTCGTTTTATGACCAGACGGTGCAGTGGGGAGTGGATACCAGCTCCGGCGGCGGGATCGCCAACTACCCCAGACTAGTGCGCGACGGATCGGTAGCGACAACTCAAGACAACGGAAAAGGGACTCGAGGGTTTATCGGCATGAAGGACGGCGCGATTGTAATAGGCCATGTGTTTGCCGCGTCGTTTGGGGATACCGCAGAAGTACTCAAAGTACTGGGGCTCCAAAATGCGATGAACTTGGATGGAGGCGGCTCTAGCGCGTTGTGGGCTGACGGAGGGTATAAAGTGGGGCCGGGCCGGTCTCTGCCGACGGCGATAGTACTCGTCAGATGATAGAAGCTAGATTCTAGAAGCTAGTGCGAGATATTTTGCGTAGTAGTCGGCGCATTTCAGTAGTCTGCGGATAGTATTTTTGCACCATGTCCCAAAACCGCTTGCCATGTCCTTTCCAGCGCAAATGCGCTAGCTCGTGGACGACAATATAAGTGACAGCATCACGCGAAGTAAAACGGAGTGCGAGATTGAATGAGAGGATGCCGGAGGGTGCACACGTGCCCCAGTACGAGTTGACATGGGTAAAGCGAAGGCCGGAGGGGCTCAAACCCATTTGCTGACTGTAGATCTTGACTTGGTCGCGAATGTACTTTTGAACAGCTATCTCACTAAAGTGTTCTACTCTCGGAGCGCGCGGCTTCCTTAGCTCTTTTAGTCGTTTTGCTATCCAGGCAGATTTTTGATCAACAAAGCGGTCAATGAGAAACTTGGGCATGAGATAAGGGGCGCGAGCAATGATGATACCTGCAGAGCTGACCTGGAGTGAGAGCGTGCGTTTACGGGCACGGATAAGGGTATAGCTCATTTGTTCTCAACGTGGATTTCAGATAGCCAGATTTGCGGTGGGAGTGCGATCATGTAGGCAATTACTTCACCCAGATCGACGGCTTTAATAAAACCATTGAGTTTGTCAGCCGAAAAGTTTTCCCCAGCCTTGTTAAACATGTCAGTATTGGTGCCACCCTGATAAACGCCAGCCACATGGACCATAGTATCTTTGAGATCCTCTTTGAGGACCTGGGTAAAACCTTTGACTCCCCACTTGGCGGCGGTGTAGACTGACTGGCCTGCCTGAGCAGTGATACCGGAGCGAGATGAAATATTAATGATTGCAGATTCTGAAACTGATTTAAAGTGAGGTAATAGTTCTTTGGTGAAGCGAATAACGCCGGATAAATCGATTTCTAGGACAGACTCTAACTCTGAGTCTCCTATATCCTCAAGATTGGCTTTCTTCTGCCAAATACCGGCATTGTTTACGAGACCGACAAGATTTGTACCGAAGTCGGCGATGATCTGCTTGGCGGTCGATTTAATATTTTCGGGAATAGCTACGTCGCAGACATAAATTTTGGAGCGCTTGGAGCCGAGGGCAGTGACTTCAGTTAGGACTGCCTCAAGATGAGCCTGATTTCTGGCAACTAGTGCGATATTGGCGCCACGACGCGCAAGGGCGAGTGCGATCTCTCGACCAATCCCCTCACTGGTTCCGGTGACAACTATGGTTTTGCTGACAATGTTCATACTTATCAGTATACATCTATTTTCCAAAAGCGATGGCGTCTCGAACGTGTCCGGCTGAACCGAGGAATGAACCGTAGCTGACGCTGTACTCCCCCCATTTGTTGTTGAGCCTATCGAGTGAAGCTACTAGTGACTTTTGTTTGGCGGTATCCACCAGACAACTGAGCTGTCCAGAATCCTCGCCTAATCCATAGCATGTGAAAGCAATTTTCTTGACGAGTTTACAAGGTTCGGAACTTTGTAAAAGGTTGAGTGTGGCGGTGAGGAGACTGGCGTCGTCGTAAAGTGCGAATTTGCCCTGGTGAGTCGTATGCCACTGCGTTTTGTCGCCAAAAGTGAGGGAGAGTCCAATACCCGTGGCTTGCGCACCCGAAGCTCTTAGCCTCCTAGCAGCTTTGGCGATCAGTTTGGCGAGGATGGGTCGCCACTCATCGTAAGCCATGGGACGGGGTAAGACGTACGACTGGCCATAGCTGCGATGGGCAAAGGTGACGTCATCGATTTCGTAACCTCGCAGCCGCGTATACCAATACCGACCCAAAACTGATTGGAAAGCTTGCTTGAGAGTTTGGATGTCTGCCTCGTAAAATTGAGTAGGGGTAAAAATGCCGACGCGGTGAAGGCGAGCCTCATTGCGGACGTTGATCCCACAAAACTCCTGGAGATTGATACTGGCATATACGTCGAGAAAATTGTGGGAGTCGATAACGTCAAATCCATCCGGCTTGTGGAGACCGGAGGCTAGTTTGGCGAGGATTTGGTTGGTGCTGATGCCGATCGAGACCCGCAGATAGTCGCCGATCTCTGACCTGATGCGGGACTTGATCTCTTGAACAATTCCGGTGAGGACAGTCCCTTCGTCTGCCGACGAGCCCTTCTCGACTTGCAGTCGGGAATTCCTTTTAGGGACTGTTCTCTGGGGCAAGGTCAGGACAAATTCGTCGATGGATTTGGAGATGACACGAGGAGAATACTCATTTAACAAATCTCCAATTTGCTTGTGTACCTGGCGATACTTGGGTGGGTCGGCTTCACGAACAATGAGAAAGGGACAGAGCTGGAGGGCGTCCCGCACAGGCATGCCGGTTTTGACGCCGTATAACTTGGCTTCCACTGAGGGAGCTAGGATGGCGCCGTACGGTTTGGCATAGGCGGCTACCACGACGGGCTTGCCGCGTAAGAGGTGGTTGGCTTGCTGCTCTACGCTGGCAAAGCAAGAGTTGAGATCGATGTGCATGATAGTGGGAGATGCTGGGTTAAATGTTAACTGAGTACCCATGAGGACTGTCCTTTCGGCTGCTGCCGAGCCCTTCTTGGCTTGCAGCCAGGAATTCCTTTTAAGGACAGTCCTCTAATCAGGCAGGCCATCCGAGACCTCCTCGAGTGTCCAGCTAAGGTTGTCGGCATTGAGGTTGAGACGGAAAAAGAGCGCGTTGCTGACGACGGAAAAAACGTGGTGGCGGGTTATGCCCTCGCGGTAGGTGTGGCGGAGGCCGACCTGGAGCACGGGGTAAGTGCGGCGCGACCACTCGATCGAGATGGGGCGCACGGCTCGGGTCTCTGCATTGTAGGCGGAAACGACTGAGACAGGTTCGGATATTCTTTGGATCATGTTTCTACTATATAACCGAAGATAGGGCGAAGTCAATCCACTTTGTCAATCTGCAAAAGTTGAGCAATTTCTTTTTTGAGCGAGGTGGAGTAGTTGATGCCAAAAGGTAGTAGGAGGGAGCGAGAATCGTGGGAGTTTTGAAAGACCAGAGTGATATGATCGTCACCCTTGTTGTCCTGTAGCAATTTGTTGAGGGCAAGCAGGGTCGCTTTGCTGGTGCCACGGGGGATATGGATGGTATTTGGGTCTAACACACCCGGTGTGTGGGCTCCCTTCACTCCAGGAGTGAGAGGGTCAGAGCCAGGGTCAGGAACAAGTTCGATAGAATCGATAATAAACGACAGTCGATCTTCGCGCTCCTCGACCTTGCCTTTGGCAATCACCACGCTGTTGGGGATGAGGAACGATTTGACGAGCGCATAGGTCTTGGGGAAGACCACGGCTTCGATCTCGCCGCCTTCGTCGGTTAAGAGGAGGAAAGCCATCTCCTGCTGCTTGGTTTTGGTCACCACGGTACGGGCGGTTTTGATGATGGCAGCCACGGAGACTTTTTGATCCTTGTTTTCAGGTAACTCAGCCAAAGGAATCGTCCAGTCGTTACGAGCTTTTTTGAGCAGTTTTTGGCTGGGGTGCTCGCGCAGGTAGATACCCAGGAGCTCCCGCTCCATCTCCATAAGCTGGCGGTTGTTGAACTCTTCTTTGTCCGATTGCCAGACATCTTCGATGCTGATCTCTTCTTGGATCAGACCATCAAACAGACCACCCTGGTTACTATCTTTCTCGCTAGCTGTCTTGCCTACTTTGGTACGGACCCGGTCGATTTCGTCGAGAATGACCGCCCTTTTACCAAAAGCATCAAATGCGCCTACTTTGATCAAACTCTCTAAGACTTTTTTGTTGGCTTTCTGGGTGTCGACACGAGCGATAAAGTCGGTAAAACTTTTGTAGTTCCCTGCCCCGGTGCGTTCCAGGAGGATGTTGTCGATGGCGGCCGTTCCCACGTTTTTGATAGCAGTAAAGCCAAAGCGGATGGCGCGCCCATCGAGGGACTTTTTGTCGGACTCAATTTTGAAGTCGGCATCTGAGAGATTAATGTTGGGGGGCAAGACAATCACGCCCATGGTTCGGCACTCTTCCAGAGACAAAGCCATTTTGTCTTCACGGCCAGACTCCGCGGACATGAGCGCGGTCATGTATTCCACTGGGTAATGAGACTTGAGGTAGGCGGTTTGGTACGAGATCATGGCGTAACTAGCAGCGTGGGCCTTGTTGAAGCCGTAGCCGGCGAAGCGCTCGATAAAAGACCAGACTTTCTCGGCCATCGTCTCTGAGTAATTGAGCTTGACGGCTTGGGCAATGAACTTTTTGTGCTCTTTGTTCATGGTCTCGACTGATTTTTTACCCATCGCGCGACGCAAAATATCGGCCTCACCCAGGCTATAACCCGCCATGACGTTGGCAATCTTTAACACCTGCTCTTGGTAGACCGCAATGCCGTAGGTCTCGGCGAGGATGGCTTTGAGATCGGGGTGGAGGTATTTGACGCTTTCGGGCTCGAGCTTGCCTTTGACAAACTCGGGAATCAGGGCCATAGGGCCAGGCCGGTAGAGGGCGATCAAAGCGACGATATCGCCAAAAACGTCGGGTTTGAGTTGCTTGGCCAGCCGGCGCATACCGGGAGACTCCATTTGGAATACCCCGGTCGTCTCGCCGCGGGAAAGCATAGCGAAAACTAGTTTGTCGTCCAGTGGGAGCCCAGAGAGATCGACTTTGACACCCCGCACTTTTTCGATGATTTTAACGGCGTTTTGCAGGATGGTGAGGTTGCGCAGCCCCAAGAAATCCATTTTGAGGAGCCCAATGGCATCTGGTTTGACATTTAAATCGATGGCGTACATGTCGTACTGGGTAGTGATCTTACCTTCTTTGGAGTCTCGCTGGATCGGGGTGTAGTTGGTCAAGGGAGCGTCGGCGATGATTACGGCCGCGGCGTGGGTACTAGAGTGGCGAGCGACGCCCTCGACCCGCTTGGCGAGATCGAGGAGCTCCTTGTACTTGGGGTTTTTGTACAATTCTTGCAGCTCGGTGACACTGAGCAAAGCCTCGTCGATACTACTACCCAGGGGGATGAGCTTGGCCACTAAATCGGGATCGGAGTAAGGCAGCCCCAGCACCCGGCCGATATCGCGGATAGCGGCCCGTGCTTCCATGGTCCCAAAGGTAATAACTTGGGCGACGCGGTCTTCCCCGTATTTTTGGGTCACGTATTCGATGACGCGATCACGACTGACATCGGCAATATCCACGTCGATATCGGGAGGACTGGGACGCTGCGGATTCATAAACCGCTCAAATTGGAGGCCGTGAGCGAGCGGGTCGATAGAGGTGATGCGCAAGATATAAGAAACAATGGCGCCGGCGGCAGATCCACGTCCAGGTCCGATACGGATCCCGTTGCCTTTAGCCCAGTTGATGAAGTCCTGGGTGATAAGGAAGTAGGAAGCGTACCCCTTGCTACAGATGACCTCCAGCTCGTAGTCGATACGCTCCAAGATTTCCTTGCTGGGGTGGGGATAGCGCGCCTCGACTTTGTCTAGCACCATTTGTTTGAGGAAGGATTCGGGAGTCATGCCCTGCGGCACGGGGAACTTGGGGTAAATCATTTTGCCGGTGGGGATGGTCAAGTCAATTTTGTCGGCAATTTTCCTGGTGTTGCTGAGCGCTTCGGGGAGGTCGGAGAAGAGATCGGACATCTCCTCCTGCGACTTGAGGTAGTAGGTCGGAGAGTCGATCATGGTGAAGCGGTTTTTGTCGTCGAGGGTGGTGCGAGTTTGGATGGCGAGGAGCGCGTCCTGGGCCCTGGCGTCGTCCGCGCGGACATAGTGGACGTCGTTGGTGGCGATAATGGGGATGCCAAATTTGCGGGATAGTTTAAGCAGCTCCTCATTGACGGGTTTGAGCTCTTTTTCGAGGCCATCGTGGCGCTGGAGCTCGATGTAGTAATCGTCGCCGAAGAGCTCGAGGAAATCTTTGAGACGCAGCTCGGCTTTGTCTATCTCTCCCTTGGAGAGATACTGAGGGATCTCGCCGGCCAAACAGCTCGAGGTGGCGATCAGTCCTTCGTGATACTTGGTCAGCGTCTCCCAGTCGATGCGAGGTTTGTAGTAGAACCCCTCGAGATGAGCAATCGAGGTAAGTTTGAGAAGGTTGTGGTAGCCAGTCAGATTTTTGGCGAGGAGCAGCAGATGGTTGGTTTTGAACTCGCGCGATTTGTCCGCCCTGTTGCCGGCGGTGTAGTAGGCCTCCATGCCGATAATGGGCTTGATGCCATTGCTGCGCATGGTGTTGTAAAAGTGGATGGTGCCGTACATGGCGCCGTGGTCAGTCAGGGCTAGGCTGTCCATACCGTAGGACTTAGCGGCGGCAGCCAAATCCTCGTCCTTACAGAGACCATCGAGCAAGCTGTACTGAGAGTGGACGTGGAGATGGGTAAAATCAATTTTGGACATAGTCAAAAATTCCTGGGCAGGGATAGCTCAAGTGTAGCACAAGTTACTTCAGGAATTTTGGTGTGTTTTCGATTTACTGTAATAGCCACTTTGAAATGTTCTCCCGCTAGAACCTTTTGCTTTCAAATAGTTTTCAGCGAAAGGGTCAAAAATTTCCCATTGATTGGTTTCTGGATTAAAGACATCTAGATAAGTATGCTTTGGTCCATTTGGAACTTCGCCTGTTTGGAAAAGTGTCTGGACATTAAGCTTGCTGAGTAAAACTGCAGCAACAACGTGATAATCTAGGCAAACACCGTATTTTAGCTCTAAAACTGCGGATAAGGTTTTACCAGAAGATTGATCCCATACGCGTGCTGCTATTTGTTGAGGCATTCCTGGGTCTGTTAGAGCGTTTTTCATATTCTCTGACAGAAATTGACGTGCGACATTGAGCTTGGCAGGGAAATCATCATCCAAATGTTCTGTAGCTATTGACTGTAATACTTCAGGAATTTTTTCAATGTTAATGTTGTGGATTGATGTAACATTTTCGGGCATCATTTTAGAGATACTTTCAAAATTTGAGTGGCTATTGAAGCATCTGCCTTGCCCTGGGTGGCTTTCATGACCGCGCCAACGAAGAAACCAAGGGCGTTTTGCTTGCCGGCTTTGAAATCGGCGACCACGCTGGGATTATCGGCCAAGATTTTCTCGATGATCGGTCGCAGAACTGTATCATCAGTGATTTTGGAGGCAGACTTGGACTGAACTGAGTCGATATATTGCTGGGGCGTGACCTTGAGATAATCCACTTTTTTATTAACGAGATCCTTGGCCGCGGATTGCACATATTTTGGATTCAGTGTTTTCACTTGATCAATATATTCCATCATTATATCTTGAGTAACCATGATTTTGGCAGCGTCTTCACTAATGCCGAGTGCGATTAATGAGTCTATTTTGGTACTGGGGAGCTCGGGCAAACGGGCACGAATATGAGTCAGCCACTCCTCCGAGATGAGGATGGGAGGAATATCGGGGTCGGGGAAGTAACGATAGTCGGCCGCTTCTTCTTTGGTCCTTTGTGAAACGGTAGTGCCCGTGTCGGCGCGATACCCCCTGGTTTCTTGGATGGGAATCTCTCCTTTGTCCAAGATCTCGCTGTGGCGGGCAAACTCGGTGGTGAGGGAGTTGGCGAAGTAGCGGAAGGAGTTAATATTTTTGACCTCGACTTTGTATGGTGGTAGACCTTCAGGGCCTGGCCCTGAAGGCTCACGGGCGAGGGAAATGTTGGCTTCGAGGCGCATGCTCCCCTTTTCCATGTCGCAATCGGAGACACTGAGGGTGCGGATGATGTCGCGAACTTTCTTCAGAAATTCTTTGGCTTGCTCAGCGGAGTGGATATCTGGTTCGGTGACGATCTCGACTAAAGGAACGGAAGAGCGGTTGAAGTCTATCAGCGAGACACGTTTGCCGTCCACGGTTTCGTGATGGAGTTTGGCGGTATCTTCTTCCATATGGACACGAGTGATCCTGACTGGTCCGAAAGTAGTATCTACGCTCCCCTCAAAACAGAAGGGCTCGTCGTACTGGGAGATTTGGTATCCCTTGGGTAGATCGGGATAGAAATAGTGCTTGCGGTCAAACTTGGAGACCTTGGCTATCTTGCATCCTAGAGCCAGACCGATCAGGATACAATCCTCGATGGCTTGCTTGTTGGCAACTGGTAGTGCTCCAGGCATACCCAGACAGACTGGGCAGGTGTAGATATTGGGTTTCTCGGCGTGGAAGGGATCATTTTTACAACCACAAAACATTTTAGATTTAGTTTTTAACTCTACGTGTATTTCTGCTCCACAGATTAGTTGGTAGGTCATAGTTTGGGACTCCTGGTGTGCCAGTCGGTGGCCAACTGGTACTGGTGACCGAGACTGAGCAAGAGACTCTCGGCAAATTTTTTACCTACGAGCTGAACACCGATAGGCAGCCCATTCGTGTGGAAACCGCTGGGGATGACGAGTGCAGGTGCGCCGATTAAACTAACGGGCGTGTTATAGAGATCAGCCAGCATATTGGCGAGGGGGTCGCTGATTAGATCCCCCAACTTTGGTGGCATGATCGGATTTTCTGGCAGTAAGATGACGTCACAGGTGTCGAAGGCTTTTTGGAATGTCTGGATAAGTAGCGTGCGGATTTTGAGAGCTTTGCGGTAGTAGGCGTCATAATAACCAGAACTGAGCTCGAATGTCCCAACCATAATGCGACGCATTGTTTCCTGGGTGAAAAGTTCCCTGGCATTGCCATAACGGATACCGTCATACCTACCCAGGTTGGAGCTAGTTTCGGAAGGGGCGAGGATGTAGTAGGCAGCATCAGACATTTCTGCAATGGGGAGAGAAATATCGACTAATTCGTGGCCGAGTTCTTTAAGCTTATCTGCAAATTCCTTGGTATTTGCAGCAATTTCTGGATCTAGTCCTGGCCCAAACATCTCAGGAGCAAGGCCTATTTTGAGTTTCTGAGGAGTATGTAACAATTCGTGACTATAATCGGGAACGGGCTCGTAGGCGGTATTACCTTCATACTTATCTGGTCCAGCGATGACAGAGAGCACTGTGGCCAAATCAGCGGCGGTTTTGCCAAAGGGGCCGACGGTATCCATAGAGGAGGCATAAGCAATACAGCCATAGCGACTGACGCGACCATAGGTGACTCTTAGTCCAGAAATATTGTTCCAGGCGGCGGGATTACGGATACTACCCCCCGTGTCCTCGCCGATGGCAAAGGCGCACATCCGTAATGCCACGGCGGCGGCGGGGCCACCAGAGGAGCCTCCCACAACCCGCGTAGGATCCCAGGGATTTTTGCCCATGCCGTAATCACTGTTTTCGGTACTAGCGCCGTGGCCCCAGGCATCCATATTGCCTTTGCCGACAAGCAGAGCACCAGCAGCTTTTAGTTTTGTGTGAATAGTAGCGTCGTAGGTCGGGTGAAAATTGTCTAGGATTTTGGAGGCGGCGGTGGTGCGTAGCTCGGAGGTTGCGTAGCTATCTTTGAGAACGTAGGGCAATCCATATAGAGGTAGCGAAGGGTCAAGTGACTTGAGTTGTTTTAATACCTCCTGTTTGTCCCTGACGGTAATGAGAGTGTTAAGCTTGGTGCTATGTTTGTCGATTTGGTCGTATGCTTCGTCGATAACGTCGGCAGGATCGAGAGATTTGTCGCGGTAACCAGATAAAAGTTCGCTAAGTGATTTGTCTAATAGCATAAACGTTACTCCAAGATGGCCGGTACAACAAAAAAACCTTGATAAGTTTGTTTGGCGTTTTGCAGGGCTTCTGCTTGAGTAAAGGTGCGTGCGTCGTCTACGACGTCTTCTCGCATGACGTTGGTTAAACCAGTGACTTGGTTGGTTTCGGTGAGTGAGGAAGTATCCGTTTCCTCGAGAGTTTTAATGTACTCGAAGGTGGTGTCAATTTGGGCAGCTAGTTTGGCCTTGCGATCGTCTGAGAGGGCAAGATTGGCGAGCTTGGCTAAGTGAGCGACTTGGGCAGTGGTGATGAGCGGACTCTTTTTCATTGATGACTAGTTTACCACTGGATATCGATAAGTGCCAAAAACTACTCATCGTCGAGAGTGTCGAGAGCCTTATTTATCCATTTTATCCAGTTGCCAGTTTCGTGTTTGCCCATGGCAGTTTTCTCGTTTTTGAGCAGTTCTATTTTAGTCGATAACATTTCCTGAAGAACTGCTCGTGCAGTAATTTCTCTTTTGGCAGCCTGCACCCTTGCTCCTATTCTAAGACTATCAACAGCCCCAGCATCTTTGTCATCACTTTGTTCGATAAAATTATTTTCGGGCATGCTAGCCTTCTAAAGCCCGGATGCGGTCGGCAATGGGGGGATGGGTAGAGAACAACTTGGCCATCCAGGAGCCGTGAGTCTCGGAGGTAACGGGGTCATCGATGTAGAGGTGGGCGGTGGCCGTATTGGCGGACTCGAGCACGATATCTTCGTGGGCGGCAATCTTTTTCAGCGCGCCAATGAGTCCTGACGGTTGGCGGGTGAGATGGGCGGCAGAGGCGTCGGCAAAGAATTCGCGTCGTCTCGAGATAGCCATCTGGATAAGTGAAGCGATGATGGGGGCAAGAATGATAAAAATGATGCCGATGACCATGATGATGGCGTTCCCCTCTTTGTTGCTGTCGCGACTACCTCCCCGGTGCCAGCTAATGCGCCAAGACCAGTTGAGGATCATGGCAATAGAACCAACGAGGATGGCGACAATAGTCATGAGGCGCGTGTCAAAATTGCGGATATGGGAGAGTTCGTGGGCGATGACTCCTTCGACCTCGGTACGGGTGAGTGAGCTCAGTAATCCCTGAGTCACGGCGATAGCACCGTGCTCGGGGTCACGACCGGTGGCAAAGGCATTGAGAGCTGGACTATCGATCACATAGGTCTTGGGCTTGGGGATGCGCGCCACCGTAGAAAGGTTCTCCACGATGCTCACGTAGGCGGGATGGGTTTTGTGCGTGACGGGGTGCGCCCCAGCCAGGGATAGTGCGATGGTGTCAGAGTTGTAGTAGCTGACCCAAGAGCCAATCCCAGAGATACCCAGGGCAAAAATCAAGAACGTCCAGTCGTAGCCATAGATGTAGGAGAAAAAGTAGCCAAAGGCTGTCACAAAGGCAATAAAGAGCGTGATGACCAGCCAGCTGCGCCGCTTGTTGCTATCTATCTGCTCGTAGATATTTTGCATATTACAGACTAATCTTGGGTGACTTGGTCTCACTCGCTGAGACAGAGGTAGCCGCGTCCATATCCGCAACCTTGAGTCCGGCCTGCTCTTTGAAGCCAAACAGATTGGCGACCAGATTGCTGGGGAAGGTCACGACTTTGACATTGTAGTCGGCGGAGAGGTCAATAAGTGTGCGACGAGAATACATGACCTTGTCAGCGGTGTCGCGGAGCTCTTCCATGAGATTCATGACTGTCGTATTGCCTTTAAGCTCAGGATTGCTCTCCACTACGACGGCGAGGCGTGGCATGACATCGGCGAGCAGGCCAGCGGCTTGGGTCTGGCGGGCCACGTCGCCGGTTTTGACGGCTTGGTTGACCATCTTGCGAGCGTCCGCGAGCATAGTCAAGATATCTTTTTCGTGCTTGAGGTAGCCTTTAACACTGGTTTCGAGATTGGGGATCAAATCGGCTTGGCGCTTGAGCTGGTTGCCGATCTCCTGGATACTAGCTTTGATGCGAGTAAGGGCTGTTTGAAAGAAGTTGTACAGTGAAACGAGATATAGACCGACGCCAATTGCTGAAATGATAAGGATCGTGGTGGTGTTCATATTCCCTCCTAATGTTTTGGTATTACAGGCACAGTATAGCAAATTTATGTTAAAATGTTTTCTTGCGAGGGGCTGTAGCGCAGTTGGTTAGCGCGTCTCCCTGTCACGGAGAAGGTCAGGGGTTCGAATCCCCTCAGCCTCGCATTTGACATAACCCATAAATTTTTGCTATTGTGATCTCAGATAAATTATTTCCCTGCCCGGGAGGTTGTGATATATGGAGACCAAACTTAAACAGCTTTTGAAAACTATAAAGCTCAATGAGTCGCTCTTATCGATGGTTTTTGGGATTGTGACAGTGTTGCTGATTGGTGTACTGGTACTGCGGATGTACAGTACCAAAACTCCAACTTTGACTCCTGAGGCCGACAAAACTGAGGTGGTGACCGAGAAAGTTGGTGAAGTGGCGGTAGAAACCAAAGAGGACGGGAAGAAGTACCCCACAGAATTAGCAGACAAGATCACGGTAGAAAAAGGCGAATCGCTCTGGAAAATAGCAGAAAAGCAGTACGGATCTGGATATAACTGGGTAGATATTGCAAAGGAAAATGAGTTGACCAATGCTGGCCAAATCGAGGTGGGACAAGAACTCAAACTCCCCAAGGTCGCAGTCAAGATGATCGAGAAGCAAGAAGCGGCGATGGCCAAACCTGAAGTGACCATTACCGGCGACAGTTACACCGTCGTCAAAGGTGATCATCTCTGGAGTATTTCCGTCCGAGCGTACAGTGATGGTTACAAATGGGTAGAGATTGCCAAAAATAACGAAATCGCTCACCCGAATTATATCGAAGTCGGCCAAGTCCTCAAACTGAATCGCTAGGCAGGGTACCAATAGGGTCTGACCTTCCCTCCTGTTTGTATTTGAGGTCGGGTTGGGCACTTCCTTCAAGGTCAGACCCTCTTACGACACGTAATTATCTGAGATTGGTCATTGCAGTCGGAATAGTTTAGGCCGTGATAATTGCGAGCGAATTGGTATTGCCTGGTTTCTGCCAGTGGTGGCCGTGAACAAGCAAGAGCGTGTCGCCCGTGTGAGTGATCCCCTGTTTGGTCAAGTCGGCAATGATATGCTCGGCTGAGGTAAACTCGCCGCTGGGAAACTTGGAAACAAACGGAGTAATCCCAAAGGAAATTGTCAGGGACTCGGCCGTGCGCTGGTTGTCCGTGACGGCAATGACGGGGATTGGGAGACGATAGCGGGAAATGGCAGTCGCCGTAAAGCCAGTCTCGGTGAGGACGACAACGGCATCGATCTTCGGCTTGAGCCCAGATTTGGCGATGGAGACGGCCGCCTCGGCTACCGTAGTGGTGGCATCGTGATCGGCAAAGGAAATATTTTCGACACCCCGTAGCTTTTCGTTCCATTTGGCTATGCGTGTCATGGTCTCGACGGTGCGCACGGGATATTTGCCCGAAGCAGACTCGGCCGAAAGCATGATGGCATCGGTGCCGTCAAAGATGGCATGGGCTACGTCCGTGGCCTCGGCCCTGGTCGGGCGAGGATTGATAATCATTGACTCGAGCATTTGGGTGGCGGTGATGACTGGTTTGTTGGCGGCTCTGCACTTGCCAATAATGACTTTTTGCCAGTAGGCGAGCTGCTCGATGGGTACCTCTACCCCCAAGTCGCCGCGGGCTACCATGATGGCGTCGGAATGTTTGATAATTTCATCGATGCGAGTCAGGGCAGGCTGGGACTCGATTTTGCCCACTATTTTGGCTTTCATCCCCCGCTTCATCATTTCCTCCCGTAACAGCTCGATATCTTTGCCTGAGCGCACGAATGATAGCCCCACAAAATCGACTTTGTTGCGGGCATTGGTTTCGAGCTGCTTGATATCATTGTCTATGAGCGAGGGAAAATCAACATCGACTCCAGGGAGATTGACACCTTTGCGGTGTTTGATTACGGCGTCGTTTTTGACTTTAACCTTGAGATAGGTGGGTTTGACTTCTATTACTTCGGTTTCGACAAAGCCATCGTCAATCAAGAGATCCTGACCAGGTTTGAGGAGCTGGAAGACCTGGGCATGGGGGATAATGACAGAAATACCCTCTACAAAGGAGAGGCCAATGGTGACCACATCCCCGATGGAGACGGCGAGATCGGCTTTGTCTCTGGTTTCGAGACGGATTTCGGGACCCTGGAGGTCGAGGAGGATGCCCAGCGTGATCCCCATGACATCAGCGACTTTTTGCGCTTGCTTTATGTGGTCAGAATGCCACTCGGGTGTGGAATGTTTGGTGTTAAAGCGAAAAATATTTACCCCAGCGTCGATTAATTTCGCCATGGAAGATTCACTTTCACTGGCTGGTCCAATGGTAGCGACAATTTTGGTGAGTTTGGGAGCGATCATAGGAGACTCCGTTCGATGCCCATGAGGCGGTTGTATTTGGCGACTCGCTCACCGCGAGTGGGGCCGACTTTGATATAGGCAGAGCCGACGGCTACGGCCACGTCAACCATAGTCGTATCGTTGGTTTCTCCCCCGCCCCGATGAGAAGTGACGGTCATGAGTCCGTGCTGTTTGGCCAGGAGGCAACAGTCGACGGTTTCGGTGAGAGTGCCAATCTGGTTTAGCTTGATTAAAATACCCGAGATCGCTTTGAGGTCGATGGCTTTTTGCAGACGGATCATGTTGGTCACCGTCAAATCGTCGCCGATCAAAGGAACATGTTTGAGGTCGGTAATAGCGCGGAGTTTGATCCAGTTGTCCCAATCGTCTTCGGCCAGCATGTCCTCAAAAGAGACAATGGGGTACTTTTCCAGCCAAGTTTGGAAATAGCTAATCAACTCGTCGGCTTTGAGGGAGCGGTGTTCTAACTTGAGATTGTAGAGCCCCAACTCATAAAATTCGTTGGCGGCGGCGTCGATGGAAAAACCGATTTCTGACCCGGCCACATAACCAGCGCGTTTGATGGCTTCGAGCATGTAGGCAAAGGGGGCTTCGTTGCTAGGGATGCCGTTTGGAGCAAAGGCGCCTTCGTTGCCGACGTTGGTTGAAAGATCATTCTCTTTGAGTACACGACCGAGCTGGTGGTAAGTCTCCATGATCATGCGAACAGATTCACTGACACTGGTTTGGCGAGTCGCGGTTAGGCAGTATTCTTGCAGGTCGGTAGTGTGGTCAGCGTGCTTGCCACCCTCGATCACAACCGCCATGGGACGTGGAAGATCGGTCAGGGTGACGCCAGTATCAAAAGTACCGATGATGTGCTCAAAGAGCTCGAGTTTTTTGGCCCTGGCAGCGGCTTTGGCAACCGAGAGGGAGACTGCCAGGATGGCGTTGCCGCCCAAACTAGATTTGTTGGGTGTGCCGTCGAGTGCAATCATGGTTTCATCGATTTTGCGTTGATCGCCAGATCCTAAACCAATCAGTGCGGGAGCAATCTTGGTATTGATATTACCGATGGCGGTCACCATACCGTGGCCATCCCAGCGCTCCGGATCAGCGTCTTTGAGGACAGTTGCCTCGTGAGAACCGGCGGAGGCGCCATAAGGAACGGAGGCGGTGGCCAGGGTGCCATTTTCGAGCTCGACAGCGGCTTCGATCGTCGGATAGCCGCCGGAAGCCAAGATTTCGTAGGCGTGAATGTTTTTGATTTTCATATATAATCTCTATATCAATAGTAACATGCGCGGGTATGGTTCAGTGGTAGAATAATTCCTTCCCAAGGAATAGATAGGGGTCCGATTCCCCTTACCCGCTCTTTTCTAGTTCATCCCAGAAGGTTTTTATTTTGTTGTTGAGCTTCTGATCTAGCTCTTTGAAGTAAAGTCGTATCCTAGATGAGTAAATAAAATACCATTTGACGACGCAACGAGCATAAAGCGTTTTTTGCGACTGAAGCGTATTTTTCTTACCAAGAAAACGAAAAATATTCCAAAGTTCAAGTTTGTCGAGATCAATCAAGATTTTGGCTTCGAGAGTGAGGGGGGGCAAAAACTGGAGACTAGAGTGTTTGCGGATAGTATAGGCAATCGACTTGAGCTGGCTAGATGGTATCTGATCAGCTGAGCTTGCCAGAAATATTTTGGCAGACTGGCGACCTTCCACTATTTGCTGATAGATGAGGTGAGTGATCCCTCGAGATTTTTGTCGTGAGATCCAGATGTCGTGCCAGCAGATGGCAGGCAGTAGCACGCCAAAATTGATGCGAGAGCCCAAGTTGGGGACCAGAGTGAGTAAATAGTCAAGATCGGAGAGGATTTTTTCGATATGTGTGCGGTCGTGATGGGGATCATGACTCTTGGCCATGGCAGCAACGCCGTTATAACAGAGTCGCAAAGTAGGAGCGTCGAGTACTACCCGATATTTTTGACGAAAATCATGGAGGTTCATTTAGCTAGACTTTTCTTTTTTGATGGTCGTCCAGTGGTAGAGATAGAGCGGGGCCCCGATGACGATCATGGCCAGGCTGTTGCTGAGCTGGCGCTTGCGTTCATTGGAAGCTTCCTCCTCGTTGCGTTTACGACTCTCCTCTACCGTCATCACGGGTTTGCCACCTTCTATGGGCATGCTCTCAGGGTAATAGGAATACTCTGGAACTTGGAAAACGTAAGACTTGAGTACTAAGTCCACGATTTGGATACTACCGATCATGGTGATCAAGAGTCCGACAAAGGAAAATAGATAGAGATAAAGTAACCGCAAACTAAATTTCATAGGTACCCCCTTTAATACATGATATCACTACTGAAAGCGGGGCTGGCCATAATTTTCGATCAGGATAGGGAGCTCCTGCGTATCTACCAAATTTGTGCCTTGGTAAGTAAAGCGCACGACTAGTCCTCTTTTGGTTTCTCGACTCCACTCCTGATCGAAAACAAAGTTGCCTAGCGAGTAATAGATTGGCTTGCCCTGATAAATCTCCTTGGTTTGGACCCAGTGGGGATGGGAACCGACGATGAGATCAGCCCCGGCGTCGATGGCCTGGTGCGCAAGCGCGGTTTGGCGCTGACTAGAAGTCGCGTTATATTCGTGGCCCCAGTGAAAAGTGACAATCAAAACCTCACCGTCGACTTTAGTTTGGCGGATTTTGCCTGCAAGACTAGCAGGATCGACATTGTCGATACCTGGGTAGGGACCAATATCATTGAAACTAAGGAACGTAAAAACCTGTCCATGGCGAGTGAGTCTCACTGGAGCGCCAACGCCGACTGGAGAGATACCATTAGACGAGAGCATCGTGATGGTTGTGGCGAGGCCACCTGGCCCGTAGTTGGTCGTGTGATTGTTGGCGAGGCTCGCAATATCGACGCCAGCGTCGACTAGCCCAGCCACATTTGTCGTTTCACTGCAAAAAGTCATGCCTGTTTGCGTCAAAGGACAGCCTACGGTGAGCGGGTTCTCTAGGTTGATATAGGTGATGTCGGCCTCTTGCATGACTGATGCTACACTTGCAAATGGCCATTTGGGATCTTGCGAGACCGCGATGTTGTAGCCCACAGAGCGACCCAGCATGACGTCGCCCGTAAATAATACCGTTACGTTTTGCGGTTGAGGTGAGGCGATTGGGAGTGATAATGCCGGAGACTCTTGTGGAAGGGCTAAAGAGGTAAGATCTGTAGGCTCGGGGAAGAAATAGACAATCGTGATCCCCAAGAGGATCCCGCCGAGAGCACACCCGAGCCAGTAGTAGTACCATTTATGATCAATCTTGATCATAAAGTTTTGGTCATATAGAGCCCCTCGCGTTCGTACCCTAGTTTGCGGTAGTAGTCACGGGTGCCGATGGAGGAGATGACGGCGATCTTTTTGTATCCAGCCGCTTTGGCAATTGATTCTGCCTTGAGCATAAGCTGTTTGCCAAGTCCACGGTGCTGCGTTTTGGTGGATCCCTTTTGATCGTGCACCACGGTCTTGCCGTAGGTGTGGAGCTCGCGGATGATAGCACAGCCCGCGAGCTCAGAGAAGAGAGGAGATAAATGCGAGGAGATAGTGGGGAGACGCAGGCGCAAGAGAGAAAATAATTTGTCGTCCCGCTCGAATGTGAGGAGGTGCTCGACTCCACCGAGCGTCTCAATGGTTAGGTTTTTGAGTTCAGGTTTGGTCGTATAGTCGAGAGCTTTAACCTCCCGACAGCGGATACACTGACAGCTCCACCCCTCGGATTTCATTTCGAGCTGGATGTACTGGCGCATATTGGTGGCTTTGGTGCCAGCCGCCACCCATTTTTTACTAATGTCACGCACCAGGCGGTCGATGCGAACAAAGGGAGGCGTGATCTTTTTGATGCTTTTGAGGGTTTCTTTGAGCAGCTCATCGTCGTAAGGGGTAAACTCCCCCTGCTCCCACTCCCGGTACATCTGCGTGCCCGCGATGACCTGGGCTGGGTAAATTTTCACAAAGTCGGGTTTGAAACGGGGATCTTCGTACATCATGTGCGCCATTTGCAGATCCAGCTCTGGGTTGGAGCCGGGCAAGTTGGGCATAAAGTGATAACACACTTTAATCCCCGCATCTTTTAAGAGTCTCGTGGCCTCACCCACCCGGTCGAGCGTATGACCGCGTTTGATCCGCGCCAAAATCGTTTCGTCAAAGGCTTGTACGCCTACCTGGATTTTGGTCACTCCTAGTTCTCGGAGCAACCTGACCTCTTTATCATCAATCCAGTCAGGGCGGGTTTCGATACTAATGCCCACAATCCGGCGAGCTGCGGTCTCGTTGTAAATCTGGGCGGATTCGAGCGACGAACTGACTGTTCCGTTGATAGTGTCTATCATGTCTTTGAAAAATGATCGTTTGTAATCCTCTGGATAGTTACTAAAAGTACCACCGATTACAATCAGCTCAATTTTGTCGGTGTCGTGCCCGGTCTCCGTCAATTGGGTCAGGCGTGACTCAATTTGTAAACGAGGATCAAAATTCATCATTTTGGCTCTGGCCGCCGCTGGCTCATCGGAGAGATAGCTTTTGGGCATACCTAGCTCGAGGGGACAAAAAGTACAGAGCCCGGGACAAACATACGGTTTAGTCATGACCGCCATGGCGGTCACGCCAGAGAGGGTGCGAATGGCCCGAGTGGTTAGAAGTTTGAGGATAGCTGGGTTTTCCGGAAGACTCCCATCAATGACTAACCCTCGATAGGCGGAGAGAATGTCAGAGTCCCTCGGGACTTTGCCCAATTTGTCGACACACAGTTTTTTGAAAGCGTATAGTGTATGACTATTCAACTTGGTATGATAATCCAGGAGTAAAGGCAATATGTCTGACATAATTAAATCCGTACAAGTAATGTATGACGAGATTGGGACTCATTTTAGCAGAACCAGGCAGAAAACGTATGGAAGTGCATCATCCAACTGGCCAGTGACCGATACTTACTTGGCTAAACTAAAGTCAGGACAGCGAGTGCTCGATATCGGGTGTGGGAATGGCAAACTGGTGTCGGGCCTGCCTGCGCAGGCAGGACTGCCCACAGATGTTGAGTACACAGGGACGGATTTT
>CAYGFS010000005.1:0-8237 GCA_964349305.1 uncultured Pseudomonadales bacterium
CCTAAAAGGAATTCCCGACTGCAAGTCGAGAAGGGCTCGCCGGCAGGCGAAGGGACTGTCCTCACAGTATAATGGCCATATGTTCTATTCCATCGACTCCATTTCTCCAGTTTGCCAAGAGCTCCATCGGCTCGGCAAAACCGTCGTGCTTGCTACCGGTTTTTTTGATTTACTCCACGTCGAACACATCAACTTCCTCCAAAAAGCCAAAGCGGCCGGAGATATCCTGGTAGTCGCGGTAGAATCTGACCAGCGCGCGGCCAAACTCAAAGGAGAGGGTAGGCCAATCGAGCCTCAAGAAATTCGTTGTCAGCATATCCAGGATCTCACTGGAAAACTGGAAAACTGGAAAACTGGATTACTTGTACTCGCCCTCCCGGATGATTTTGATCACCAGGGGGCATACGAAAGTTTACTTGTCGCTGTGCGCCCACAAATCTATGCCGTCAGTAGCAATACTGAATACAAAGACAGCAAACAACTCCTGACAGAAAAGTATGGAGGAAAGTTGGTGGTCGTCCACACCTGGAATCCAGCGATTTCTACCACTCAGATCATCCAAAATGCTAACATCTGACATCTATCGTCTATAATCTAGTTAATATGTTTGAAACCTACATCTACGCTCCTTTCTTTAATATTCTCGTCGGTCTCTACCAGATTTTAGGCCGCCTCTCTCCCGAATTAGCCGACATGGGTATAGCAGTCATCATTTTCTCTATCATTATCCAGGTTATTCTCTTTCCGCTCCGTTTAGCCGGCGAGAGGTCGGAAGAAGAAAAGAAAAAGATTGTGGACAAAGTCAACGAAGCCAAAGAACTATATGCTCACGAGCCCATTAGGCTACGAGCCGAAATCAAAACTATTATGCGTAGTAATACTCGCTCGGTGATCGCCACGACCGCCAACCTCGCCATCGGCCTGGCCATTATCCTCATGCTCTATCGCATTTTTACCACCGGACTAGAGGGAGCGGATTTCTACTTGCTTTACGATTTTATGCCGCGCCCCGATCACATCAATCTCATGTTTTTGGGCAAATACGATCTCTCCCACACCAACGCCACGCTCAACTTTATCCAATCCATCATGATCTTTGTAGTCGAAGTGTTGGTGGCACTTCGCTCACCGGTCGCTTTGTCCCGCAAAGACAAAGCGCTCCTACAAATAGTACTACCACTTGGTTCCTTTGTGATTTTTATGTTCCTCCCCTCCGGCAAAAAAATCTTTATGATTACCACCCTCGCATTCTCGGCTGTTTATCACGCCGTCAAACTCCTGCAAGAATGGGGTCAAAAACTGGTAGATAAATACACCCCCAAGCCACCTATCGAGGCGGAAACGATCTCGCTCGTTCCCGAGGGTCAGACCTTGAAGGAAGAGCCCAGCCCGACCTCAAAATAAGACGGGAGGGAAGGTCTGACCCTGCAGTAATTTCGTGCTACAATTCACCTGTATGTTCGACAATCTAGTTGTGTCTTTCTTGGCTGATGAGGTAGTGGGGGGATTTTTTATCTCGGTCCCACCCGGTCACGTCGCTTGTGTCTATGACCGCGGTCGTGGTGTCCTCAAAAATGTTTATGGTCCCGGTCTCCACCTCAAAATCCCTTTTTGGCAGGTCGCCAAACTCTTCAACGCTCAGGTTTTAGAGTATACGATCCACAAGGGGTTTGACCTCAAAAACCGCGAGATCCTCGGTGATGAACCCATCAAATCCACCACCAAGGACGGCGTCCCCGTCGTGGTCGAAGGTTCTATTTTGTTCAAAATCGACAAAGCCAACGCTCCGGAGCTTTGGGAGAATATTGGCGAGCACTTTGTCTCCAAAGTGATTCGTCCCTTTAGTCGCTCCAAAATTTCGGCTATTTTCTCGACAGTCGACGCCAATGTTGTCAAAAACTCCCGCGCTTCCCTAGAATCTACTCTCAAGCAGGAGCTCAATCTCGAGTTCCAAAACCGCGGCCTCATCTGCGAAGGTGTACTACTCTCTGAAGTTGCCGTCGGCTAGCCCTAAATTATTCCCAGTTTCTTCCCCACTTTAATAAACGCCGCAATTCCATAATCCAAATCTTCTTTGCTATGCGCTGCCGAGGGCATCACTCTGATTCTCGCTTTACCCATCGCGACCATAGGGAACTTGATGGGTGTGGCAAATACTCCTTCGCTAAACAACTCTCTGGACAGCTCAATGGCTTTTTGCTCATCCCCTACCATTACTGGGGTAATGGGCGTCTCTGATACTCCCGTATCAAACCCGGCTTTTTTAAATTCACTCTTGAGATAATCACCGTTTTGCCACAGTTTTTTAACCAGTTCATCCGACTGTTCAAGTATTTCTACTCCGGCAATCAAGGCTGCGGCATCCGGGATCGAGATGCCGGTTGAAAACAAATACTGCCTCGCCTTGGTCTTGAGATAATCAATTACTTGTTTTTTCCCCGCTATCACTCCTCCCACCACTCCAAACGCTTTAGATAGGGTTCCCACCTCGATATCCACCTGGCCGTGGAGCCCAAAATGCTCGACGATCCCGCGTCCATTCCCCAGCACTCCCTCACCGTGGGCGTCATCCACCATCGTGATCGCGTTGTATTTTTGGGCTAGCTCGACGATTTGCGGTAAGGGAGCAATATCACCGTCCATCGAAAACACCCCGTCAGTGACAATTAAGATATTTTTGTCAGTCTGTCCGATTTCTTTGAGTTTGGCTTCCAAATCCGCCATGTCATTGTGCTTATAAATATATTTATTTTTGATTCCGGCCAAGCGGATCGCATCAATGATCGAGGCGTGGTTCAGCTCGTCCGACACTACGATGTCTTCTTTAGTCATGAGAGTTTGGATTGCCACTAGATTGGCGATATATCCGCCCTGCACCACAAACGCCGCCTCGGTATTTTTATATTTAGCCAATTTAACCTCGAGCTCTTCGTGCATTTTGGTATTACCCGATAAGGCCCTCACCGCACCCGGCCCTACTCCGTATTGCTCGATGGCCTTTATCGCTGCTTGCCCTATCCGCGGGTCTCCCGCCAGCCCTAGGTAATTATTCGAACAAAAGTTTAAAACTTTTTTGCCATTAACCACGATCCAAGCTCCCTGAGGTGATTCCACTACGCGTTTATCTGGTATCACTAAACTCGGATCTTCCCATGGTCGCATATATTCTCCTTATACTAACTTCTAACATCTAGCTTCTATCATCTTACTCACGGAGTGAGTACTATTTTGCCGCTTTGTCCCGATTTCATCATGGCCATCGCTTCTTCAAATTGGGATAGGGGATAGCGATGGGTAATTATTGGATCCAAATTTATTTTCCCCGATTTCAACAGCTCAGTCGTTTGTTCCCACGTTTCCCAAATATGCCGGCCAAATACGGACAGGATAGTCAGTTCTTTATTGATCATGTACTTTCCCCAGTCAACAGTGATTGGGCTTTTGGGGATTCCAAACGCCATCAGCACTCCCCCAATTCTTACTGCGTCAAACGCCCGGGCAATCGCGGGCGGGAAGCCGGACATATCTATCACAATATCTACACCATTGTCGTATTCGGGAGGTAAGACGTCGTAGACTTTGTCGCAGCCCATCTTTAGTCCGAGATTACGCCTGTATTCTACCGGGTCAATCCCGATTACTTCTGTCGCCCCCTTGGCCTTGGCTACAGCCGAGGCAGCTAGACCTGTCGGCCCCATCCCAAAAATTACTACCCGTTTACCTTCGACACTTGCCTTTGTGACGGCGTGAACCGCGTTGCCAAATGGTTCTTGCACCGACATCCAGTCCAGTGGGATCGCCGGATCATTTTTCCAGCTGGTTCGGATGGGGACAGTGGCATACTCAGCAAACCCGCCATTTCTCCCAATCCCAAACAGCTGCATGTTCTCGCAAATGTGGCGGCGATTATTCTGACATTGGTAACACGTACCACAATATATATGAGTCTCCGACGAGATTAGATCACCTACTTTTATTTCTGATCCTGCCTGCGCAGGCAGGTCTCCATTTATTTCAATTACTTCTCCCAGCACTTCGTGTCCGATCACAATGGGGGGTTTGATGTGATCAGCCGCCCACGGCGTCCAATCATATATCCCAATATCGGTTCCGCAGATCGAGGCTGCCTTTACTTTGATCAGTAGTTCACCGCTCGCGGGAGAGGGGATTGGGATCTGTTTTAGCACCACTCCGGGCTCTGCTTTTTCCTTCACGACTGCCAGCATTGTCCCTTTCATATTTTGCTATTGTAGCAAAAAAACATCTATGCTAATATAGCACTCGCAACGTTAGACTGATAATTATTTATTTTAAACAGGAGGAGCTATGCAGTTAGACCCCAAAAAATTGACCCCTATGCCCGGCTACGTCTTAGTCGAGCCACAAGTTAAACAAACCCAAACCGCGGGTGGTATCTATCTCCCTGACAGTGCCAGCGACAAACCCCAGTCAGGTACCGTGATCGCCATTGGAGATTCTATCTGGGAAAGTGGTGTCAAAGAACTCAAGAGCCCGGTTAAAGTGGGAGATCAAGTCGTCTACAAGAAATGGGGCGGCAACGACGTCAAAATCTCTGGGATTGAATACCAATTCCTCAAATTCGAGGATATTTTGGCCGTTATAAAATAAATACATAATTACTGGAATACTGGTCCACTGGAAAACTGGATCACTATTCCTCCAAAGGAGGAATCCATGACCGCTAAACAAATTATCTACGGCGACGACGCTCGTCAAAAACTCTTAAGTGGTGTCAACAAACTGGCCGCCGCTGTCGTGACCACCCTGGGTCCTCGTGGCCGCAACGTCGCGATCGACAAAAAGTGGGGTGCCCCCAATATCATCCACGACGGTGTCAGCGTCGCCAAAGAAATTGAGCTCGAAGACGCCTTTGAAAACATGGGTGCCCAGCTGGTCAAAGAAGCCGCCAGCAAAACCAATGACGCCGCCGGTGACGGCACCACCACCGCCACGCTCCTCGCCCAGCAATTGGTCGCCGCCGGGATGAAAAATGTCACCGCCGGTTCTAATCCCATGCTCATGAAAAAAGGTATTGATCGCGCCGTTGAAGCTGTCGTCGCCGAGCTCAAAAAAGTCAAAACCGACGTCAAAAAAGAGGACTGGGTCAAAGTCGCGACCATCTCTGCTCAAAACGAAAACATTGGTCAGAAGATCGCCGAGGCCTTGAGTTTAGTGGGCAAAGATGGTGTCGTCGAAGTCGAGGAGTCCAAGGGATTCGAGATCGAGATCGAGCACAAAGACGGCATGGCTTTTGATAAAGGCTATGTGTCTGCTTACTTTGTGACTGATACCGACCACATGGAATCAGTAATGGAAAACCCCTATATTCTCGTGACCGACCAAAAAGTCACCAGTATCCAAGAGATGGTTCCTTTCCTCGAGTCTTTTGTCAAAGTCAGTAAAAATCTCGTGATCATTGCCGACGACGTCGAGGGTGAAGCCCTAGCTACTTTAGTCGTCAACAAAATGCGTGGCACCTTTAATGTGCTGGCTGTCAAAGCTCCCGGCTTTGGCGATCGCCGCAAAGGCATGCTCGAAGACATTGCCATCTTGACTGGCGCGACCGTCATCTCGGGTGACTTGGGTCGCAAGCTGGACTCCGTCAAGGTCGAAGACCTCGGTCGTGCCGACAAAGTGGTTGCCAGCAAAGACGAGACCAAGATTGTGGGCGGCAAGGGTGACAAAAAATCACTCGAGTCACGCGTGGAACAGCTCCGCCATGAAGCCGACAAATCCACCAGCGAATTCGACAAAGAAAAAATAGTCGAACGTCTAGCCAAACTCACAGGTGGTGTCGCTGTCATCAAAGTCGGTGCCGCTTCCGAGGTCGAGCTCAAAGAGGTGCAAGAGCGCGTCAAAGACGCCGTTGGTGCTACCAAAGCTGCCATCGAAGAGGGTATCGTGGCTGGTGGGGGAGTAGCCCTGCTGCGCGCCGCTTCCGTCCTGGACAAAATGACCTCAGGCAACGAAGACGAGGCTGTTGGTATTAAAATTGTCAGAGGCGTACTCGAGCAACCACTCCGCTGGCTCGCCAAAAATAGTGGGGCCGACGACGGCTGGGTAGTCAAAAAAGTCTTAGAAAACAAAGGTGCCAGTTTTGGTTGGAACGCTGCCACCCTCGAGTTTGGCGACATGATCGCTATGGGCGTCCTCGATCCAGTCAAAGTGACCAGGCACGCCCTGCAAAACGCTGCCTCGGTCGCTAGCATGGTGCTTACCACCGAATGTTTAGTCACCGACGTCAAAGAAAAAGACAAAGCCCCATCCGCTCCCGACATGGGTGGAATGGGCGGCATGATGTAATCCAAATCTAGCCTAGTAATTAGCAATTTAAAAAAGCCCCTTGCAAAAGGGGCTTTTTTCTGTCACATTTAAGTAATGGCCAAGAAAAAAGTTATAGCTAAGGGTATTTTTGACAAGCGTCTTCCTTGGGGAAAATCTATTACCCTTCTCTTGATCTCTACTGCCGTTGTTGGTCTTGGGATTGTTTGGTATGGTTCAAAATATACACCCACCTCACAATCGCTCGATATTTTTGTTATTGGCACCCCAATTGCTTTTGGCGAGATCGAACTCGCCGGGACTATCCGCAAAGATTCACAAAGAGGCAAGCCTGGTTATTACTTCTTAGTTATGTCAGACGACAGATTAGTTTTGGTTGAGCCAACTTCAAAAATGATCAATGATACCCACATGGGTAAGCAGGTAGCTATTCAGGGGAATTTAGAGCCGCTAGAGCACAATGATGATGTCGTTGGTGTACTTGTCCCCAAAACTGTCAAATTGCAATGAGGGAGTAACAATTTATGTCTAAATCAAAAACAAGAAATAGATCTAATCTAAATAAAAAACCCTATCTCACAAAAATTGTTGGCATTACATTAGTTCTTTTCGCCTGTTTAATAGGTACCTTATATTTAGTAGGCCTTAATGTAAAGAAAGCTGACATTAATCTCATTGGTAGTGGCATAGGTACAAAAAGTTCGGCCGGTCTAGCCACAAAAACCACTCTAAAAGAAGCGGTAACATTAAGAGCAGCCAATACCACTACTGTGTCAAATACATCCAGCAACTTAAAAGAGGTAGATGAAGTTGCTACTCAAAAAGCCGCAGAAAAAGGAGAACTCGCAATTCAAAACGAAAACCTAGTCGCAAAGGATGGAACGAACATCGTACAACACAAGGGTAGTTTGGATGAGGTGAGGAAATCGGTAGAAACTGATTCAAAAGATACTTTTATGGACGTCGTCGTCGCAGGGGGTCAGGCTATAGTTGATGGTCTTTTCGGAGCCGGGATTACCACACAACAAGGTCAACAAGCAGCCGTAGGAGCAGCTATCGATGGAGTAGTCGGTTCAGGTTTTGATCATTGTATTGGCCCAAAATGTGTCGATGAAGTTGCTACTCAAAAAGCCGCAGAAAAAGGAGAACTCGCAATTCAAAACAAAAACCTAGTTGCGCAAGACGGAACAAACATTGCACAATCCAAGGGTAGTTTGGATGAGGTGAGGAAATCGTCTGGAGAAACTCAAAAGTCAAACTCCGGTGCAGGATCAGCTGCTCAAAATAATAAAGACCCAGAAGTATGTAAAGCGGGTAATGTAGTAGTTGCAGAGGGTACCTGGGTACCAACAGGAGCCGCCTCAGATGATGATGGCCAGTGTAGTGCGGGCGATGTCTGCAATGCCAGACAATGTGTCGAGATACTTGATGGCTGCAGGCATGGTCGAGTTGCAGCCTGCCACATAAAATATGCCGAAACACCCGCCAAGGTTGTGCTACCAGTCAGTGCCGGCACTGAGTATGCACAGGGTTTAAAACCCAACGATCCCAACGTGGATAAAGGTCAAAAAGTTAAGGCTAATTGTTATAATGGAGTCGAGGTAGTCCCGTCTGATAATCTTAGAGAGGGTAAAGGGGTTTGTGACAACGGAGAATGGAAAGATCCTAATGCGTACAATAAGCAATTATTTGATCAGCTAGAAAAACAGCAAGCACTGGGCCGAAATTGCGTCGAGAGAAAGTATAGTATCGGCGGGAATGAACTTTGGGTTACCTGTAGTGGGGGTGGGACCAACAAAGATGTTACAACATGTTTGGGTGGCAAGTTCGACGAAAACGGTATTTGTCAAAATAGCTCTACCACTGGCAATTCAACGACGGACCGTAACCCTCGCGGCTACTGCTACGTCGACGACCAATGTGGAGATAACGGA
>CAYGFS010000005.1:8337-16311 GCA_964349305.1 uncultured Pseudomonadales bacterium
TACTGTGAGCGAGATGGAGCTTTCTGGAAATGGAAATGCGCTCCTCAAGTTAACCCCGCTGGCCAAGAATCTCAACTTAACCCTCGCGGCTACTGCTACGTCGACGACCAATGTGGAGATAACGGATACTGTGAGCGAGATGGAGCTTTCTGGAAATGGAAATGCGCTCCTCAAGTTAACCACGCCAGTCATTAGATATCTCTAAAATATCCACAATATATGTTATCCTGAAACTATGACTACCAAACCTCACTTTAAGCGTGTCTTACTCAAACTTGGAGGCGAGTCACTCCTAGGCGATCGCGAATACGGCATCGACCCGAGAGCTGCCAAAGAAGTGGCGCAGGAGATTAAATCCGTCCATGAAACTGGTACCCAGGTCATAGTTGTGATTGGCGCGGGCAACATCTTCCGCGGTATTGCCGGAGCTGCCAACGGCATCGAGCGCTCTACAGCCGACTACATGGGTATGCTGGCCACTGTCATGAACTCCCTGGCTATCCAAGATGCCCTGGAGAAGATCGGGGTCGACACTCGTGTCCAGTCTGGTCTCGAGATGCCCGCTGTCGCCGAGCCCTACATCCGTCGCCGAGCCATCCGCCATATGGACAAGGGGAGGGTGCTGATCCTGGCCGCTGGTACTGGCGCCCCTTATTTTACGACCGACACGGGAGCTGCTCTGCGCGGCCTCGAGCTTGGCTGTGACGTCATCATGAAAGCCACTAAAGTAGACGGCATCTACAACAAAGACCCCAACAAATTCCCAGATGCCCAAAAGTACGGTGAATTAGGTTATATGGACGCCCTCAAAGAGCGCCTCGAAGTCATGGATACTTCCGCTTTTGCCCTCTGCATGGATAACAAGCTCCCCATCATGGTCTTCAACTTCTTTGAAAAAGGCAACGCTAAGCGGGCAGTCATGGGCGAAAAAATCGGGACGCTGGTGAAATAAACTAAGGCTGGTCAGACTGCAATTCCCAATGTTAGGTAACAACGTGCCGTCAGAAGGTCTGTCCTGCTCAGGAAATGCTGAGCTTGCCGAAGCATGTTTAGCCGACTTCAATATACAACAGGAGACCAGGACAGACCTTAATGGGAACCTATATAGCTCATTGGGTTTACTGCTTTGTTTCCGACGTATACCTCAAAATGGAGGTGTGGTCCCGTCGACCAGCCAGTCATCCCGACTGTGCCAATTGCCTCTCCACCAGTTACCTTCTCCCCGGCTTTTACCTCGACCTTGTCTAGGTGGGCATAGAGACTAGAAACAGTTCCGTTGTGGGCAATCCTGACAAAATGGCCATATCCAACAAAGACTTTTTCGACTTCGACCACGGTACCACTATCCATTGCGTATACATTCGTACCGCGAGGAGCCCGTAAATCTACTCCGGGATGTAAACCATGAAAGCTTTGGGACATGCCGAGGGTAGATTCTAGAGGGAACTGATACTGCGAATTAGTTGTCGTGACTACCGTCACTTCGTCTACACTCTGCGTTGCCTGAGCTAGGTTATAGTCAAAGGCGTGAGTAGGGTAGGCCACTACCGACAAGGCCGTAGCCAACCCCGCTATCTGGAGTCCAAAAAACCTCGAGATAAACTTTTTATCGAAAATCTGGAGTTTGAGTACATCAGAAACTTTACGTACTCCCTTTATTCTTTTCTGTATTTCCTTCCAGTTCACCTTTACTCTACGTATCATATTTGGGGTTAATTTAGCCCCGAAGTCAAAGATCCTACCAAAGATCGCTCAAATGTCAACTAAAATGCTCTTCATCTCCAGGCGTAAATGTTCAATCTCCAGAGTTAATATCAGAAGTACATCAAAGTATATCAAAATATGACTTTACACTAATCCTTTTACACTCTACACTCAATGTATGAAGAACTTTGCCATCAATGGTTTTGGCCGCATTGGCCGCTTGTCTGCCCGGGTTTGGTGGACTCACCACCAGGAGACTCTCAAGCTTGCTGCCATCAACACCTCCGGTTCAATGGAAATCGATGGCTGGGCTCATCTACTCAAGTACGATACTACTTATGGATTATTTAATGGTTCCATTGGCTACGAAAAGTACCAAAGTTCGAGAGATGTCACTGACGCCGACCCTCTGATTGGTTATTTGATTTTGGGTGAGTCCAAGATCCCAGTCTTTGCCCAGCGCGACCCCGCTAAAATCCCTTGGGGCAAATACGGGGTCGAAGTAGTGATTGAATCAACCGGAGCATTCACCAGTGAGGACAAAGCCAAGGCGCATCTCCAGGGAGGTGCCAAACAAGTGGTCATCTCCGCGCCAGCCAAGGGCGGCAACGTTCCCACAAGTGTGATCGGAGTCAATGCCGATCAGATTATCGCTCAGGATCATCAAAACACGATCGCCGTCTTGAACAACGCTTCCTGCACCACCAACTGCGTAGCACCCGTCGCCATCGTCATTCATGAGCGCTTAGGCATAGCCAAGGCCGCCATGACTACCATTCATAGCTATACAGACGACCAAAATCTCCAGGACGCCTCTCACAAGGATTTGCGCCGTGCCAGAGCAGCGGCGCACAACATTGTCCCCACCAGTACCGGAGCGGCCATCGCCGCTACCGAGGCTATTCCTGAGCTCAAAGGGTTATTTGACGGCATCGCCCTACGCGTCCCGACCATTACTGGTTCCATGACGGACTTTACCTTTGTGGTCAAGCGTAAAACCAGCATCGAAGAAGTCAACAATTTCTTCCGCCAAGCTGTCTTGACGGACAAACTCACTGGCATCCTCGCCGTGACCGACGAGCCCATCGTTTCCTCTGACATCATCGGTCGGCGCGAATCCGCCATCGTTGACCTGGCACTTACTCAGGTGATAGACGGGGATTTGGTTAAAGTCTTTGCCTGGTACGACAACGAATGGGGTTACTCCAATCGACTCGTCGAAACGGTCTCCCGAATCGCCAATAATTAACTCTCTACAATATTGAGGCCGAGATGGGATTTGCACCCACGAATCCAAGGTTTTGCAGACCTGGCCATTTACTGCTCTGGTACTCGGCCGAACTTCTTGATTATACCAGCGATTCCAGGGTCTGACCTTAAAGATTTGCTATTTCTTTATCGCAATTTTCTTCGGCTTGGCTTCTTCGGCCTTCTTAAACGTCACCGAGACGATCCCGTGGTTCACTTTGGCCTCCGGTTCTGAGGAGCCATCGATGTTGCCGGGGACTGCTACGCGGTACGAATACGACCGGGTCGCTTTCTTGTAAAACTTTTTCCCTTCTTTCTCTTCTGTCTCTTCTTGTCCAGAGATAGTCAGGACGCCCTTTTCAAAAGTGATCTCAACCTTGTCGGGATCAATCCCAGCCACGTTAGCTTTGATTACTACCTCATCCTTCGTCTCATAAACATCGAGATTATCAGACCCGGGAGCGGCTACTCCCCAGTCCTCATCTTCCCAGATGTTTGGCCAGCGAAGCATCGTCTGCATTGGATCCCAGCGTATGATTGCCATATAGTACCCCCTATCGTGCAAAGCTTATAATTAGCAGTCGCACGACCAGACTGCCAAAACAGTATAAAAAAGAGTAGGAGAGTTGTCAAGCTGTGCTACCATATAACCGTATGAAAAAGCTCCTGACTATTTTCTTTGCCGCCTTACTGCTTGGTGGTTGCACTCCCAAAGACCTCTTTGTTAAACCTCCGGCCGGACTGGAGATCAGCACCAACCCGCCCTCAACTGTTTTTATCAACGACGAGAACAAGGGTGAAACTCCCTATTCCGACAAAAATCTCAAGCCAGGAACTTACAACGTCAAGTTGGTTCCTTCCTCTGGAGACAATCTCTCTCCCTATGAAACCAAGTTAGCCCTGACCTCCAAAGCTTCCACCGTCATTTCTCGCAATTTTATGCCATCCGACTTTGACTCTTCCGGCTATATTCTCCAATTGCTTGAGGATCCCTCGGGCGGTACCTTCCTCTCCGTCATTTCTGACCCAGACACAATTAATGTCGTCATTGACGACAAGCCAAGTGGTTTTACCCCCCTCTCCAAACTTGATACCACTCCAGGTTCGCACTTTCTCAAAGTTACCTCTCCGGGATATGTTGAACAGACGCTCGGAGTCAACGCAGTCAAAGGTTACAACTTGATTGTCAACTTCAAGCTAGCCGCTCAGTCTATTACCTTGAACTCACCCACTACTGCCACCCCCTCAGCCCTGCCTGCGCAGGCAGGTTCCCTGGCTCCCCTAGGTACGCCACCCGCTAGTACTTCTAGCAGCCAGGTGGATACTATGCCTAAACCCTACGTTGTAGTTGGAGAGACTGGCACTGGCTGGCTGCGGATCCGCAAAGAAGCCTCAGGTACTTCGGAAGAGCTTGGTAAAGCCAACACTGGCGAGAAGCTCAAGTACCTGGGAGAAAGCACCGAACTAGGTTGGTTCAAGATCGAATTTGAAAGTCAGATCGGCTGGGTCTCGGGTAAATACGTGACTCTTGTCAAGTAAAAGGTTGGTCGGACTGCAACTCCTATGTGAGTAAACAACGTGCCGTCAGAGGGTCTGATCTGCTAAGGAGACGAGCGTAGCGAGTGTTTAGTCGAACGCAGTGAGACCAGGTCAGACCCTACTGGAATTCATGGGCACTCTACAAGAAATACAATATCGTCACCACCATCACTCCCCATAGTCCCACCACAAATAGTAGTGGTCTATCGGACATAATCACTTTGTGTGGCGACTCCCCTTCATTCTTTTCATAAATCAATTGCATGTACCGCATGACCCCAAAAATTACGACCGGCACGGTAGCCATCAGCCATTTGTCCACGAGGAGCGTGCGGGGTAAGAGCGAAAATATCTTGAGCACTTTACCCTCAGCGGTAAAGGCTGGGTGTAAAAACGAAAACAAAGCATAAGTTAGCCAGGTAGTGTTCGCAAACATCGAGGTATAAGCGTCGAGCAGTCCCGGAGTATAGTGCATGAGCGTCGCTCTGGTGTCTTTGGCATCTATCTTTGCCCCCGATAGGAGGGTCATCTCACTCCGCCGCTTTCCTACCGCCAAAAACAGCGAGGCCGAGATCACAGTCAGCAAAAACCACACATCCATATGAATATTGATGATGATCGACCCGCCGTAGATCCGTAAGATAAACCCAGCCGCAATTACAAATACGTCTAAAATGGCGATATTTTTCAGCCATACTGAATAAAAAATATTCATCACAAAATAAGCCCCCATTACCCCAAAGAAAAACAGCGAAGTCATCATTCCTAGCCACAGCGACACTCCCGACAAAAGCAAAAATAAAAATATCGCCAGCTCAATTGGGACTTTTCCGCTAGCAATCGGCCGATTTTTCTTAAACGGATGCTGCCTGTCACTCTTGATATCGATCAAATCATTAAATACATAAATCGATGATGACAGCAGACAAAACAATACAAAAGCCCAGACTACTTTAGGGATATATCCGGGCACGAACAAAAATCCCGAAAAGACTAGTGGGGCAAACACCACAATATTCTTCACCCACTGAGCTACTCTGATTGATTTGAAGATAAGAACAAGTTGATCCACAGTAGTACTCCTCCCACGGCTACAGCAATTAACAAGATTGTATAGATTTTCATCTGGCTATTCAATTGTAGCGCAATTACTCCAAGTGTCGCTGTAATCAGCCAGTAAAAGGCTGCCACCCGGCGTTTGCTCCACCCCAGCTTCAACAGTTGGTGGTGCAGATGATTGGTATCTCCCCACACTGGCGACTTACCCGCCGCTATTCTCCGACCTATTACATACACCACATCCATTAGCGGTACCCCAAGCACTATCATGGCTGTGGCCACCTTGGCGCCCGACAGGATCGACAAGACCGCCAAAAAATATCCTGCCAGTGCTCCTCCTCCCCAGCCTGGCATAATTTTTTGGGGGTACACATTAAACAAAAGTAATCCAGCGTAAGCTCCAGCCAGTGCAAACGACAAATATGCGCTTGGCCAGGCAGTAATATCATTCGCAAATCTAAACGACAAAATCCCAATTACAATTGCCGCAATCATCGTCACTCCCGGCAGTTGTCCGTCCAGCCCCTTTGCCCCCATATTGACGAAGTTCATCCCCCACACAATCCAAAGCACTGTCAGGATATCGGTGAGCACCTTGGCATTAAAATGTATTACTCCTACCCCGATCGGATTACTAATATAAGCAATCCCAATCCCAGTCGAGACCACGATTCCTGCTGCCACTATCCCCAAAATTAATCGTAAATATGGGGAAATATCCAAAATATCATCTAGTACCCCTGCACTCGCAATAATTAGTGCTCCCACAAAGATCCCTGCTATTTGCGAATCAATTTTTATATACATGAGCGTCGCAAACAGCATTGCTGCAAATATGGGGATCCCACCACCCCTTGGTACTGGTATTGTGTGGATGTGTTTTGCATGCTCTCTTTTTGTCGATTTATCCACGAGCCCAAGAGCTTTATAACCCAAAATAGTGATATAGGTAATAGCCGCCGAGACTATGAAGGCCATCACAAAAGGGAGTGCGATCAATTGTGACATCATAATATTAGTGATTGGATAATCCCTAGTAGTGAAATCATCATCATGGCCGTAACTACGGCGGTAGCTACAGCTATCACTCTCGGCAGCAAGGTTGAGAGGTGTTTCACTAGCCGGGACACCGCCAAGTTAATCACCAAAAAGACCAGCGACAGTAGGGGGAGTATATAAAGCATTACTTTTGCAGCCAACCTGGCTTCTCCCCACGGCAAGGTGAAATAAAGCGGGACCACGCTCGGCAGCCGCGAGATTAGCCCAGTGATCGCGACAGCCATTACGAGGATCATACCTAGGGCAATAGAATACCCCGTCCGCGCCATCTTGTCAGGAACCAGAGTTTCCGCCGTCTCACGGATGCTAAAAGTTTGTTTATTTTGTGTCATGGCGAGCTTTATAGCCGAATATATATTTCTGTCCCATCGATCGTCGTGGCAGGGATGTATTTATGATCAATGAGCTCACTTAGAGCCGGGAACTCCCCGCTGCCTCTCACGATTAAAATATATTTGGGATTACTTTGTATTATGTTTTCCATTGTGTAATCATATTTATTCAAATCTCTCACGTGGAAACTGACAATATATTTACCTCCGCTCGGGAGCCTTTTTGTCAGGTTGTATACTGTCGGGTCAGTGCCCCAAATATAAATTTGCTCCCCATCCTGTAGTCGCTCGTTTAGGTATTTCGCTATTTTATAATTACGTTCTGCATTATCAAATCGACCCAGATATTGACCCCAGTTTATTTGCTTGGTGACATACTCCCAGTAGGTTTTGTATACCGACACAGTCGGATATCCCCAAAAATTGATTTGTTTTTGTACCAAAATCCCTGCCCCGGCAATCACCCCAATCACGATCCAACTCAAGATATTTTCCGCCGCAAATACAAATGGGAGCAATAGTGCAAATGGCGCCGCCAGCTCCTGCAAATAGTGGGGGTATGGCCTGGCCGACAGGAGAGCCCCAAAGAGCGCAAATCCGATCCACAACGCGGCTAGTACCAGTGACTTGTCTAGTCTTTTCCGCACGACGTAAAGCCCGAGGGTAAATACCCCTAGGACGATAGCCCTGACAAATAGTCCGCTTTTAAATGGATTAAAGGTATAAGTGCTCGTCGACCACGAAGACACATACCCTAGGTTGACCGTCAAAACCGTGGCGAGGTAATCGGGACCCGTTCCTTTTAGATAATAATAAGCAAATGTCAGCGCCAGTGGAGCCACAAACGCCAGTGTGTAGGCCAGAAACGACCAGGAGAATAAGGCTCTAATCCCCGCCTTCACACTGTTTTTGTTAAAGACGAAAAAATACAATCCGATTGCCACCATATCTGCCACTACCGGGATCTTAAACAGCCACCCAATGCCTCCGAGTAAACCAGCAAGCAGATATTGTGTAGGGGCGACTTTTACAG
>CAYGFS010000005.1:16321-37876 GCA_964349305.1 uncultured Pseudomonadales bacterium
TCCTGACCGCGCGCCACAGCCGCATGCGCGCAGCGGCATTGCCGGTCGGCAGGGTGGTGACGAGGACAAAAATAAGTGAACTAACATACGCCAAAAACGGTCGTGTTTTACTCCAAAATAACTCAGCCAGTTTCCAAAACAAAACGGTGTGGACTACCATGAGGAGAGTCAGGAGTCCTCGGAAAGCTAGCATAGTAGGAGCGATCCCCGCCATCATATAAATGAGAGGTGGCTTGTGGTCAAACATTGCTTTGTAGAGGGGTACACCTTCTCTCCAGGCCCTCCCCATCACAAAGTAGATTTCCTCGTCTCCATAATAATGAGGCATCACCAGACTAGGTAAGCGCAAAACTAAAACCAAAATAATGAGGATTATGGTCCACTCATGTCTATTGCACCACTTGTGTAAGTGTAGGAGCCGTTTCATACAATTAGCATACCCCATTGCAGAGTACTTTGCCATCAAGCTACTTTCCCGGCGCCACTTTTTCCGTCACTTTGTATTCGATATACTTCCCGAGCATCAGCCTCGTATGTGCATCTATCCCCGGTAGGGCAGTAAAGAAAAACCCCACAATCGGCAGAGTAATAAACTCGAGTATCTCAAAGAGAAATCCAAGCACAGGGATTCTCTTTCCTTCCTTTTTTGGCCGCAGTTTAAAGTTCAAGACAATCATTACTAGGAGTGCCAGCAAACACAGGGTCAGGATTCCCGAGGTTACTTGTGGTAGGGTTTTGCCTATGATTGTCCGTGAGAACTCTTTATTGAGAAATGGTGGTAGCAGGGCTCCAATGGTAATCGCAAACCAGTTGACTGGCCAGAGGAAATGATCTTCTAGTACTCTCAGTACTCGAATGGTCTTTTCCCAAAACGGCACGTCATCTGCCATCACCCACCGCGACACCACGTAGGGCGTGTCCGACACTCCCCAGGCCCATCTTTTCACTTGTTCATATTGATTGGAATAGGTTTTCCAGGTTCCCTCCGCCTCAGCTGCATCGGCCATGATGGGCAAGAAAAGTGGCTCGACACTCACTTTACCTTGTAGGGCAAAGAACGCTTTAAAGAATAGCCGCCAGTCCTCAGGGATTACGTCCACGTCCCAATAGCCGATCGCATCGATCATTTTGAGACTCGCTGTATAGGTCGAAAAATTAATCAATCGGTCTTTGCGCGTCACGGTCGAGAGCAGCATGACCGAAGCCGAGGAGGAAAATACTCGTACAAACAGGGGCACTTTCCAGATGTTGTTATAAAACTGCAGGATGCCCTGCCAGATAGTCGTATACCGCACTGGCGAGTCCAAAAAGTGATAGGAGAGACAGGCAAAATATTGTGGCGGTAAGAGCGCGTCGGCGTCTTCGCTGGTAATCGTCACATAATCAATATCCATTCCTTCTTCATCAATCAATTTTCGCTTGGCTTCTTTAGCCGCCCACGAGGTATTAGACGATTTACCCTTCACCTCTCCGGGGAGATCGGGGTGGTACGTGGCCCACAAATGGCCAAACTTTTCCCCATACTTCTTCTCCAGTTCCTTGGCTTTGTCCCTGGCATCATCTCCCTCACGGTCTTCAAATGCCAGCATAATATGGAGATGATCAATGGGGTATGTTTGCTCAGCGAGCTTGTCGAGTGTGCGCTGCAGTGTCGAGAGCGGCTCTTTGTAGGTGGGGATAATTATAATATGGTGGATCCGTTTCCAGTCTGGGAAATTGTGCACATCACCCATCCAGTCATACACCTGGAAAGATCGCATTTTAAAGTATCCCAGGATCGCAGTGGCTGCGGTAGTCATCGAGCGGTAAAACCAGTACACCGAAAAAGCAATGATGTAATAAGCCACAATATTGGGGATCACAAACGACCCCCATACAGGGAAGAGAATCAGAAACCACGACACTGTCCCAGGCAGGATCTCCAGGAAACGTTTGGTACGGATCGGGTGCCGGTGCATCCATTTACGTAGGTTTTTCATTGGCGCTATTATAGTCGAAATAGCCTGATCGCGTTCTCGGTTGTGATTTTGCCCATTTCTGCCAAAGTTTGTCCTCTCAGTTCTGCGATTTTTTCTGCCAGGATAGCTACATTCGCCGGCTCATTGCGATCCTCCCTAGGTTCCGAACTTTCTGGCCCCGAGTTCGGAACCTTTTGTAGCGGTGCTCCACTTTTGTCTCTAGGTATCATGAGCGGCGAGTCGGTTTCCAGTAGTAGTCGATCGTCCGGCACCAGACCAACCAGTTTGGCCACTCGTTTACTCCAGGTAATATTGCCGCAAAAACTGACGTGAAATCCCCGCGCTAGTCCCTGTTTTACCCCGTCCTCGTCATGTGAAAAACAGTGGAATTGCCCCCGGGGCATCCTCTCCAAGCCATCTAGTATTTCCAGAGCTTCGGCCAAACTATTTCGTGTATGGATGATCACGGGTAGGTCGAGCTCGAGCGCCAGCTCACACTGCAATCTAAACAGCTCTTTTTGCTCACCCATGCAATTTCTTAATTCCTCTGTGCTGGCATCCGTCCCAATCTCCCCGATCGCCACAACCCACTCCCGAAGTTCCGATCTTAAAGCGGTCTGCAGCGAAGCGAAAGATAGATCGGAACTTTTGTGTTTCAGTACTTCTTCCGGATGTATTCCTACTGCCGCGTAAATCACTCCAGGATATTTCTTCGCCAAAGCTATCGCTTTCTTATTACTCTCACCATCCGTCCCCGGCACAATTATTTTCTCTATCCCAGCCGCTTTTGCTCTCTCCAGCACCTGTTCCAAATCATTCTCATATTCGTCAAACCAAAGATGTGCGTGTGTATCGATCAACATAACTTAAACCCTTTGGAGTTGCCGTAACGATGTGAATTTTAAGTTGATCTCCCCAAATTTGTCACCGGCAAATTTTTCGTCTTTTATTTGTTCGCCTTTCAGGTCGTTTAACTTCATGACTTCTCTAATCTTGGAAAAAGCGACTCACCTTTAACTATTTTTTCGCCGTTAAACTGCTGAGCTATTTTCTCCGCAGTCTCTGGCATAAACGGCCGGAGCGCCTCCGCAATATCTCTAATACCACGGACTCCAGTCATACCAATGACAATATTACTTAATGTTTTATTTGCATCACTCAATTCTTGTTGCCATGGTCTTTGTTCACTCATATATCGGTCAAGTCCGGCCACATTACCCCAAATAGTTTTAAGTGCTTGGTCGAACTGGTAGGTGTCCATGTAAGGGGCAATATCATCCATAAGACCATTTCGCTCACTCGGGACTTCACCCAAATTCAAGTTATATTTTTCGCACAAAGTAGAAACTCTCGCCACTAGATTCCCTAGTCCATTTTGCAAATCCGACACATAGACACCAGCCATTCGCTCTTCGGTCAAGTCACCATCGTCCTGGGTTGGGATTTGTGAGAGGAGATAATATCGGAATGCCTCGACGCCAAACTTTTCAATCATCGCATAGGGGTCTACGACGTTGCCTATCGACTTGCTCATTTTTTTGCCGCCAGAAGTAATAAAGCCATGCACAAGCAGTGATTTGGGTAGTTGAAGCTTGGCTGACAGCAGCATGGCTGGCCAATAAACTGCATGGAAACGGATAATGTCTTTACCAATAATATGCAAATCGGCTGGCCACCATTTTTCATACAATGTTTTGTTATATCCCCACCCCACAGCCGTTTGATAGATATTCAAAGCGTCAAACCACACGTACACTTTCTGATTTTCGTCACCTGGTACTGGTACACCAATCCCACGCGCCCGCTCATTGCTGCGGGAGATACTAAAGTCTTCAAGCCCCATTTTGATAAAGCTTAATATTTCATTTTTGCGTTTAGTAGGAACTATTTTTAGTGTGTCAGACTCAATCAGCTCTATCAGTTTGGTTTGGTAGTTAGACAACTTGAAGAAATAATTCTCTTCTTCCACGAGTTCGGGCTCTTTATTATGATCTGGGCATTTCCCGTCCACCAAGTCAGCCTCAGTCTTAAACGATTCACACCCCACACAATACAAACCACTATATTTTTTCTTATAAATATCACCATTCTTATCGGCCAGTTTCCACAATTCCTGTACGCCTGGCCAGTGATGAACTTGATCGGTGCCACGTCGGAATTCGTCGAGATCTGCCTCCAGCAAAGAGTAAAAATCCTGGAATACTTTGGCATACTTATCCAAAAACTCGGCCGGCTTCATTCCGACTTTTTCCGCTGCCTGGACATTTTTTAAGGCATTCTCATCGGCTCCTGACACAAAAAATACTTCATCTCCCTTGATCTCATGATATCGATGCACCACGTCCGCCATGACATACTCTAAAGCATGTCCGCAGTGAGGATTTGCATTCACATAGGGGATCGCCGTCGTCAAAAAGAATTTTTTACTCATCGCTCAATTATACCGCACCTCTTACTTCATCAGTTTCTCAAGTGCCCTGGAGAGTCGGATACTCCAAACATCTGCCCATTCCTCAGCCTTCACCCGCGCCAGTGCCATCTGGATGCCTTTTTTGTTCATATTCTCGGATACATTGGCAATCGTAGCCGTCGAGACTTTCAGCACATCTTTGATGTGTTCATATGATTGTCGCTTGTCCAAAAACACCGCGATCGCTAGTCGCTTGGCTAGGGCAGAGAGTTCTCCTTCGGACATTAGCGATTTGAGGATGAGCTCGATATCTATTTCGCTTTTGGCATCAGAGAGTACCTGGTACAGGATTTTATAAACCTGAGACTCGATTTTTTGGTTCATGGTTTGTGCGGTTTTTTTCATGGCTACTATAGATATACCAACTTTCAATGCCTAAAGTCAAGAGTAATACCAGAGCCAGTCCCCAGAACATTAGCTGGAGGGTAGAGAGTATGAGAGCAACTATGAGCGTCATGGTTAGTAGGAGACTTTTCCCAAACGAATGGATAAATAGAGCAATGGTATACCAGACAGCAATCGTTACAATAGCCATAAATGGCAAATACAATCCGGGGATCAAAATATCTTTGAGTAACGCTGGTTCGACATACATTATTATATAAGCCACCGCTCCCCACAAACACGCTAAACTCAAGATTTTTGGTATCCATTTCATAGTATGACTATAATAGCAGTATGGAAGTAACCACTCTCACTCTGATCATTGTCTTTTTTCTCCTGGGATTCATGCTGTTGGTACTCAAATTCTTCAAAGACGATCTCAAATCCCTCCGCACTTCAATCGATTCGAGCAAAGACACGATCAACTCTAGCCTGGCGCTCAACACCAAAGATATCAACGACCGTTTACTCCACGCTACCCAGGTCATCGGGGAACTCAAGCGGGAAGCTGGAGCCTTCTCCGAGGTCAGCCGCAGCATGAAATCACTCCAAGACTATCTCCAGTCACCCAAACTCCGCGGCAACATCGGGGAGATGGTTCTCAAAGATCTCATCAGCCAGATGTTCCCCGTGAGCTCCTACAAGCTCCAACATGCCTTCAAGTCCGGGGTTATTGTCGACGCTATCATCAAAACCGACGCGGGCATGCTCCCGATCGACTCCAAGTTCCCCATGGAAAACTTCCAAAAGCTCATGTCCACGACAGTCAAAGCCGATGCAGAAGTACTGCGTCGCTCGTTCGCGCGCGATATCAAGGCTCACGTGACCGCCATCTCCAAAAAATACATTTTACCCGAGGAAAATACGCTTGATTTTGCTCTCATGTACATCCCCTCAGAGTCAGTTTTTTATGAGGTGGCTAGTTCCGACGACCTCATGGATTTTGCTCGCACGCAACGGGTCTACCCCGTCTCTCCCAACACACTCTACGCCGCCCTCCAAACTATTCTTTTGTCATTCGAAGGCAAAAAGATCGAGTCGCGCGCCAAAGAAGTATTCAAACTCATGCGCGGGATCCAGAAAGATTTCAGTAAAACCAGTGACAGTATGGTCACGCTCGGCGGTCACCTGACCAATGCGTACAACAAGTTTTCTGACGTCCAGTCGCAGTTTAATACCATCGGCCAAAAGCTCAGTTCTACCCGCGAACTCACTGGCGGTGACGATGAAAAATTACTTGGAAAATGAGGAGCAAACATGAAAGTTGTTCTATATATGGCGATCACAGCGAATGGTTTCATCGCGTCAGAGACACACGACACTCCATGGACCGATGAAGAATGGACAAGCTACTCCTCAAAAGTTAAAGAAGTTGGCAACTTGGTTGTCGGCAAAGTCACTTATGATCTTATGATAAATGATGGAAGTTATGATAGGTTGGGTAATCCAACCGTTGTTTGTCTAACCACAGCTACAGATACCTCTTCAGTTGATAATCATTTTTTCGTGAAGGATTTTTCCTCTGCTACTAAATTATTAGAAGAGAGAGGATTTGCCGTTGTGCTCGTAGGCGGTGGTGGATCATGTGATACTGCCGCGCTAGAGTCTGGACTATTAGATGAAATATATCTAGATATTGAGCCAATTCTATTTGGAAAAGGGATTCCATTATTTCGACCTTCACGCATAGATCTAAAATTACAATTAATTGATACAAAAAAAGTTGGGGCAAGTGGCGTCCAACTTCACTATAAAGTAGTTAAATAACATTCCGTTGTATCGATTCAACGGAATGTATCGATGATTCGAATCATCGATACAAAGGATTATGACAAAAACTACCAAAGAATTTCAAGCAGCCTACAAAAATCTAAACGCTGAGCAGAAAAAAGCCGTCGACACCATCGACGGTCCCGTCATGCTCGTCGCTGGCCCCGGTACTGGCAAGACCCAAACCCTCGCCCTGCGTATCGCCAACATCATCCAAAAGACCGACACGCCTGCCTCCAGCGTGCTAGCGCTCACCTTCACCGAGTCCGGCGCCCGCGCCATGCGCAGCCGCCTCGCAGGGTTGATCGGTGCCGAGGCTTATTACGCCCACATCTCCACTTTTCATGCTTTTTGTATCGAGATTATCAAAGACAACCCCGATGTATTTACGCTCGACACTTCCGCCGAACCACTCTCTGACTTAGAAAAATTGCGCCTCATTTACCGGCTGCTCGATCAAACCTCGCTCTCCCATTTACGTCCAATCGGCGCTCCCCGCTACTACGCCAAAGCTATTTTGGGAGCGATCAGCGATCTCAAGCGGGAAGGGGTCGACCCGGATGAGTTTGAAGAATTGTTAAATAGTGAAGAACTATTTCTCAAATCCGACGATGCCACTGAGCTGAAAAAAGTCGAGCTAGGTAAGCGCATCAAAAATCTCGCCAAAAATAGGGAGCTTAACCTGCTCTACCGCCAATATCAGGATTCACTCAAAGAGTCGGACAGTTTCGATTTTGAGGACATGATCAATACCGTGGTAGACGCCTTCAAAACCAATGAGGATTTGCTGCGGCAGTGTCAAGAAAAGTTCCTCTACATTTTAGTCGACGAGTATCAGGATACCAACTCTGCCCAAAACGAGCTCCTGCTCCAACTCTCCAGTTTTTGGGGTGACAAAGCCAATATCTTTGTCACTGGCGATCCGGATCAAAGTATTATGCGTTTCCAGGGTGCCTCCATCGAAAACCAACTTTCATTCATCAAAGTCTATCCCGGTGCCACCGTCATCACCCTCAAACAAAACTATCGCTCCAGCCAGAATATTTTGGACGTCGCCGACTCCCTCATAATCCACAACAACCTGCGTATCGGTGACGTTGTGCCCAGTGTCGATCCGCACCTCATCTCTCAGGTTGGAAAAGGCTCAAAAATCGACCTGGCCGAGCTTAGCGGTAGCACTGCTGAGACCATTTTTATCGCCGAGTCGATCAAAGCCAAAATCAAGTCCGGTATTAAACCCGCGGACATTGCGGTCATTTATCACACCAACAAAGAGGCCACTATCATTGCCGACACCCTGGTCAAATACGGCCTCGACTACATGGTGCAGGGCGGCGCCAACGTGCTCTCCGACCCTACCGTCCGCAACTTTCTCAAAATCTTGCGGGTCATCCACGAGCTGCGCAGCCGCGCTGACGACGAAGATCTCTTTACCATCCTCCACTACGACATTTTTGGGATTAATAGTCTCGATGTGTTAAAGATTTCTCGTCTCGCCGGCGACCAGCGGCTCAATTTGTTCGAAGTCTTGGCTGACCCCAGTCTCCTCGACTCATTGTCATTAAATACGCGGGCCAAGATCGATGCCACTCTCACGAGCCTGGGTGCCTGGCAGGAGCTGGATGCGGGTAACACCTTTACTGAGTTTTTTGAGACAGTTCTCAATCAGTCCGGTTACCTCACTTGGGTACTAGGCCAGCCCGACGCCCACCATCGCCTCGCCCGCCTCAACACTTTGTTCGACGAGGTCAAGCGGATGAATCGCTCTGATCACTCGCTCAACCTCTCCGGGTTTATCGCCAATTTGGGTCTCATGGAAGAAAATAATTTGCGCCTCGAAGAGTCTACCTACGGGATCAGTCAGGATGCGATCACCCTCACCACCGCCCACAAAAGCAAGGGGTTAGAGTGGGAGCACGTCTATATTTATCGTGCCATCGACGGTGCCTGGGGCAACAACCAAGTCCGCAATCTCATCAATTTGCCGGAAAACGTCCTACAAAATATCAAGCTCTCCGACAAGGAAAAAAACGAAGACGAGCGCCGCCTCTTTTATGTGGCCATGACTCGCGCCAAATCTAGTCTTACCATTTGTCGCGCGCTTACCTATAGCAGCTTTGGCAGTGCCAAGGCCGCTACGCCGTCCATGTTCCTCTCAGAATTAGGGGATGCTCTCCTGAGCAAGCTCGACGTCACGCAGGTAGAGCAAGATGCGCATAAGCATATCGAGACTTTACTCAAATCGCGAAGCCCGGTCGATGTTGTGCATAATGACCGGGAAGAGCGCGCTTTCCTGGCCGATCTCGCTGGCAACTTCAAACTCTCTTCCACTTCCCTCAACTCCTATCTCTACTGCGCCTACAAATTTAAACTCGACAAATTGCTCAGAGTTCCCCACGCCAAAAAAGCTCATCTCTCCTTTGGTACGGCCGTCCACAAAGCGCTGGAGAATTTCTATCTCAAATTCAAAGACGAACAGATCATGCCTAGTAAAGAATATTTACTGGCAGAATTTGTCGAGGCGCTGCACCAGCAGGTGATTACCAAAATAGATTTGGCAGTGTATCTCCAAAAGGGTCAGGATGTCCTCTCCGCCTATTACGATTTCAATGCCAAGGATTTGCGCGCTCCACTAGAGACTGAGAAAAATATCACCGCCCACCTCGGAGATATCGACCTCACCGGCAAACTAGATCGCCTGGAGTGGTCTAGTCAGGCCGATAAAACCGTACGAGTTGTCGACTACAAAACTGGGAAGGGTAAGACCATGGGGAAGATCGAGGGCACAACCCAGGATAGCGACGGCGAGCTCCAGCGCCAACTGGAGTTTTACAAACTATTAATTGATTCCGACCCCAGTCTCAACTACAAATTCGGCGAAGCGCTGCTAGACTTCGTCGAAGAACCCTTAAACAGTGGTAAGGACGGCAAGCGCCGCCTGCTCGTCACCGACCAGCAGGTCACTGACCTCAAAACCACCATTATAGAAACCATGCACTCCATCCGCGCCCTCAATTTCTCCCGCACCACCGACCTCAAAAAGTGCGAGAAATGCTACTTCATAGATCACTGTTACCCCCAAGGCTTACCCGTTGCTTAGTTATTGACTTCGCCTATCATTTGGGTATAAATTAATACTATGATTAATTTGCCCATAGTCAAAGACGATATTAGTTCTCATATTTATACTATCCGCGGTGTCCAGGTCATGCTGGATGAAGATTTAGCTTTACTGTATCAAGTCAAAACCAAAGCTCTGAACCAAACAGTAAAAAGAAATATAGATAGATTTCCAGATCAGTTATGTTTTCAATTAACTAGTCACGAATATTCAAACTTGATATCGCAAAATGCGATATCAAGTTTGAGGTCACAATTTGTGACCTCAAATAACCGCGGTGGTCGTAGATATGCACCATCGGTCTTTACAGAGCAAGGTGTAGCCATGCTTTCAGCAGTACTCAAGAGCGACGTTGCCATTCATATGAGCATCCAAATCATGACAGCCTTTGTCTCCATGCGCCGGACTATCCAATCAAATATGCTAGTTTTATCTCGCCTAGACAACCTCGAACATAAGCAACTGGCGACAGACAAAAAGTTTGACCAGGTGTTTGACGCGCTGTCAGCCAAAGACAAGATCCCAGATCACAAGATCTTTTTTGACGGTCAGGTATTTGACGCTCACAAATTCGTTTCCGACCTAATCAGGTCAGCGAATAAGGATATTATTCTCATTGACAACTTCGTCGACGATACGGTGCTCGACCTGTTTATCAAACGAAATAAAGGGGTCCAAGTAACCATCTACACCAAATCAATTAACAGCCAAGATATCCGCAAATTTAACCAGCAATATGAAGCAATTGTGGTCAAGGAACTAACCACTGTTCATGATCGCTTCCTGATCATCGATAGAACATCCACCTACCACTTTGGTGCCTCCATCAAAGATTTGGGCAAGAAGCTTTTCGCAGTCTCTAAGATAGCCACCAACTCTTTGCAGCTATTACAAAATATTAAAATCTCATAATCCCAGGTAGCAAGAGTAATGGTGCTAAAATATAGGGTATGAAAAATATCTTCATCCTCTATATGCCACCTGGTAATGGCGAAGCAATGATTCACTACCAGGATACTATTAAGAATAGAGTTTCTCAAGAACGAATATTTAAGTATATAGACCACAATCTCCGAGACAGATTACATAACATCTTCGGTGATAGCCCAATCGCTACATGGGGCTCTCGGAGCGGTGAGAACAATAGGTCTCGCTTTTCCAAAATGCAGCCAGGAGATGACGTATTGATAATTGAAGGAGACAATATTAAATTGCTCGGTAAAATTGCTGATAAAACTATCAACTCCGACCTATCGCGTGAACTCTGGAAAAATATTAAAGGTGACAACATAGAGGGATGGGATCTAATTTACTTCATTGCCAACCCCGTAGAAATTAACCTACCATTCACCCAACTAAAGCGGTTATTCCACTACAAAGATACTTGGTCTCTCCGCGGATTCACCAATATCTCAGACGACAAACTTGGAGAATTTTACGATCGATATGATGACTTGTATTCAATTTTGATAAAGCTGAAAAATGGTGAGGAAATACTTGAAAAAGCAGTGGAAGAAGTAACTAATAACGAAGCTATCATCCCCGAAGAAATTGAAAATCTCGAACCCGTGGAGAAGGAACTCTCCGATCACATTATCATGCAATGGAAGCTCGCGAAACTAGGAAAAAAAGCAGGGTCTAAAGTATGGGTACCACGCAATGATCAAAGTCGCCTAGAAAATAATTATGGCTTCGTTGACTACGAGTCTGAGTTTACAGCAGGAATCGACACTCCCGCCCGCTATGTTGAACAAATCGATGTAGTATGGAAAAAAGAGTTCCAGATCGACGCAGCTTTCGAGATTGAAAATAGTACTTCAATCTACTCAGGTCTCCTCCGTTTTGCAGATCTCAAACAAGTCGCACCAAACCACAACTACCCACTATTCATTGTCGCACCAATCGAAAAGCGCGAAAGAGTTATTAATCAAGTTATCCGCCCGTCATTCCAAAAGCTAAACCTCAGTCAAGATGTCCGCTACCTCTCCTACGAAGCTGTTAATGATATTGACTCATTTTTCGCTAAGTCCTCCTCCGGTCTAAGTGCCGACCTAATCCTCGGAAAATCCGAAGATATTTCAATTTAGGTTGTACAGAACTACGAAGTGGATTAATGCATTTTCTCCCGCGTGTTATAATCTCCACACAATCAAGAGAGGTGGTTAGAGCCCTGGCTCCATGACCCACCCGACAACCGAGCAATTAGCCACGGTGCCACATCCAGTCCCCAATCCACAAGAGCGGGGGAAAGATTAGGTCACATGACAAAAAAAGAGGCTCTCCCTTTTATTGGTCAACCAAGTTCGCAAGATATTTTACTTCTACTACTCAGTGGTGGAGTCGACCTGGCAATCATTAGTATCTGTTCGCAAAACTCCTCCGTATCGTTAGAGAAAGACGGGGACTCACTCTACTATGAAAACGGTCTCGATTACAACGAATGGTACATCAATGGTTTACGGATCGGACTGCAAAATTTTGTCGAACAAACACGCGCAACGATAATCAAGCGGGAGCCAATCAATCTGGGGAAAATCGTCCATGTCGAGATCATTGGTAATGACGATCAAGCGATACATTTCACTGTCAAAAGTACGGGTATTAACAACAAATTTAACCGTTTAACCATCGCGCGAATATAACAACAATCTAGGCATCAATATTTTGCGTAAAGTAATACACTCCATCCTGTTTAGCATAAATATTACCCGATTCTTCGACTACTCTTAGTCGTTCAATATCCGTTCTCTTTTCGGAAGTCCCTAGCACTGCCGCCAGTACGGTATGGACAGTTCCATCATACTCAACTACTTCCACCTCTTCCATATTTTCGGGGTCAGCCATCAGTCTTCTCGCAACATAGTCACCATCTGTCCCACAAGTATACCTCCCACATCTAGTACTATAAACAGCTTCTACATGAACTTTGCTGACCGAAATAGCCCGGCCGTCTCTCCCCACAATTACGGGCAAAAGATTTGAATGACACGTGCCTTTAATTTTGCAGTTTCTACAAATATGATATTCTGAATTCATGTCCGATAGTATACTACAGTGAGGATTTAATTACTCAAAATAGTTCAATGATTCGAATCATTAGACGATTTAACGATTAGTCTACAATCAAACATATGAAAACATTGGTATGGGGCGGAATGATTCTCTTCTCAGCCATCGGTGGTTACGTTCCGATTCTTCTGGGCAGTTCTTGGTTTTCCTTTTGGCCAATCTTCGGTAACGCCATCGGCGGGATCCTAGGAGTATTTATTGGTTTTAAACTAGGTAACTATTGGGGATTGGAATAGTTTACACTTAAACAATGCTTAATAACTGGCTGTTTCTCATTATTATTTCTGGTCTCGCCTCCAATTTCTTCAACACTATTCTGCGCCGCACTCTCAAAGACGGCCGCGATTCCACTGCCTATGCCTGGTGGTTTGAGCTTTTCCGGTTCATCTTTTTTGCACTCCTATTGCCGTGGGATTATTCCTTCGTCTTTTCGTACTCCAATCTCTTCTGGTTACTCCTCCTGGGTCTGAGCGAAGTCGTCGGGGTCTACACCTACATGAAAATGCACTCACTGACAGAGCTCTCCATTTCTTCTATCATCACCCGACTCCGCAGTATCTGGGTAGCGATCCTCGCTTTTGCGCTGCTGGGCGAGCGCCTGACGTTGTGGCAATACGTCGGCGTGGCCACGGTAGTACTAGGGACGCTGGTAGTCCAACATTCATACAAACTGCGCTTGGATAAATCCATGAAGGTCGCCATTCTCTTCACGCTCGCCAGCGCCGTCTCTACCATTATCATGAAACACACGACCACCTATGCCTCTGTCTCAGTTATCAATATTGCCTTCACCCTCCGCTCCAACCTCGCCGCCTCACTCTTCAACAATATCACTATGCTCACCTTGGTGGCCGCTCTCAAACTCACCAATGCGAGTCAGGTGGTCGGAGTATTCCAAGGGGTTACTATGCTCGCCGTTGTCATCGGCATTTTTGTGCTTGACGAGCGCGACCATAAAGTCCGCAAACTCGTGGCCGCCGCCATCACTACACTCGGCATAATGTTACTTGTCTAAATTTGCCCCGCGATCCAACATTTTCTTCCCAGCAAATCCTACGATTGCAATCAGCAGCAACACCAACCCTATCCAGAAAGCAAACCATCTTCCAGACATATTATTCATCACCGCGCCTAGAAAATAGGCTAGGAAAGCGTAGGGTAGGCTCGACAGTAAGTTAAACGTTGAAAGAGTGGTTGCGCGGTATTTAGACTCAGTAGTTTCGTTAATCAATATCGAGCTAATATTCTTCACGAGCGTAGTCAACGAAAATCTAATTATTGAAACAATACCACCTAGAACCAACAATATGGTTGGAGAGATCATCAGGGACAAAGCCACTAACGTAGTTAGAGTCAGAAGTGATTGTACTTTCCCCAACTTTCCAATCAACCAAGCGGTTGCTCCAGAAGCAACGGAAGATACCAGGAAAATAATTGTTGAAACCAAGCTCCATTGAAGCGGGGTAAATCCAAACTCAACTCCTAAAATGTCATTAAGCGACTGGTAAATTACATAAACGATCGAACCAATCATGATCAGTAATACGCTTTGATAAAGCGACTTCTGTGCCAGCAGTTGCCCAAAGCCTTGCTTTGTTTGGTAAAGATAATTTTTCCAGGTAAACTTCTCACTATCAGTTTTCGGTTCCGATAAAGTCAAAGAAATTGCCGCTCCTGCGACGTACAGTATCCCCACAGCCACGTACGGGAGCCCGGGAGAATATCTATACATTATCCCACCCAGGATGCTACTTATCGCGAACGCAACCAATTCTATTGTTGATATACGTGCAACAGTCTTGCCATAGTCCTTCTCACGTTGCTCATCTTTTAGCGAATCGTATACCAAGGATTCGAGAGTCCCTGAATAAAAAGCACTCCCGATAGCCAAAAGTGGCAAAGAAATTAGCAGCACCGTATAGTTAGGAGCAAATGCTAGGACGAAGCTGCCCAGACCCTCAACCAAAAAAGCTAAAAACAGTGTCCATCTCTTACCCAACAAATCAGCCACTGCGCCAGTAGGAATCTCTGCAATACTCCCCACCGTAATCACAATTGATTCAATTATTCCAATCCCTGCATAATCGGTGTAGCGCAAGTAATAAAACACCCAAATCCCTAGCCAAAACCAAGAAAACTTAAGAAATGTTAATACATAAGCAATCTTTACGTTTCTCATAGAGGTAAATTTTATCAGTATTCTGCTAGAATCTGTACATGGAAATAAATGTCACTGTAACGCCTAAATACGAAGAGCTCTACAATCTTTTTGAACGGGCATTTAATGAAATTCTTCACGATGAAACGGGTTATTTCACTGAGGATTTGAATCAAGACAAACTTGCTGACTGGTTTGATTTTGACGAGATGCTTAAGTATCTGCCTTATGGCAAATTGATCGAAGCGAGAGACGATGTCGGCACACTAGTTGGAGCAGCTTTTATTGCCAAGCAAAATCCCATAAGTTGGTTAGATGGCCACAAGGCAGAGTTGTTTATTATTGGCTTACTCCCTGGTACTCAAAACAAAGGTTTAGGGTCTGCAATTCTCAAGCGGTGTGAAAACGAAGCAAAAATATTTGACGCGCAATCAATCATCATCAACGCTCATAGTATGCAGCCCGAATTACACAAATTCTACGAAAAGAACAACTACAAGAGAATGGGTGAATTAATCGATTACTATGCCAACGGTAACGCAATCTTTTTCTCAAAGAAATTATCATAAATTTTCTCGTCATCACTATATATACAATTCAATATATGTGATTTAATTGAGCTGTTATTAATTTACAAAGGAAAAATATATGGCAACAAAAAAAGCTACCAAGAAAAGTACGGCTAAAAAACCATTAGTGAGTAAAAAAGCCCAAGAAGAAATTAAAGTGGAAGGAAAAAAGCTAGTCAGCAAAATTAAAGCACTTATTAAAGAAGGCAATGTCCGCAAACTCACCATCAAAGACAGCAAGGGCAAGATTATTCTCTCCCTCCCCGTCACGGCCGGCGTAATCGGTGCCTTACTCCTTCCTCCTCTCCTCATCATTGGTCCGATCGCCGCCCTCATTACCGAATGCACTATCACCGTCCAGCGCGAAAAATAATTATTCATTTGTAACCAGAAAGAGAGGTGAAATCCCCCATGCTTAAGAAACTTTTCAAAAAACTCATTGCCAGAAAAGCAGTTAAAAAAGCTCCCGTAAAAAAAGTAGTCAAGAAAACTGCCCCTAAAAAAGCCGTTAAAAAGACCATCAAAAAAGTGGTGAAAAAAGTCACCAAGAAACCTGTGAAAAAAGTTGTTAAAAAGACCGTTAAAAAAACAACCAAAAAAAGAAAATAAAAGAGTGGGTCGTGACTAGTCTATTCCTGCCTTTAGTCACGACCCTTTCTTGTCCCTCCGAAGCTCACTGAGCGAAGGGGGATGGTTATTTTACTAGTCTCAAGATTTTCCATCTCAGGTTATCTAAAACTCTATATATTTTGTACATCAATGGTTTAGCCACGTAATCCCAAGTGCCAATATATTCCACGTGGCGTGCCCCGTACCCAGCTTTAAATGTATGGAAGCCGTACCATGGATCCTTGGGGTCAGGATCTGGCCCTAGTGCACCCCACATATCTAGATATTTCAGGTTCCATTGTTTCGCCAGTTTGATCGCTTCCCACATGACGAGATTATTGGCCATGACCTCCCGGTGTTCCCGCGTACTCGCCCCGTATGGGTAATAGAGGGTGTCACCAAACTTAAATAATATCCACGTAGTAATAACCTGCCTGCCGGCAGGCAGGTCTCCGCCATATCTAGCTACCAGCAAATGGGCAATGTCGGCGGGGTGCAACACGCTCCACATTTTCTTATGGTAATCCCGCGAATGTGCATAAAACCCTTGTCTGTTGGTCGTCTCCTCCGTCAGTTCCAAGTACCGCTCAAAAGCGGCAGGGGAGTCATCTATTGCGACCGTGACTCCCTTTTTCTCGGCTACTTTGATGTTATATCTAGTCTTTTGTTTAAAACTGGCTAACAGATCTGCTTCGCTCGGACTCACGTCCAACACAAAATTGTATTTGGTAAACAATGATCGTCCCTCCACAAACCCCAATTTACTAATGTCTATCGTCTGGTGTCTAACATCTTGCGTCTCCACCTTCGGCTCTACTTTGATAAAAATACAATTATTGTCATCTGCGATCTTCTTCAATGTTTTAATGATTAATTGGTCTAATGGTTTAGTAATCTTGGGTGCATATCCCACACTCCACGATGTATGTGGAATCGGGTGGATCGTGACTTGGATCCCATCCTCCCGCACCACCTTGACCCCTGTTTTCTCTCGGAATTCGCCCCATTCCCAACTCTGCAATGGGTGATCGACACTCTTGTTCCATGCTTCTTTCATATCCATAATGTGATTCTACTGGAAAACTGGTGAACTGGAAAACTGGAATACTAATAATTACCGATTGAGCAATTCTTCTACACTCATATTCCCCGACAAGAAATCGTCGAGGGTATCATCATTTAGCGCGTCAATCCTGATCCCCGACTTTTTCGTTTTAAGATCCGCCCCGCCGCGCCCGTCCGAAGCGCCCCAGCGCGAAGGAGGGTGCTCCCTCCAAAACTTCTCGTCTTCCTTCTTGCTTGATGGCGAGAAGTTCCCACTGGAAAACTGGGACACTGGAGAACTGGAGTACTCCGCAACAATTAGTTGCGGATCAATCTCATCAATAAACCGTGATCGATTTTGTGCAGAAGGGGTTCCCCAAACAATCCTCTGCTTGGCCCACGACAAATAGAGCTTATTCTTGGCGCGGGTAATCCCCACATATGCGAGGCGCCGCTCCTCCTCCATTTCTTCGATCTCCATAAGCGAGCGGGAGTGGGGGAACAGTCCCTCCTCCATCCCGATCAGGAAGACGATGGGGAACTCCAGACCCTTCGCCGCGTGCAATGTCATTAGCGTTACGGCGTCACGCTTTTCTCCTTTGCCCAGCTTCTCTCCTTCGTAATATTCCGCTTGGACGAGCGAAACGTTTTCCAGGAACTCTGGCATACTCTCAAACTCGGTCGCCACCGATTGCAGCTCTTTAATATTCTCTATTCGTGCCAGTTCTTCCTCTACTTCTTCATCAAACTGCGCCAGGTACTGCGATGACGAAATCACGGCTTCTAGTAGCTCGGCTGGGGTAGCTGCCTCAGTATCCATCTCATGGGGCAAGTTTAAAACTTGCGACAGCTTGCGTTTACCTAGCTTTTCCACTCGTTTGTAGCTTATTCCGTCCTCGGGGTTCAGCAATACTCTCAAATACGAAATCAAATCTTTGATTTCTTTACGCTCGTAAAATTTGGTTCCGCCAAACAGGACGTAGGGGATCCCGGCGCGGATAAAGGCTTCTTCAATACTGCGTGATTGGGCGTTGGTACGGTAAAGGAGCGCCATCTCATTCCACTCGTGATCTGCGTGGAGTTTGGTCAGCTCTGCCACAATTCGCTGCGCCTCATCGGCCCCGCTATATGCCTCGATCATGGTGATTTTTTCACCTGGTCCCGCTTCTGTCCACAACGACAGGATGGGGTGGTTTTTGTTGTTGCCGATGACGGATGTTGCCGCGTCCAGGATATTTTGGGTAGAGCGATAATTACGTGATAGCTGTAGTTCAGTCAAGTTTGGGTATTCTTTCTTTAGTTTGGCCATGTTGCGGTAGTCCGCCCCTCTCCAGCGATAAATCGATTGGGAGGCATCCCCGACCACCGTGACTTGCTTGTATTTCCTGGCTAGGAGGGTCGTAAACAAATACTGGGCTGTATTGGTATCTTGGTACTCATCCACAAAAATATATCTAAATAGGTCTTGATATTTCTCCAAAATACTTGGGTTATCTTGCAGCAATTTGACGCTCATCGAGAGCAAATCGTCAAAATCAACCGATCCATAAGCCTTGAGTTGTTTTTGATATTTGATATATACCTCTGCCGCCACTTCCTGAAATGGTCCGTGCGCCATGCTTAAATATTGCTCGGGGGTTACCATTTCTTGTTTGGCTCCGGAGATCATCGACATCAGTGATCTGGCTTTAAACCGCTTAGAGTCGACTTGCATACTCCCCAAAATTTCTTTGACTAGTGCCTCCTGATCGCCGTCATCATAAATGACAAAATCGGGTGATAATCCGGCCGCCATGGCATCTCTCCGCAGAATTCGTGCCGACATCGAGTGGAAAGTTCCCACATTTGGTACCTTCCCCCCCACGATTTTTGCCAGTCGCTCTTTCATTTCCCCCGCCGCTTTGTTGGTAAAAGTCACCATCAGTAGCTGCTCCGGCCGTATTGCGCCGGAGTGGATCAAGTAAGCGGCTTTGTAGGTCAGGGTTTTGGTTTTGCCCGATCCTGCTCCCGCCATAATCAGTAGGGGTGACCCCGCGTGGAGCACCGCGGCCTTTTGTTCATCGTTTAACTCATCTAGGTAGCCATACATAAGGTACAATAGTACTACATATGACCTTTTTAGTCGTGGCCAATTTTAAATCGAACAAATCCCTCGCTGAGGTACAAGACTGGATCAAAACCGTCAAACCTACCCCAGATATGGTTATCGCCCCCAGCTTCCCCCATCTTTTAATATTCACTGGAAAACTGGAACACTGGAAAACTGGTAAACATCTTGCCGCCCAGGACGTTTCTCCTTTTCCCCCAGGGTCGTATACCGGCGCAGTCAGCGCCAAACAACTCCAAGAATTGGGCGTCACTTATTGTATCGTGGGCCACTCCGAACGCCGCCGTTATTTCCATGAGACCGCGGTCGACGTGGCCGCCAAAGTGCGCGAGCTTGTCTCCGTCGGGATTACTCCCATCGTTTGCCTGGAAGCAGGGGATATCACCCCTCAATTTGCGGCCCTCGACTCCGGTCTTGTACTCAAATGTATCTACTGTTTTGAACCTGCGGACGACATTGGGGGCACACAGTCCGCCCCACCCGAACTCATCAGCGAAGTCAAGTCCAAAATCCACAATTTTGCCCCTGGGGCTCAATTTATGTATGGCGGCTCCGTCAACCGGGACAATATCGACGCGCTGCTAACCCTCAATCTCGCCGGAGTCTTGGTCGCCACGGCCAGTCTCGACCCCCAGCATTTCCAGGACATTCTAGAGAGGATTCCGCGTGGAGTCTAAATCACCCAGTCCCAAAGTGGTCACTCCCCACAGAGCCTGGCGCGTGGTAGGCCTCATCTTTTTTGTCGTATTACTCGGTTTGGGTATTTGGTATGTCCGCAGTCAAAACGCCCGCAATGTCGTCTCTGGAGTAGTATCCTCGCCCGCCGATATTTTGCAAAACGATTCTGGTAGAACCAATGTACTTTTACTAGGCATCGGTGGGGCCGATCATGCCGGAGGCGATCTGACCGACAGCATGTTGTTCGTCTCTCTCGATTTAAATGGTGATAAAACTAAAATGATCCCGATCCCTCGCGACATCTGGGTCGATTCCCTCGCCGCCAAGATCAATACTGCCTATCATTATGGGGGAGAAAAGGGTGAGGGAGAGGGTCGCAACTTAGTCAAAAAGTCCGTTGAAGAAATCTTAGGGGTTCAGGTTCATTACGCTCTGGTGTTAGATTTTCAGGGATTTGTCAAAGCTATCGACGCGGTCGGCGGTATTGATGTCGAAGTTACTACTACCTTTGACGACTACAAATACCCCATCCCCGGCAAGGAAACCGCGGAGCCAGAAAGTGCTCGTTATGAACATATTCATTTTGACCAGGGACTCACCCATATGGACGGTGAGACCGCCCTCAAATTTGCGCGCTCCCGCCACGCCCTGGGTGATGAGGGTACGGACTTTGCTAGGGGAGCACGTCAAGAAAAGATCATTCTCGCTTTTAGACGCAAAGTTTTGTCGTCCCAAACTCTCTTTAGTACCACCGCCATTGACGATCTCAAAAACAGCGTCGTCAGTTCGGTCGACACCAATATTACTTCACGTGAACAGGCCAGTTTCTTCAAAGTCATCCTCGGGATTGGTAAATTAGACAATATCGAAAGTATCGCCCTCACCGACATGTTGTCAAACCCCAAGGTTACCAAAAATTATGGCGGACAATGGGTGCTCATCCCTAACCCCTCTTTAATTGAATTACAAACCTATGTTAAAACTCAGCTCACGCGCTAAATTTACTCTCACGACCCTCATTGTTATCCTCGCGATTGGGATCCGTCTCTACGGCGCCACCACCCCTGCTCAGCTATACGATATCGGCACTTTTGAATCCTGGTCTCGTTCCTTTTGGATCCACGGCCCTCGCGCTTTTTTTACCTCGGTTTGGTCAGATTATCTCCCGCTCCCCATTCTCACTTTTGCCCCGATCTCGAAGCTCGCAGTTGTGCTCTCGCTCCCCTTTGGCCAAACATTCAAACTAGTACACATTTTGATCGAACTCATTCTCATTTATTTCATTACAAAATCTAATCCTCACTATCGTCTATTGTCTAGCGTCTTACTACTACTGTCCCCAGCCTTGATTGGGGATAGCGCTTTTTGGGGTCAGGTCGATACCATTCCCTCGCTCCTTGCGCTTCTCTCACTAACATGTCTGATGAAGCCTAATCCTAGATTCTTGAATCTAAATTCTTTCTTCTCCGCAGTCCTTTATGGACTGGCGGTTGCCTACAAACCAATCATGGTTTTGATCGCTCCGATTCTTTGGATTGTCTCTATTAAAAATAAATTTAGTTGGTGGCAGTTTCCGCTTTTTTCTGGCGCCATTTTCTTTGCTACCGCTATTCCCTTT